>NZ_OMPH01000042.1:0-61971 GCF_900312795.1 Ruegeria sp. AU67
TCGGACGCCTCAAGGACTGGCGGCGTGTCGCTACCCGCTATGATAGATCCCCAAAGGTCTTCCTGTCGGCCATCGCTCTCGCGGCTACCGTCCTATTCTGGCTGTAAATCAATGAGTCTGGAGCCTAATAGGAAACTTTTGAGCAGTGGTCATAGCGGGCCGACACGCACCTCCAATCCTTATGCCTGCCAAGCATGACCTTAAGGTGGCTACGCCGCTTGTATTGATGTTTGTCGTTTCGCATTGCCTTCAGCCGTGGATGCAAGTGTATATCCCTTTGTCATTCAGCGCGTCTTGAGCATCATAGTCGTGAACACTCCAGCGGCTTGAAATCGGCCTTATTGCTAGGTTTTGCCTCACCTGTTTCAGCAACTGATGCTGGAGGGTAGTCTTGCCCAAACCGGTTTACCAGTGATCAGGGCAATCGTCACCCGGGAGATGAAGCCATTCGCATCTGGAAATGGATTAGACCACAATGATATGACTAAGGTTCAGCAAGATGAACCGCTTACACGGTTCCAATGGAGAAGCAATGCAACCGGCCGCACGACCGCCGGCGCAGACGGCGGCAAAGTCACGCCCGAAACTCCCGGCGAATCGGCACACGTTGTTTCTTTGTTCTGGGGTTGAGCATTCACACAGCCCACGACCAAAAACAATATGCCGAGAATTTTAAAACTATTAACAAAATGGGGACAGTGGAAACTGAGAAACCATTTATAGATTTCTCGGCTAGACTCTTGCCAGTGAACCTATTTCACTTGTGGATGCCGACAGAGATTTTTGATTTTCGCGACTAATAGAGAAACAAAGTATGATTGGTGTTGTGGGATGGATGGATGCCCCTGATGATAGGGAAATTAGCTACGAAAATACAGGTGCAATTACATTCGTGGCTTCGGACGGATTCTTCGCTCCCTCCCCGACCTCTATTCGCGGTGGGATATCTCTTTGAGAAGACACGATGCTGATTTCCGTTATCATTCCACATTACAATCACTCGGAATATCTGGGCCTTTGTCTGGACAGCCTGCGCCAGCAGCAAAACTTGCAATCGGATGTGGAAATTCTGGTTGTGGACAACGGCTCTGAACGGGCGCCACAGGATGTCAGCAGCAACTTTCCCGGTGTGCGGCTTCTCCAGCAGAAAACGCCCGGTCCAGGCCCCGCTCGTAACCTCGGTGTGGCGCAGGCACGTGGGGACATTCTGGCCTTCATCGATGCTGATTGCCATGCCCAGAGCAATTGGCTTTCCGTGATCGAAACAGTGTTTCAAAATCCCGAAACGCAGATTGCCGGCGGTGATGCACAAGTACAGTACGCTACACCCGGGAACCCTACTTTTCTGGAGCCATACGAACGTATCTACGCCTACCGTAACCGTAAATATATTGCCCAAGGTTATTCCGGCACCGGCAATCTTGCCATGCGCAGGCAAGTATTCGACACGGTCGGCCCTTTCGCGGGACTGGGAGTCGCTGAAGACCGGGAATGGGGATTGCGCGCAAATGCGCGAGGTTACGCCACGATTTATGTTGAAGACATGGTCGTCTATCACCCTGCCCGGAAGTCCTTTGCGGAGCTGACAAGGAAATGGGATCGGCATATTGTCCATGACTATTCTGACTACACCGGAAAATCTTTCGGAAAGCTGCGTTGGTTATTTCGAGCTGTCGCGGTTGCCGGGTCTCCATTGGGTGAATTGGGCACGGTACTGTTTTCGGATCGTGTGCAAGGCGCTCAGGAAAGAGGTCTGGCCTTTCTGTGCATGACGAGAATTCGCCTCTATCGCTCGCGCAGAATGCTACAGGTGATACTCACCCCCGGATCTTTACGCGCAGAGGGAGATTGGAGTCGATAAGGCTTGCGCCTATGAAAGAGCGTGATGGCTAATTGTCCAATCAACCGCCAAGAGAGGAGAGGCAGTGCCAAATGTATGGGCGCGCACTCACTTACCGACGTTCTCATAATAGTTGCGCCTGATATTCTCTTTGAATTGTGGCGGGAATCGGATAAAAAAATGGCATAGTTTAACTAGAAAGCCCTATAATTTGGGCAGCAGTGTTTGAGGCCAAAGTTGTGTGGCCTTTGAGGTGAGAGTGGGCAGGCCGCAATTTGTGCGGTGATGTTAATGCCGGAGTACGATTGATTATGACGAGTTACGTTAAGGGGGCCAGTGAAGCTGATGTGGTTTCGCTTGAGGGCCAGTGTAAACAAGAAACCTATTACTCTCTGGGGGGGAAACGGTTAGTCGACATACTTTTTGTTGCTGTATCCGCGCCAATCTCGCTATTCTTCATTGCTATAATGGCCCTACTTGTCATGCGCGACGGAGGAAACCCGTTTTTTATCCAGGAGCGAGTTGGACGGGATGGCAAGACTTTCCGCATGTTCAAAATTCGCACCATGGTGCTGAATGCCGATAAGCGATTGGCGGCTTATCTCGCTGAAAATCCAAAGGCCCGTATCGAATGGGAACGCGATCAGAAGCTCAAGAATGATCCGCGCATAACACGTATTGGCAAACTGTTGCGCCGCACGTCAATGGACGAACTTCCTCAACTCTGGAATGTACTGCGAGGAGATATGTCTATTGTTGGGCCACGTCCGATGATGACAGAACAGAAGGCGATTTACCCGGGTCAGGCCTATTTCAAGCTGCGCCCTGGTATTACGGGCCCCTGGCAAGTTTCTGATCGTAACATGATCAGTTTTGCCGCCCGTGCGGAATACGACACTCGCTACCTTGCGGAATTGTCGCCGGGCAAAGACCTATCCATTCTAATGCGCACCACATCGGTTGTTTTGCGGTGCACGGGGTATTAAGGACGCAGAACTTTCTTGAACAGAGTGCAAAGGAACCACGTCATCTTTCGCAGGATGTTTGGAAATCAACGATGACAAAACAGATTGTCAGGGGCGTTTCCTTTGGGTTTGCCCTTTTTCTTCTGGCTGCATGCGATTCCGCAGAAGAACGGGCAGAGCAGCACTATCAGACCGCTCTTGAGCACCTGGAAAATGGCGATGTCGCCCGCGCAGCGGTCGAATTTCGCAACGTATTCAAGCTGAACGGCATGCATAAGGAGGCACGGCTTGCCTATGCGAAAATGCGCCATGACGCCGGTGATGTTTCGGAAGCCTATAGTCAGTATCTGAGGCTGGTTGAGCAATACCCCGACAATTTTGAAGGTCGCCGTGCTCTGGCGCAGATGGCGACATTGACCGGAGATTGGGCAGAGGTCGAACGCCATATAAAAGCGGCTGCCGAACAGGCTCCGCAGGATCCGATCGTACGGGCAGTTCTGACAAGTATCGCCTATCGCGATGCCATCGCCGCAGATGAAGAAACCGCCATCCAAGCGGCAGCAGAACAGGGAGCAGTGCTGACAACCGAAGCACCTGAATTGGTGATTCCACATTTTGTCGTGGTGAATGAGTGGATTCGGCAGGAAAAGTGGCCTGCGGCGCTTGAGGCGCTGAATGCAGCCATCTCTGTCTCTCCGGAAACGCGTGGGTTTTACAACCTGCGGCTTGGCGTTCTGAACAAGCTCGACAAAACTAACTATATTGGCGCAGCGCTTGAGGAGATGGTGCGGCGATTCCCAAAAGACGAAACAATTCAAGAAAGTTTAATTGATTGGTACATTTCTCGAAACGATCTGGATGCCACAGAGGAATTTCTACGCCAGCGTATCGACCCCGCTGAGGAGGATCCGCAAAACAGGATGGCATTGCTGCGCTTTCTGGCTACGATCGAGGGCCCTGAGGCGACCATTTCCGAAGTAGATAAAATGCTTACTGAAGATTTAGCCCGTCGGCCACTTTATCAGGCGTTGCGCGCTGGTCAGTTGTTTCAAGCCGGTGATCGTGAGACCGCTATTTCCGATCTGCGATCTGTTGTCAGCAGTTCCGAACCATCTGCAGATTTGAACGATGCCAAAATGGTGCTTGTGCATATGTTGATCGAAACGGGAAACCAAGCTGACGCCCGCATATATATTGAAGAGGTTTTGGCCGGAGATTCCAGCCACGCGGGCGCGGCCAAGGCCAAGGCAGCCTGGTTGATCGAAGAAGATCACACGGGAGAGGCTATTGTCCTGTTACGCGGAACGCTCCGTGACAATCCCCGAGACCCCGGGTTGTTGACCTTGCTGGCCCGCGCGCATGAACGTGACGGGAACCGGGGCCTGATGGCCGACATGCTGTTACTGGCTGTTGAAGCATCGGGGAGTGCGCCAGCGGAAGCATT
Organism: Ruegeria sp. AU67; assembly: GCF_900312795.1. Taxonomy (NCBI): domain Bacteria; kingdom Pseudomonadati; phylum Pseudomonadota; class Alphaproteobacteria; order Rhodobacterales; family Roseobacteraceae; genus Ruegeria; species Ruegeria sp. AU67. The sequence goes on from NZ_OMPH01000042.1 coordinate 4,250, forward strand.
GAATTATGCAGAGTTTCTGGCAGATGAGGGTCAATACAATCACGCAGCAAGTGTGCTGATCGAGGCGCTTGACCGCCAGCCGAACAATACTCAACTGCTAATGCTTCTTGGACAAGCTCAGATTCATCAGAAGAACTGGAGACAGGCCCAAGTCGCTATCGACAGGTTGCAGGCTCTAAATGAGACAGCTCAACAACAGGCCCGGGTTCTCACCGCCAATCTGATTGCCGCTCAGGGCCGAGAAGATGACTTGCTGGTCTATCTTGAAGACATGACCGCCGGAAACAGCGGGCCCGACTATATGGCCGAAATCGGAACCGTGCGAACCCATGTGCGCAACGGTGAACTGAACGCAGCGCTGGCGTATCTCGAGCAAGCGTTGGAGCTTTCGCCAACTGATTTTCTGTTGCGTTTCCTTCAGGCTTCGATCCTTGCCGGTATGGGAAAGAAGAATCAGGCCGTTGCTGCTTATCAGGAGCTTCTCGATGAAAATCCTCAGAGCGAACGGACGTGGATGGCGCTTTATGTCTTGCTTGCCGGAACCGATACAGAGCAGGCAAACAGGGTCTTGGATCAAGCACTTTCCGTTTTCCCAGATAGTGCGGACCTAAATTGGTTTCAGGCCAGTGCGCTTGAGGCGCAGGGCGATATTGAGGGCGCAATCGATGTTTACCAAGCTCTATATAAGGCCAATAGTAGTTCGACGCTTGTTGCTAACAACCTTGCCAGCCTGCTGGTCACGGGTCGGGATGATGCAGAAAGCCTTGACCAGGCCTATCGCATTGCCCGCCGCCTGCGGAACAGTCCGGTGCCGCATTTCAGCGACACTTATGGCTGGATTGCCTATCGGCGAGGGGAATATGAGGTGGCAGTGAAACACTTGGAATTTGCAGCTCGGCAACTGCCCAAGGAACCCACGGTGCTGTACCACCTCGGTGCCACCTATGCCGTGCTCAACCGCAACATAGAGGCACGCGCAACATTGGAAAAGGTTGCTGATCTGGAAATACCCGAAGATTTGGCGCAAAAAGTAAAGGAAACAATTGCAGATCTACTCACACAAGTCGAAGGCGATAACTGATTCTGAATGCGGCACAATTTCACCACAGCACTGCCCCTTCGCTCCACAGGTGGCTTACATGACCTCATCTTCCACGCTAAGCTCAACAAGAAGTTCAATTTTTAGAGGACTTAACAGATGCTACGAACATTAATAGGCCTTCTAGGTTTGATCCTCTCGGCGAGTGTTGTTCAAGCTCAGGGCGGCTATCGGATTTCGCCTGGCGACACACTTCAGGTTGAGGTTTTGGAGGACCCCAGCCTCAACCGTACAGTTCTGGTTCTGCCCGATGGGTCTTTGAGCTTTCCATTTGTAGGAACAGTTCAGGCCGGAGGCCGGTCTGTCAGTTCGGTCCGGGATGCTCTGACATCGGGGCTAGCCCCACAATTCGCGGCTAGGCCAAATGTATATGTTGCTGTGGCGGCCACTGCGCTGCCTGAGTTTCCGGGCCCGGAAATTGCACCTGTCACGGATGACATCTATGTCATGGGCGAGGTCAACGCGCCAGGACTGATCGCGGCAAGACCAGGAACAACGCTATTACAGGCCTTGGCTCAGTCTGGTGGCCTGACCCCATTTGCCGCTGGAAAACGCATCGAACTGCGGCGCCGTAATCAAGTCCTATACTATGACTATTTTCGCACAGGCAAGAAGCCCAGCGTCGGAGGCAGCACTGTTCTGATCCCCGGCGACGTCGTCGTCGTCCCGCAACGACGCCTGTTCGAATAAAGGTTGGATAAACAAACTGTTCGAAGGAGCATTTTCAATCCTAGGTTCAGGATCCATTGATCTCCGCAGCACCGCGTGTTTCACGGCTCAAAAACGAGCGGTGACCAATATGGGCGTCAAAAGGGGGCGGACGTCTGAATGGCCGCACCAAGGGCGGTATGAACACAAGCTGCACGCTGTCTGCGACAGTCAAGGACGCCTTTTGAACCTATTCGTGGCTGTCGGGTAGGTCGGCGACTATGTCAGAGCACGTACCCATCTAGGTAGTTCGTCAAAATTGGACTGGTTGCTCGGGGATCACGGTTATAACGCCGGCTGGCTCAGAGAAGCGTTGAAAGACAAAGGGATACGTGCCTGTATCCTAGGCCGTAAGCGGCACAATACAACGGTCAAATACGAAAAGCGGCGATATAAGCGCCGCAACCGGGTTGAGATTATGTTCGGAAGGCTCAAGACTTGGCGGCGTGTTGCAACGCGATATGACAGATGTTTCAAGGTCTACTTCTCAGACATCGCCTTAACTGCAACCCGTCATCTATTGGCTATGTGTCCAGACCCTAGTACCGCTCCTAACACAGCCTTAGCAATCCGGCATGAGCCTGCCCCGGTTACCTTCGACAAAGAGACATCGGAGGCACAATTGAAGATATCCGGCATTCCAGCACTTTAGCCCAGAAAGCGTTCGATCGCCTCAATCGTTTGCTTCAAAAACGCTGTCCGGTCAACTCTTGTGGAATAATTGACCCGGGTCACTCAGTTTAAAACGGCAGCCGTTGCCGCAGAAACCTGGGAACTTTCTTTACAACGGTCCTTAGCGTTTTTCCGGGATCAACGTAAAGAGCTTTGCGGACCAATCCCAAAGCGGTCCGTTTCCTACCTAATGGTATCAGCCCTTGAGCGAGCAAAAGCAGTATACCGGCATGAACATCTGGATATAAGGTGAGCACTTTCTGGTTTTTTTTAAGGATGCGGAGAATCCCAAGGGCCTTCTTGCGCGTACTAAGCGAAATACTGTCTTTAGAAATAAAACTGAGTACGACGGGCGCAAGATCCTCGTAAACTTTCGTATGCTGCACCAAGCGAACAGTAAATTCCCAATCAGCGTTTGCTTTTGCGCAGGGATCGAACCATTCGGAGTCTGGGAAACAATCGCGACGGAAAACCGTATTCTGCAAGCTTATCCGGTTTCTGATAAAGAAACCTCGCACCTGATCCTCGTCTAATTTGATCTGTCGTCCCGGCGGTGGTGCGCAAGTGACTTTTCCGGGGCCGTAGTTATGAAATTGATCGCGTCCGTAAAGGATCTTGGAGCCCGTTACGACCCCAACGCCCTCAGGCAAAGTATCAAACATCGCGATCTGCCGCTCCAATTTCCCGGGCAGCCACATGTCATCACTGTCTTGAAAAGCAATAAACTGGCCTCGCACCATTTTCAGCCCGGTATTGCGTGCTTTGGAAGCCCCTCCGTTGACCTCGTGCCGAACGTAGCGAACCCGGTCGTCATTAAGGGCGTCGACAATCGGTCGCAGATCAATTTCCGATGCATCATCGACAACGATCAGCTCTAGATCCCGATAACTTTGTGACAGCACGCTTTCGCACGCCACTTTGAGGCTGTCAGGGCGGCCATAGGAAGGGAGAATAACCGAAACAGAGACACTCATAACGTTCTTCCTGCAAAAAAAAGCATTTCTAAACTCTAGGGATTACAAATTATTGTGGTCAAAGTTAACGGAAATTGTCTAACCCTGCGCGTTTTAAGTAGGAACGATAACCTATCGCGGCCTATCTGAACCGCAGAATTCTTCCGGCTTTTGTGGTTTTGGTGTTACGCCCGGCTAAACGGGTGTGAGTACAACGCGCTTCATGCATGATTTTCATCAAGAACAGCGTTAAAGATTGGGATCAAATAATACAGGCGGTTAATCTAATGAGGATGAGTAGTTGCAGAACAGTTGGCGTCGTTATGGCAGTCTGTGCCAGTGCCGCAGTCACTCGCCCGGCCACTTCACAGGACGCCGTGGCTGAGGCTTTAGTACAAAGCTTTGGTATTTCCTCATCATTGCGGATGAATGACAATTTTGGGTTGGATGAGCCATCGCCGGGAACCACTACGCTATGGGACAATACGCTGACCTACGACTTGTTGAAAGAAACTCCTCGGGACCGGCTGTCGCTGGGGCTAAGCGGTATTTTTCGGTTTTCTGATGTGCCCCAGCAATCCAACGAGTTCGAGTTTGATTCGCCTTCTGCAAGGTTGAATTACGGTCGCTTTGGAACCAACAGTTTGCTTGATCTAAATCTGGGCTATAGTGAAATCGATTTGAATTTTGCAGACCCGCTGCGCCGCATCGACGAAGATTTTGAGGGTCCTGATGATGAACTCATTCTGGACGACGGGACCCGCAAAACGGCCAGAGCGGGGTTTGAATTTGAAACCGGGGTGAACGATCCATTCGGCATCGGCCTGTCTTCAGATTATCTACGTGTTGATTACGACGATACTACTGATCCTTCTCTTTTTGGCCGTAAGACAATCTTTAATGAGGCATTTGGGCGCTTCAGATTTTCGCCTGTACTAGAAGGTCGGTTGAGCTTTGCGCACGAAGACTATGAAGCGGAGGATGAGGAAGGCACAAATCGTACCAGCAAATTTACGAACTTCTCACTAACGTATGACATTGATCCGGCGACCCTGCTTGAAGCTACGATCGGCTATACGGATATCGATGAAACTCAGGAGTTCGGACTCGATACTCGGGAGCGCGGAGTGGTTGGAGGTCTGGGTCTGTTTCGCGAAGTGCCCAATGGAAGTGCCGGGGTCGAACTGAGTTCAGATTTGACCACCAACGGGCGCCGTAACACGGCTCTTTTCGAGCGCGCCCTTGAATTGCCGCTAGGCGGGCTTCAGGCTGGTTTGGGGCTTACTCGCGGACCGCTGGGCGAGACCAATCCGATCGGCAACTTTCTATATACTCACGAACGGTCACGTACCAGACTGGCAGTCGGGTTTGATCGCAGTTACCGAACCAACAGCCGCAGCGAAGAAACCCGCCGTTCCCGCGCATTCCTAGGCTATGACGTCACGATCAATTCACTGTCAAGCGTAGCCTTTAATCTCGACTATGCTAGTGTGTCCTCGATTGGCAACAACAGCTCAGAAAACAATAAGATAGGGACGTTCCGCACTACATATGTACGCAGTCTGACGGCCGATTGGGACTTCTCGGTCGGTTACGAGTACATAAACTACGAATCCGAAAGTACTCCGCGGACACATTCCAACGAGGTATTCTTCACGCTTTCGCGAAACTTCACGACGCGTTGATCACACGTCATCTCTGAATTTTTGTCTGAGCAACTTTGTGATAGGCTCCTGTAAATCCGCAGCGTACCTGTTTCCCGGTATCCTTTTATTGGTTTGAGAGTGGCAAGTTTTTATGGCTGATACACGCGCTTTTCACGCGATCTTTCGCGACTTGCCCACCATTAACCCGGCAGGGCTAGCGTGGTTTTTGCTGCTACTGGCCGGATCTGTTCCGATCTTCTGGATAGGTCTTGTATCACTGGGGCAGGCATGGACGACACCGGAGTACAGCCATGGCCCGCTGATCCCGGTCATTTCGTTGTATCTTTTCTTGCGTGAAATGCGCCGGATGCCGCCCCCTGCCTTACACGTGACCGACCGCTGGCCCGGGATCGTCGTCATTTTTTTGGCCCTGTTGCTGGCGATCTTCGGCAATCTAACCCGCATTCCAGACATCGTGACATATGCCATGATCATCTGGGTGGGCGGCGTAGTTCTGACCATCTTCGGCTGGAAGCGCGGGCGGCACCATCAGCTGCCGGTGATACATCTGGTATTCATGCTACCGCTGCCGCAATTCCTGTACTGGAAACTGACGATATTCCTACAATGGGTGTCTTCGGCAATCGGCGTCTGGCTGGTCGATCTGGCGGGCGTGACCGTGTTTCTCGAAGGCAATGTGATCGATCTGGGCGTCTATAAACTGCAGGTCGCTGAGGCCTGTTCCGGGCTGCGCTACCTGTTCCCGATCCTCAGCTTCTCCTATCTATTCGCCCTGCTCTATCGCGGGCCAATCTGGCACAAACTGGTGCTGCTGTTGGCAGCCGTACCACTGACTATATTGATGAATTCGATCAGGATCGGAATTATCGGAATCCTTGTGGATAGCTATGGAATCGAAGCCGCCGAAGGGTTTCTGCACTTCTTCGAAGGTTGGGTAGTCTTTTTGATCTGTATCGCAATCCTGTTCGCCATGGCAGTAGCGCTGCAGTGGTTGGAACCGGACCCGAAGCCACTTTCCGAAGCGATCGATCTTGATACACATGGATTTGGTCGGATTGCGGTGCAGATTCTAGCGATCCGCCCCTCCCCTGCTCTAGCATCGGCAGCCTTGCTGACATTGGCCATATCGGCGGTCTGGGCCTTACAGCCGGAACCTGACGTCCGGCCGATAGAGCGTGACCCGTTCTCTCTGTTCCCACGTCAGCTTGGCGAATGGTCCGGGTCAACCGCGCAGCTGGAGACCAAAGTGGAGCGCGTGCTGGGGGCCAGCGACTATCTCAACGCCACTTATGCCCGCCCTGGCGAGCCCAGCTATATCAATATGTTCGTAGCTTTCTATGATAAACAAACTGAAGGTTCGGGTATTCATTCCCCAGAAGTGTGCCTACCTGTGGGTGGTTGGGAAATTTTCAGCTTGGATACCTATGAAGTGTCACCAAGCGTGGAGGAGTACGGCAGTTTTGAGGTTAACCGCGCAGTCATTCAGAAAGGATTGCACCAGCAATTGGTCTATTATTGGTTTGAGCAGCGCGGCAAGCGTCAGACCAATGACTTTCAGGCCAAGATGGGTGTTGTCATAGATAGCATCACAATAGGCCGCACCGACGGCGCGTTGGTTCGCTACGCCACACCTATCGCATCGGATGAAACCGAAGCCGATGCAGATGCCCGTTTGCTCGAATTCATGAACAGCAGCATGAGTTGGTTGCCGCGTTTTGTGCCAATGTAATGCACTGTCCTAGATGTTCTATGCAGGTCCACCCTTGATCAGCCGAAACACGCGGTCATAGGATGCCAGAAGATGTGGTACGGAATGGTTCCAACTGAGTTCATTCAGCACCCTCTGGCGGCCTTTCCGACCCATCTCTTTCCCATCATCGGGATGGTCTATCAACCAAGCAATCTGGGTCGCAAAATCATTGGGGTCATTGGCTCTGGCATAGCGTGACGCTTCACCAGCTGACGCCAGCCCCTCTTTCAAGTCGAACTGAACCAGCGGTTTTTCAAGTGTCATGTATTCCATTACCTTATTCATAGTCGAGATATCATTCATTGCATTCTTTGGGTCCGGGCTGACGCCAATGTCAGTGCTGTTGAGCACCCGCAGCAGATCATTGCCATAAAGCGCGCCGGTAAATGTGAAATACTTATCCAACCCACGCTCAGCTACATCCCGCTGCACTTCGGGTAAATGGGGGCCAAAGCCGACGATCATAAAATGAACATCCTGATAGCCTAAATTACGTATCAGATGATCAGCTGCGGCCACCAGAAGATCCATGCCCTCCTGCTGTCCAATCACGCCAACATAGCCCATCAATGTCTTGGCCTTAGTGCGTACTTTGGAATCTCCCAGGCCAAGCCGAAATTTTTCAATCTTTGGAGCAGACCGAACCACGAACACGTTTTCGGGATCCATACCCCCTCGTCGTATAGCGATTTCCCGGAAACTCTCGTTGGTTGCGATGGATACGTCCGCTGCGCGGAAAGTCTGACGTTCAAGAAACAGCATCGCCTGATATAAGGGGCCTCTCTTGTTGAACTTTGCTTCAAACAGTTCCGGACAAACATCATGGTGGTCGAAAAGATAGCGGACTCCGCGTCGCCGATATCGCCACGCTAAAAGAAAAATCAGGTCTGGTGGATTGCATCCTTGGATTACATCGAACCCTCGTTCGTGCCAGACTTTCTTGGCCAGGCGGAACATATGCCATAGCGCACCACCCCATTCACGCGCGTATGCGACGGCTCCTATATGTGCTTCGGGCGGCTCGGGGTATCGGTATATGTGAACACCCTCAAGTTCTTCATATTCCTTATCCCAACCGCGGCCTGATGGGCAAATGATACTGACCTGATAGCCATGGGCTACCAAAGTCGTTGCTTCCAGCCAGACTCGCCGATCCAAAGGAACAGGAAGATTCTCGACCACGATCAGCACTTTGCGAGACAGTACTGCTGCATGCTCGGGTTTATTCATTCTCGTATCTTTCATATTTCCTGTCCAGCTCTCCTCACCCGCGCTTCTGACAACGGCCAGTTTGCCCGCAGCTGCGCGGTTCAATTCAAAAGGGGTCGCGGGTTAATTTCTGTTTGGAAGAGATGTAGGTCGTACACAAAATAACAGCGGATGAGGACCCTTGGCTCAACGCACGGAAATCACTACCTAAACGCCTCATTCAATGTTGACAGATTTACCAAAATTATTACCAGACTGGCATGCCCACTGCTTCCAATAAAGCCCCTTTTCAAAATCACGGCTCTTATGAGTGTAAATGTAGCAACTTCGAATAGGGAGTTGTTTGCTGGGAGAACCTGTATCAGGAGAAATGGAAATAGTGCGTTTCCAAACTCAGCACAAAGCCCCCAAAATTCTCTTTTGTCCAATTATTGGAGCCAATGTCTCCACGTGAGCTCAAATAAAGAAATTAGCGCGCCACAACATGAGCCGGCTTCAACGATTCACGCCAATATGAGGAGCTGTGTGGGATGCAGATATTGTATGATGGCGATTGATTGCCTCCAAATCTGGGGCAATCAATCGCCAAAGTTGCAACCCTTGCAGAAAAGAATCGCAAAGACCCCTGGGCTTTTCAAAGGCGTTAAAGCTTTATTTTTTGTTGATTTCGGAAAATATATACGCGTAAAGGGGCTAGTTCGAGCGTATATATCTGCTGAAACAAAAGAATTTTGTCGAAAATTTGTCGAAATCTCAGAAAACCTTCCAAAATAATAAAAAAAAAGGTATCTTACACTGCGCGAATTCTAATCCTATGTGGTCGTATTGTGGCCGTTAACAATTTTTGTGGTGTGGTGGGACGTTTGAAATGAGACTCAGAAAGCTTATAGCAACTGCAGCTGTTGCCACGTTGGCCTTAAGTGGTGCGGCATCTGCTCTGACTGTAAAGATGAGAGGACCGGCTGCGGGCGCCTATGAATACTTGGGGGTCGAAGCAGATGGACTCGTTTCCTACAGTAGCGTTGCTGCAGGCGCGTTTGCTCTCAAAGACAGAACACCCGCTCCGAACAATGTGTTTGGAAATTTTGTTGCGTTTTGCTTGGATTTGGCATCTTACGCTCCTTACGGACGATACAATCACTACAGCGTGACCAATACTCCGTTTGAAAATCTAAACCTGATTGCAAACGGTGCGATACACCGCGTCCAATCCCTGTTCGACGCCGTATACACTTCCCAGCTCGCGACTGACGATACGAAAACATCGGCCGCAATTCAGGTCGCGCTTTGGAATATCATTTATGACGATGACAACACTGTTGATGCCGGCTCCTTCACAGCTTGGGGGAATTCAAACGTGGTTGAACTGGCAAACCAGTATCTAGCGGCTGCAAGTGCTTATGCCGGAGACAAAAAATGGGATCTGAGCTTCTTGGAAAATAAGAACTACCACCACCGTCAGAATTTGGTTACGGCATCTCCGGTTCCAATTCCTGCGGCGGGCTTAATGCTACTGGGGGCATTGGGAGGGTTGACCCTTCTGCGCCGGCGCCGCCAGATGGCATGAGTTAAAGTAAAGTTCGCTTTTCGAAGGGTCGCCTTTGGCGGCCCTTTTGATATTACGGCCTCAACCCTGCGCATCACCACTGCTCAGGATTCCGCTCAACACATCAATGTAACTATTTTTCATTAGACGTCTTCCAAAATTGCTCTACCCTGGGCTGTGGAATTAAAGTCTGAACAGATAGAGAGGATGTTGTTATGGGGATTCTCATACTAGCCGTTTTAACGGGTAGTATAGTAGCTGTGGCAACTCTGATTTCCGGGTACGGCATAGTAACTGCTCTGGCAATGTATGTCTTAGCCGGATTGTCTAGTATTCTGTTTATTGCCCTTCCGTTTCTGGGGTTGTGTGCATTACGCAAGCGATACCTTATGAGCAAGAAGCCCGGCAAAATGGGCGTAAATCCCCTACCCCCTGTTCATGGTGGCTTTGAGGGATCGCCCCCACAAGCGCGCTGAAGCAAACCTCACAATCTGGCAGCAGGCGCTGAAATGGGGTCTGCGACACGCGGTTGCCCACTCAGGAGTGGCTTACGACCAATATCCATCTACTCGACAATTCGACCGGATTGCCTAATTTACCCAAGATAGTGTCGGGAAATCAACTGATCTGCTAGGTTTCGAACGATTTTCAGTGGCAAGCCACCTAATCAGGTTGGGCTGCCGGTTATTCTCATGCGCAAATCACTCAAGATACGAACCGCCATCGACCGATTTCTAGTCCACCTGCGCAACTTGATCGACCCGCACTTCATTCAATAAACCCAATGTGCTTGAATAACTGCCACGCAATATGACAGGGTTTTAGAAAAATTCCCCGGCCTCACCGAGAACATATATATCCACCTATGTTTGCGCCAATTGTCAACAAGGCTTACGCAATAGATCTATACCGGGTTAGTTTTTGACCAAAATCAGAGTGTAAATTCAAAGTCAAGCTGCACATCATATTTTCTGTTTGCAAACAAATGGTTTTTGGCGGCAAAATTCTCCTGCCTTGACTGCGCTGTCTGCCCACGGCGTTCGCGACTGCGAAACTGTACAAATAAGTGGACGTTTAGAAAAATTTAAAATGTGTAATACTTCTATATCCAAGAGTACCAATAATCAGGGCCGAAACTCGTGAAGACAATCCTTCATATAACCGCCGACTACCCCGATCAGTACTCTAATAAGAAAACTCAGGCGATCCAAAACCTTTTGCGTAATACAAAAGGCTTCCAACATCTGATTTATTCCATTAATCGCCAATCCGGAGTTGGTGGCGTGCAATCAGTTGATCGAAGAAACAACGTCATTACAGTTTGCTACCGAGCGCCACCCTTTGGCATATTCTTGGAAACTTTCCTCTCTAAATTGGCGGATTGGATAACGGCCGACCTTCGCAACACCAATGCAAACGTCCATATACTTCACGCCCATAAACTCTCGATTGAGGGGCTGGTGGCACAACGCGTCTCAAAGGTACTAGGTGGGGTACCTTTCATTTGCACAATTCGTGGAAACACGGACCAGAAATACCTTCGTGCCAAGTTGGACAAGCGTGGAACCTACCGGAGGCTGGTTAGAGATGCCAGACTACTACTTCCGGTTACACCATGGATCGAACGCTACGTTGATCAAACTCTAGAAACAGAAAATATTGAAAAACTGCTTCTGCCAACTATCAGCCAGAGCACCAACCTTATTCCTCCACAACGCGGCAATGGCCGACTGGTGACCGTATTCAATCTCAGTGGATGGCGTCTCAAGGGAATCCCCAATCTTCTTACAACAGTTGCTAATCTCAAAAGCACCGGAACAATTGTGCAACTTGATATTGTTGGAGGCGGCGAACCCCATCACATTCAGGCCATTCAAAAGCGAATAAAGAAGCACGATCTGGCAGACCAAGTACGCCTAACAGGTGCCATAGCTCATACTGAAATTCAGACCAGATTGAATGAATACACCGGGTTTTTATTGCCAACTCTGAGAGAGACTTTCGGGATGGTCTACCTAGAGGCACTGACAGCCGGATTGCCTATTCTCTATTCGCAGGAGCGGGGCGTGGATGGGTTCTTTGATGGTCGGGAAATCGGTGTTCGCTGCGACCCCAAATCTGTTCCAAGCCTTGAGGCAGCCTTACGACAGATGGTTGAAAACGAAGAGCCTATGAAGGCTGAGCTGGCGAAGTGTCAAACTGAAGGCTACTTTCGGCGTTTTGAAGCTGAGCAAGTATGCAAATCTTACTCAGACGCGCTGCACTCAATCCTCGAAAACGAGCATGCAAAAATAGCGTAGCATAAGTTAATATTTCTGAGAGCGGATTTTGGTGCCACTAATGAGTACAGCAGTCGATTTCCCAAGTTGCCCCGCCTCTTACAAAAGCGGAAAACGGCGACACCCAACCCGCATCTTAGATAGGTTTTGACGCTTGAATTGCAATGTGGCGAGCTGGGAACAGCGTTGGAATAAAAAGAAAAACATTGTCAGCCATTGCACGACTGTGCACAACTTGGGAGAGGTAAACCACTAAATCTTTATTGTAACGATCATATTTGTGCGGCTATGTATCGAACGAAAATTCAAGTATTTGAAGAACTCCCTCCGCTGGCCTGGCTTGTCGGGTTCGATGGTGATACTGTCACGGCCTGTTTGGGCCCAAGCGTTGAGGCCCAACAATACCATACAAGGTTACATGTATTTGAAGGTGCCTGGGACGGGCCGTTCCCTCAGTTCGACTATGCTAGTGCGGAAAACTTCTTTGGAAGCGGTTTTACCTGCACTGATAGACAGATTCATTTCTCGACACCAACGCATACGTTGGACAGAATCTATTTCGCTCGGCACGCAGGGAGTATGATGGCTTCCAATTCATTGGCCTATCTATGCAATCGATCCGGTTTGCGTCTTCGGCCAGGCACTGGAATTTCTGCCAGACATGCGTCTGTGATAAAAGGTATAAACGACTTTGATCAGGTCATTTATGAGGATGAAGAAACGCGCTTAGAGCAATTGGCATATAGTAACGCATCTTTAGATCTAAAATCCCAGAACCTGGAATTTCATCGCAAACACCAACCTTCAAAGTTCTCATCCTTTCACGAGTATCAAACATACCTCTCAGACACTTACGACAAGATTCTTAAAAACGCCGCAGACCAGGACCGCAAGCGTAAGTATCACGCATTAACAACGATATCCTCCGGATACGATTCAACTGCGTGTGCCGCAATTGCGGCGCCGCTGGGATGCAAGTCGTCAATCACCATTAGCTCCTCTCGTGATGGAGAGTCAGATTCCGGTGCCGAGATTGCAGAACGGCTCGGAATTTCATGCAAAGTTCTGCCTCGCGCGTTGCCCACAAATCTAAATGGATTTACCGAAGCCGAATTTGTCGCGAGCGGATGTGGTGGAGACTCTGTTCTTGCCGGTTTCTCGGAACACTTGCCAGGTACAGTCTTAAGCACAGGCTTCAACGGTGGTAGAATCTGGAGTCTCGACCATACACCAAGCGATGATATAAAACGCGGGGATGCAAGTGGGTCGGGCCTGACTGAATTCAGATTGAAGAACGATTTTATTCATGCGCCCGTACCGTTTATTGCGGGAACACGCCATGAAGACCTATTAAAAATAGCACACAGCCCGGAAATGTCCGCATATCGAGTTGGTGGGAAATATGACAGACCGGTTCCACGCCGTCTTGTAGAAGATGCCGGAATTCCTCGGTCAATGTTTGGTCAAAAGAAACGTGCAATCCTCTTCTTGCTCAGCAGTCAGGAACGCGCGTTGTCACCAAAAATTCGTCAAGAAGCCTATTCAATAATCTCTAATCGCGCTGGAAAAATACGCAGTTTTCAGGAGAAACTTCATGAACTGCCACGACAGCTCAATGCCGCTGTCTGGAAAGTAGGATTTCATCTGTCCACTACTAATCTTTCCGTTCCCTATAAGTTCGGCAAAGCCATTTGCCTGCTCACGTCGCGGATTGATCAAAAATACGAACACGTTCTTCCCTTCAACATGCTAAACGACGCTATCTTCATATTTTCTCTGGAAAAAACGTCAGAGCGCTACGCATTCGGCGAAGCCCAAACAAAAACCAAATAAAAAGCTAGACACGCAATGCACAACACTTTCCCCAGGAAAACTAGGCTTTGCCTTTTTGGCTCATCTCCAGATACTGCAAATCTTGGCGTATCAGCTTTATTCCTGTCTGTAATGCATGCCATTGCGACCCGACACCCGGATGCACATGTTACGGTTTTTGACTATGGCTCTGGACCGCGTACCGACACGATCAATTTTGACAGTAAGCCTTTTCGATTTATTCGCTGCGGCGCAAATTTATCGCGCCGTTACTATCGCCGGGACAGTTTGCTCAACATGCGCCTGAGTGCAACTTTGGGAGGGATAGGAAACCCCGGTTTGCGCGCAATTTCACAAGCTGATGCCGTTCTAGATATTAGTGGAGGTGATAGCTTTGCGGATATTTATGGCAGTAAAAGATTCAACGCCATAACCCAAACCAAGAAGCTGGTTTTAAATCAGAACACGCCCTTGATCCTACTGCCACAGACCTATGGCCCATTCGACACCCCAAGAGCACACCGTATCGCTGGCGAAATTGTGCGCCGCTGCGGCATGGCATGGGCGCGGGACGCACGAAGCTTTGAAACGCTGAAAGATCTGTTGGGGGCCGATCTAGATCCCGCGCGACACGACACTGGCGTCGACGTCGCCTTTGCCCTACCAAGCAGAAAACCTGCGGATTTGCCCAAGAAATTGGTAAGTTGGATAGCTTACGAAAGATCGCGGCCTTTGATCGGGATTAATGTTAGTGGCCTGATCTATAATCAAGGTGTAGAGGGTTCGCGACAATTCGGGTTCAAGGGTGATTATCGCGATATCGTTCACCGCATTCTGTCTCGGCTGCTTACCGAAACGGATGCTAATATTGTCTTGATCCCACATGTGCTGGCTGCCAAAGGGCATTTTGAATCCGATCCAGACGCCTGCCGAAGTGCAGCAGCAGCTTTGGCCAATAACGAGCGACTCTTTGTCCTTGATCAGCATTACGATGCGATGGAAATGAAATGGGTCATCTCACAACTGGATTTCTTTTGCGGAACGCGAATGCACTCGACAATTGCCGGCTTATCTTCGGGGAAACCGACGGCCGCGATCGCATACAGCAAAAAAACGCTCGGTGTTTTCGAGACCTGCGGCCAGGGCCGTCACGTTGTTGATCCGCGTCACGCTTCTCCCGAAAAATGCATCGATGGGGTTTTAACCTCCTGGAACAGCAGGGCTGAGGCCTCTACAACTCTCGCAGAGCGTCTGCCAGACGTTAAAAACAAAGCTGAATATCAGATGGACCGGATCTTTGATTATATCGCTGATCAGAACCCCGGATCAACGTAACGTCCGGAGGCGGAGACATGACAAATCGCGCCATTTGGACAGGCCGTGAACCCGGGCAGATTAGCCCAAATGGGGGGGACTGGCATTGGGCCGTTGGCAATGTGATTGGGCCAGGCGGCGCCACCCTGATTGATGACCAGATCGGGCTCTATCTGACGACGAGGCGCAATCAACTTTCCAGCGCCGCCTTAGAGCTCAACGGATGTTTTTCAGCTGTTCTGAACGACTCAGAAAAAACGCATATCGTCACTGATCGCTATGGAACCCGACCAGTTTATCTGGCCCTGAACAAATATGGCCAATACGCGGTTGCGGATGATCCATGGCGGATCATCCCGCATTTGCCAAACGAACCGCAAATTGATCCTGTGGCTTTGGTAGATCTGCTGCACACCGGGTATGTCACCGGAAACCGAACACTTATCTCTGGCCTCACCACTGCGGCGCCGGGGGCAATAACCACCCTTGAAGGCACAAGTCTCCTAACCCGGCGTTATTGGGTTTACGGGTATGACCCCGAACCAATGACCGAACAGGACGCTTCGGATGAACTGGCCAGTGTATTGACCAGCGCCACCCGACACGCAGCCTTGCTACTGAACCGCAAAATGGTGAAGCCGGTTTTGACGCTATCAGGCGGCCTGGACAGCCGACTTCTGGTGACGCTGTTTTCTCAAGAACCTAAAATGCCACCAGTTTCTGCTATTGCATATGGTTCCGAGACAGATTCCGAGGTGCGGGTCGCTTCAAAGGTCGCTGAGGCCCTGCATTGCAGTTTCAGGATCGCTCCGATCAATCATGACTATTTCAACTCAGATTTTCTTGAACAATCTGTGCGCGAAGTCGGTATGACGACCCGCTTTACTTGCGGCACTGGCGCCCGCCATCTTCAAGGGTCTAAGGACGAAGCCTTTGTACCGGGACATACTGGGGATTTCATCTCGGGTGGGCATTTGCCACCACATACCGGGCTGGTCCGCAACCATGCCGAGCTGATCCGATTCCTTGACCTCAGGCATTTCAGATATCCATTTTCTGATCATCTATTGCGCAAAGTCCTTACTATTGACCCTAGCAGCCGATTTGACAGCCTTGCCCAGACTACAGCTGATTTTGATGATCAGCAGGACATGTTCGGGTTAATTGACCGCTGGAATGTTGAGAACCGCCAACGGCGGCTAATCCTAATGGAACTACGTGCATATGAACTAAATGCTCCGTGGATACTCCCATTTTATGACAATGCACTGGTGGACTTCTTCGCTAGAGTCCCGCATCATCTGCGCGTTGGGCAACGACTTTATGTGCGGGCTGCTCTGGAACATGTCTTTAAAATGGAAGCCGAACCGCTCAGTGAAATCCGACGGGTAGGCAAGCCTTTACAAATCGACTTTGATGCCCATGAGCGTATATTAGCATTTCAGAGAATACCCGCTGCATTGCGGATGCCCATTTTGCGCGCATGGCCAGTCGCCCGCGGATTACAAGCATGGCTGCGTCGGAAACCAATCACAACAATGGGTCCAGATCCGATTCTGCATTGGTTCAGAACTAATCCGAACGTTAGAACCTTTTTCCGAGAACGTATGCGTTCCATCTCACTTGATGCAATTGATACTGATCGCATGTTGAGTCTCGTTGAAAACAGCGTGGTGTCCGAGGAGTTTTTTCATCGTTTCATAACCTCGGCTATTACCGCACAAGAAACAATCTCTGTTGCCGGGCGTCTTTGGAACCAAAATAGATCTACTTCTCCGACCCTTTCATTCGCACAGCGCAAGCAGCTCTGAAAGAAACGCTGATCATTCCACCAAGAATATCTTCTTCTGTTGATATTGGTCTAAGTACTAATCTCAGTAACTTCCAATCAAAAGAGGAGCTTTGTGAAATTATTTTATGGCAGTTGCGGTGACTTCAGGATGAGTGGTTGGATTGCACTAGGTATTGCCCACTTGATATATCTCTGAATAGTTTCAATGAAACAGGATGAGTACGTATCAACTTCGGTATCGTCCCGGAAATGTATTGGGGCAAATTTGGTAGCCACCTTGGGACGGCGGATATCGTTGTCTGTAACGTGGCGATTGCAGCGAAATAAGAGATTGAACTAAAAATACTGAAATTGAAAATTCCCCTAAGAGTTTCGCTCATGCCCTCAGGTGAAAGGGCCGAGGCAATTTTTCCGGATGGTATATAATATGGACATGAAAAATACGATTGAAGACGGGCTATTAGCGGCCCTTAATGGCCAGACAGCCAAAGTCGGAATTGTTGGGCTTGGATATGTTGGTCTGCCCCTGGCGGTAACAGCTGCACTGCGCGGCTTTTCCGTAACCGGCTTCGACATCGACCATGAAAAAATCACGCGATTGAATTCCAAAAGCAGCTATATCGCAGCGGTAACGGATGAAATGCTGACTGAAGCCTCGGAAGCGAAAAAAGTCTCTTGGACAACAGATTTCAAGCGTCTTTCCGACTGCAATGTCATCGTTATTTGCGTGCCAACACCTTTGACTCGCCACCGCGAACCGAATTTGACCTTTGTCGAAGCAACGGGTGAAGTCATTGCCGAGTACATGCGATCGGGTACACTCGTCGTCCTTGAATCCACGACTTTTCCGGGAACAACAAAGGATATTTTGACGCCGATTCTTGAGTCATGTAGCCTACGGTCCGAGAAGGACTTTTGGGTTGCCTTCAGTCCGGAACGCGAAGACCCAGGCAACAAGACATATCGCACCCATTCCATTCCAAAGATTGTCGGGGGGGATTCCGAGTCCGCACGGCGTCTAGCAGAGGCTTTTTACAACAAGGTCGTCGAAAAGGTCGTACCGGTCTCTTCTACAAGTACAGCGGAAGCTGTGAAAATCACCGAGAACATATTCCGCGCAGTCAACATCGCGCTCGTGAACGAATTGAAAATGATCTACGACGCGATGGGGATCGACGTCTGGGAGGTGATCAATGGTGCTGCAACTAAACCGTTCGGATTCATGCCTTTCTATCCCGGTCCTGGTCTTGGCGGTCACTGTATCCCGATCGACCCATTTTACCTGACTTGGAAAGCCCGCGAATACGGACACGCCACTCGCTTCATTGAACTGGCGGGCGAAATTAACGTGAACATGCCGCATTACGTCATCGCAAAACTACGTGAAGTATTGGATCGTCAATTCGGAAAAGGCCTTTCGAAATCTCGGGTTCTCCTGGTGGGTATCAGCTACAAAAAGAATGTCCCGGATATGCGGGAAAGCCCTTCGGTAGTTCTGATGGATATGCTGCTGGACAATGGAGCCGAAGTCGATTTCGTTGATCCGCATGTCGGTAGCATTCCACGTATGCGCGAGTTTCTGCACCTGCTAGATCGCAAGGCTATTCACCTTCATGACGTCGAAGCCGCTGACTATGATATCATCCTGATTTCGACAGACCACGATGCGATTGACTATGAAAAGCTCATCCGCTTGGGACTTCCTATCGTCGACACCCGCAATGCAATTGCATCACGTGAACTACCAACAAAATTGGTGACAAGAGCCTGAAGAAATCTTCAGCCCAACCAATCTGCCCGCAACCTAGGTCTTATTTGTTCACTGGGGTCAATCGCCACTCAACTACCGGTGGCAAGATTTGACTGCAAACAGTGAGATACAACGCTCAATGATCCCATGCTACGAACAGGGTGCTTATGTTCGGGTGGCACGCTGTTCGATCACCGATTTTAGACTCTGTATGTCGTAAAGTGTTTCCAGTTCACCTCCTGAAAATTTAAAGCCAAAACGATCCTCAATTGCAAAAATGAGAACAATATGCATGGCTGAGTCCCACTGATCAATGTCTTCGGCAGTTGTCTCGTTGCTCAACTCAAGTGTCGGGCTCGCAAGAATATCACGGAAAACAAAAGTTAGTTCTTGGTGGATATCCATCAGGTTGCCTTTTTTTGGTCCGCGTATTCGACAGTAATAGGTTGAATACTAGTGAAACTTGACGGGGTGGCATCAAATAATCCTTCTTCCAAAGCTCGTGCTGCAGTGAAGCCCAGTCGAGGATACAGATCGGCGACCATACCATTGCGGTCAGTCGGAATGTAAATGCCTCGAATGTGTTGCACGCCACGCCGTGCGGCGATTTGGGCAATCTCATACGCGATGACGTCTTCAAGCCCCCTGCCGATGACCCGGCAACTCATCAGAAAAGTGTCGATCTCCAACATCTCGTCCACGACAGATCCCAGAGCAAGAGCCACAAGACCATGATCTGTAAAACGATCCTTCAGCCTTACCCAGAAATGCCAATTCGACGGCTTCTCCACAAAACTCTCGACGCCGGCCCTGTTGCGCCGCCGGGTTGTGACGTTGAACTGGTTCGTTTTGTTAATTAGCTGAACAACACGCCTCATATTCAAGTCATCCACAGCTCCGATCTGAGCAACCATTTCGAGGCTGCGTTGGTAATCCTCCAAAGATCCAGAACTTGCTTTTAGTTCCTTTGCCTGCGCTCTGGCGCGATATTGCATGCCGCGCTGCGCCTCTGCATCCGTGAAACTTCCTTGTTCGAAATAGGGATAAGCTTCTAACACTGAACGATAAAGCGTCGGGTCGTCAGGGAAGATTGGAACATCCACCTGCGGTACGTGTCGACGCACTTCCTCCCGCTCGTAAGGGTTGTCATCGAAGAATGTCAGGCTCTCAAGACCGAGATCCAGACTTTCGGAAATTTTGCGGATATTTTCGGATTTCGGTTGCCAGTTGGCAACAAATAGGGCGATATCCTTTAGGCTCAGAACCATCTCAGGATGACGCTCGAAAGGTTCACGCGCAACATCAATGTCGTTCTTCGAGCAGACCGCCAGAACGATACCCGAATTGGCCAAATTCTTGATTTCCCGCTGGAAATCTACAAAAGCTTCACCCTTGGCGCCTTCACCCAGTTGGATCCCCGTCAATCCGTCATCACCAATCACGCCGCCCCAGAGCAAGTTGTCCAGATCCAGCACTAAGCAGCGGCGTGACATCCCCATTCGGGCACCAATGACAACTGCGGTTTGATGAGCAAGCTGGCAAAGCGCCGTTGGTGCATATGGGATTTTTGCCAGATACCACGATCGTTCGTCAAACCATTCTGCCTTTCCATTCCGCGCGGCTAACTGGTCAGCGTCAACAAAAGCAACATCTGCGGCATTCGCGGCATTCGCGAGCGCTGAATTCAGGTGTACCGCTTGGGTCAATCTGGAGCCCCCAAAGCCTGCCGCGAAATTTCCTAAGGGGCTCCCTAACCTCAACGTAAAGCCAACTTGAACGATCGATGCGTGAGAGTGTGCTCTTATGCTCTCCCACACGTTTGTCCAACGAGCCAATTCTTCATCAATTGGCTGAAATTCGGTGTTGGTTTTTTCGGCTAGGCCGAGCGCACGCTCATCCGGAAGCAGTATGACAAAGTCGGGCTCTTGCTGAAAAAGCCCCGAACCGGGCTCTATCGTTTCATTAAAATACTGGCCGTACTCGGCTTCCCAGATTTCAATCTGCATACCGCAGCGCGCGGCCGCTAATTTCAGAAGCGGCCCGAATGTCCGGGTGGTCCAAGTTGAAACTATCGCGACCCGGATTCCACGGCGCTTAGCGGGGATCACCTCGCTTGGGCATTTCTGCATGATGGCCGCTGCGCTGGCCCATTCGGAATACCCTGCGTTCCCATCAACTACGCGCGTACACCAATCAGCGGCCATCGCAGCATCATCAGCAGCCATAGCAGCCCGCGCCAGTTTTACAATCAACTGGGCAGCGGGTTGTTCAGATTCTGCAGCGGCCTTCTGATAAAATTCAAGCGCGGCGGCGGCGTCACTGGCCGTCATTGCTTCATCTCCGCAATTTACAAAACTAATAATACTGCTACTCATATTGCACCAAAAGCTCTTCAGCCCAGCCTCTCCGACCCCTGTACACCAGTGGGTCGTGGAATAACCCGCGGCAATGGAACCATCACAATTGAATTGTCAGGAATATCCGCAATCACCACTGTGTTCGGCCCAATGGCGACATCGCTACCGATACTCACGGGGCCAATAATCGTTGCATTGGCCCCGACTTCCACGCGATTTCCCAACATTGGCGCAACACGCTGGTTGTCGCCTGAGCGGGCAACGCGAGAAATGCCGATACTAACGCCTTGCCGGATCATGCAATCATCACCAATCACCGCTTCGGGATGGACGACGATCGAGTTCTGGTGCGCAACCCTCAGGCGCCGCCCGATTATGGCAGTGCTCGGCAATTCGATTCCGTATACATTGCGCACAAATACATACATTATCCTATACATAAAGCTAAGTAGTATCCTGAACCATCGCGGAGAAATACCCTGACGCCAAACACCAAAACGATAAACAGCCATCGCCTGAAAACCTGGGCGAAAGATGGAATTGTCGTTGACCTTTTTATCCTCCCGAATGTAATCGTACAGTTCCCTGAGGTCACAAATTTGGGTGGCTGCAGCAGTTTCAGGGCCGATGTGCTTTAGCTGGTTTGTCATGTCGCACTCATTGGATATTTTATTGCTTCGTCGAAGGTAAAATGCCACT
The DNA here is from genome assembly GCF_900312795.1 of Ruegeria sp. AU67. Taxonomy (NCBI): domain Bacteria; kingdom Pseudomonadati; phylum Pseudomonadota; class Alphaproteobacteria; order Rhodobacterales; family Roseobacteraceae; genus Ruegeria; species Ruegeria sp. AU67. The sequence goes on from NZ_OMPH01000042.1 coordinate 25,857, forward strand.
GATCACGCTCGACGTGATTTTGATTAATTTACCTGGTGCACGTCGAATGCGACGAATATGATATCGTGATTTTTGTTGTAAGATATCAATCCTCTGTGACGCATTCGGGTGTGACAATGCGTTGGTAGTGAAGCTCAGCACTGGTTTCCCGGATATTTCTGCAATATGATTTCCCAAGCCAGAGTTACTTTCAACAAACAACTGTTTGCCACTCTGAAGATAAGTTTCGGCTTTGAACGCCGCATGGCGGCGATCTTTTTCACGAGCTTCAAGAGTTGGATAATCCATCATCACCAGCTTCTGGTAGCGGACTCCATGTCGCTCTAACCAATCTTCGGTTTCCTTACGGTATTTCTCCAGCCTGCAAGTGACCAGCCAACCGATTTCATGCACCGGCAAAAACAGCGGCTTGGCATTGTGCAAAAAGTCGCGATAGCGCTGCCCGTCATCGTCTTGTCCTTCAGTCGGGTCCGCGCAGAGGATGCCATCAATGTCGACACAAAACGAGGTGACACCAGGCGAATGCATGCATGACCATTGAAAGATCATCGGACGCGGCACAACTTCCAGTACGATATCCGCCTTATGCGGGTTCTCCGGGAAGCTATAGACCGACAGAAACAGAACCCGGTCAGCTAGCCCAGCTTGCTCGATCTTGCTTCGGGCTTTGTCCATTTCAGACCCTTGCGAGATACAATCATCCACAACAAGAATGCGACGTGCTGACCCTATCGGGTCGGTGCCATTCCCCCGCAGCGGTCGTTTGCCGGTGCTCAGCATTCTCCCCCCCAGTAGCCCCTGAAGGTCGGTAACCGGTTTATTAAGGTACAATGAGAACAGCATGGCGGCCAGTAAACCGCTGCGGGGAATTCCTACAATGAGGTCAATATCTTCAGGAACTTCACGCAGGCCATGCAAAATGGCACGGTTCATATCTTCGTTTGTCCTGAAATACATGTAATTACCCTTTAACTTAATTACCCTTTAGTTTCCGGTTTCCGGGCCATGATAGCAAGAAATTGAACTAAATCCTGTCTCAAACGCGGGACGATTATGCAGGTGATCGCGAATTGCATCAATGCGATCCCGGACACAGCAACGATCCGGTAGACAAAAAACAAATCTTGCAGAAGGTACTCGAACACCCACAACACTGCCATCAGCGAGATGGAAAACAACAATGGAACGCGGATCGCGTTCAACACATCTGCAAAGGTGACGGGGCTGCCGTGCAGGGCATAGGCAAGTGCCGGCCCCATCATTATCAGTCCCATCACCGAAGCAGCAGCTGCCACGCCTGCTGTGCCCCAGACAAGGCCCAATGCAAATACAGGAACGGCTATCAGCATCTGCAGAACACCCCATTTCAGCATTCGATCAGCTCGGCCCAGAGCTATCATAGTCCATGAGCTGGCAATCGGGATACTCTGGAAGAAGGCAAGGAGTGCGAATAATTTGAACAAAAGCGCTACAGTGCTCCATTGCGGACCCATTACCAGCAAAATGATCTCGTCCGCCAAAATTAACATCACAACAACGGTAGGCATGGTAGCCAGTGCAATTACCTCTACCGACTTCAAGAAATAGCTTCGAAATGATGTTGCGTCATCTTGCAGTCGGCTTAGAGCGGGTATCGTAACAGCTGCTATGGGGCGCGAGAGTTGCCGCAAGGGTAGCATCAAGAGCCCGTAAGCGCGAGAGTAAGCCCCGAGTGCGTTGTCTCCTACATACCGTCCCACAAGCGCGTCATCGGCATTTCTCGTTACGTAGTTCACCAGATTAAACAAAGTAAGATTGCCACCAAAGCGCAGCATTTTGAAGCTACCGGCATCCATTTTGGGCCAACCAGGTAGCCAAGGACAAAACAAGAATGCAATTGTAGCAACGACAAAAGGTTGCGTCACTTGCATCGTCACCAGAGCCCATACCCCCATACCGTTTAAGGCGAGTGCTATTCCAATAATGCCACCTGTCAGAAGCCCGCCAACCTCGGCGATGCTTACAACCAAGAAATCCATGCGCCGCCGCAACAAAGCGATATGTTGTGCTCCCAATCCGGATGCAAGAATGCCAAGGGACAGCGTTGGTACGATCCTTTCCAGTGCAGGTGTTTCGTAGAACGCTGCCAATACTGGTGCGAGCAAGGCAAACACACATGCGAGAATGGCACTGAGCATGACGTTGAGACAGAACAATGCACTGACTTGTTGATGTGTAATTGTTTGACTTTGCAGTGTTGCCGTGGATAGGCCAAAATCTTTGATATGAGCAGAGAAACCAAGAAAAACCGTTGCCATTGCGACCAAGCCGAAGTCCCCAGGCGTCAACACCCGCGCCAGAACTGCCAAAACACCTAGATTAATCAGAAGCTTTACCAGCTGAGCCGAAAGCGTGATCGCACCACCACGCAGCGTGCGCTGCGATAGATTCTTAGTCTCGTCATCCACAAACAGGTCTTGGACTGTGCTTAAACGTCTCAATCAACAGGCCTTTTTAGTGCTGCCTTCTGATCAAGCGCGCTGATGGCTTCGAGCAGCAAGCTATGAAGCTTACTACTCAAATGGCGGCTGTCGAACTGCTCTCTCATGCGGCGTCGCCCAGCCTGGCCATATTTGCGCGCCAACTCCCGATCCAAGGCCAGTTCCCGCATTGCGACTGCCATCGTATCAACATCACCGATGGGCACAATAATCCCGGTTTCACCATCGTTGACCTGATCAATCAGTCCGCCGCAGGCAGACACGATTACTGGAAGGCCACAGGCTGAGGCCTCAGCAACAGCGACACCAAACCCCTCGACCGAACCATTTATACTTACGGAGTGATTTAGTAGAGCGTCACAGTCATACAGCACTTCCACAACATTTCTTTCGCTCATCACTCCGAGAAAGCGGACCTTCTCCCCTAAGGAAAGTGACGCGACAAGGCTTTCAAGGGCCGGCCGCTCGGGGCCAGCTCCGACAATAACCAGTTCTGCATCTGCGCCTTGGTCAAAGGCGCGCGCAAAGGCCTTGATCGATATATCAACACCTTTTTGCTTTACCAAGCGGGCCACGATCGCAAAGCGAAACAGTTTTCTTTGCCGCGTCGTTGCCGGTGTGAATAGCTCTGTTGGCACACCGCACGGAAGCAGGCTTACGTGCTGGGTAGGCATTCCAAAGCTTCTCAGCCTTTCCCGCTGATGTGAACCAACGACAATACAGGCGTGAAAATCTTTCAGACAGTTTCGGATGCTTTGGCGATACCAGCGGTTCTTTGTCAGAATTGTCGAAACATCAGTGCCGTGAAAGTGCAAAATAATTGGTATTCCGAGTTGTTTGGCAACTGGCAGCATATAAAGGCCAGTGTGACCGAAATGCGCCAGAATAACGTTGGACCTGTGCGATGAAATCACGCTCGAGATATGTTCTATTGATCTCTGGTCTGCAGCAAACAGGTTTCCGTCCACCAAATTGACAAACCGTTGGAGCCATCGGCCGGAGTCCGTGCGAATAATTGGCTTGGCATGTGCGCCAACATTCACACAATTATATCTCTGAGCCATCTGCTCTGCGAACACGCCTTGCCGCCAATGAACAACCTGTGCGTCAAACACTGGCATATAATCGATTTGTCTATAGACCCATGTTTGGCTCGGGGCCCCAAGTTCTGGCAGAACAACAGAGAGGCGTATCTTAGAGGGGGACAAAACAAACCACCTTTTGTACTTTATCTTAACACGGGTAACTGGCCGCCCCTGTAACGCAATCGGGCGGGTATCCTCAGCCTTTAATTTATTGCTCCGGTTCGTAGAAGAATTATTTCGGAATCGAGTAACTTTCAGAAACAATATTCCAAACAAATTACATTGTCTCAAGTGTTGTTTTGATTGCCCCGGACGAACCCGTACCCCACAAACTCAGCGTGGTGTATTAAGCCCTATCAAACATAGAAAAACACCCCTCGGTTACTACACGCCACAAAAAGAGACTGTGAACAAACGCTCAGCTGAACGGCTCCAGCAATCCGTCAGTTGAAAAAGGGCGCAGTATCAATTGCCAAAACTTCGCAACAGAACCTCACGCCGGTGTGTGGCGCAGATTCGGGAAAGCCCATTATTCACCGCCAATTTTGTTTTGCGGTCGTTTTTTAGCTATTTTGCGCACAACATTTTCAAGTTTGGCCTTCTTCAATTACACATGATAAGTATCCCTTATCATGTGTAATTGATTTCACCGGGAAAGGGGCGCAGAATGGGGCGCATGAGCACCCATGCACCCTATCTACCGGCTGCTTCCCCTGCCCTTTCCGTAGAGGATCAGGAGGCCCTCACTGACCTCTACGTGCGCGGCACTCCCGCCAACACTTTGCGCGCCTATGAGCGCGACCTACTCTATGTGACTGCCTGGAAAACGGCCCGGTTCGATCTGGCCCTGCGCTGGCCCGAAAGCGAAGCCACCGCACTGGCTTTCATCCTGGATCACGCCCGCGATCTCAGCGACGCCCCGTCCGATGACCACTCACGGCAGGTGGCAGAGGTGCTGATAGCCCAAGGGCTGCGCAAATCTCTCGCCTGTCCGGCCCCGTCGACGCTGGACCGGCGCATTGCGTCTTGGTTGGCCTTTCACCGCATGAAGAACCTTGAGAGCCCCTTCGGTAGCCCACAGGTTAACCAGGCCCGATCCAAGGCCCGCCGCGCGGCCGCGCGACCCCCTACCCCGAAATCCGCGCACCCGATCACCCGTGACATCCTAGAACTGCTGTTGGCCACCTGCCGAGGTTCGCGTCGGGATTGCCGCGATCGCGCCATCCTGATTCTGGGCTGGGCTTCTGGTGGTAGACGACGATCGGAGATCACCGGGCTGATGTTTGAAGACGTCTCGCTGAAGGAATTCGGCGAAAAAAGCTTGGTCTGGATCTCACTACTGGAGACCAAGACGACAGCCAAAGGTAAGACGCCGCCGCTGGTCCTCAAAGGCCGCGCAGCCCTGGCACTGGTCCATTGGATCGAGGTTGGACAGATTAAGAACGGGCCGCTGTTCAGACCAGTCTCAAAAGCGGATCGTGTGCTGAAACGCCGGCTTTCCCCGGACGGCATTTATCAGATTGTCAAACATCGCCTCCGGTTGGCCGGGTTGCCGGAGGACTTCGCCTCGCCGCACGGGCTGCGTTCGGGCTTTCTAACCCAAGCTGCGCTAGACGGCGCGCCCATCCAGACCGCCATGCGCCTGTCGCTGCACCGCTCTATGGCTCAGGCGCAGAAATATTACGACGATGTGGACGTTGCAGAGAACCCGGCAACAGATCTGTTGGGGTAGTTGCTTTGCCTACGAGCCGGCTGAGTCGTCTCACAGTCAGATGTATTCGAGAAACACCGTTTTCCTTTGCCACCTCAAGTTCGCACTTGGTGATATGACAGGATAAGGCGATTGTGTTACAAATTGCTGTTTGCCAATTAGCCCGCGAGGGCAAGCCTCCCTAGTCAAGCATTTTTGCTCGGGAGTACAGCGATGTGCCACGGGCTGTCGTATATTCTGAAAACTCTTGTTTAGTCTGATCCCGAAGTGTTTCAGACAGCAGGATCAAACAGACATTTGCCAGACATTCTGAAACTGTCGGAAAAGTCGTGACCGAATAGCGAACAGTCACCCCACTGCCCGCTTGCGTACCCAACCCAGAAACGCAGCATCCGGCTTCTTTAACCGCGGCGCGCCTGAGCGGATCCAAACCCCGCGCCATTCCGCTTCGAGCCCGTAGACATCAACACCGGGCATGAGACGGCGCGCCTCCTCCAGGGTCTCTGCATCCAGTAACGGCGGAGGTGTATCTGATTCGATCAGCCCTGCGCGCGGGGCAAACCGTATCAGGTCACCCGGATCCTCGCGCATTTCGTAATCGGGCAAGTGGTTCGCCTCGATCATATCACGGAGCATCTTGCGAAAAACACGACGCGGCGAGGCACTGCCTGACTTCTTCAAAAGCGTGTCCACCGAAATCGCCCAGCCAGACTGGCGCCCGCAATGTTTGCGCGCCAACTCGTAGATCCTCCGTTCCAGCGGTTTACGCAAACGAAAGTAATCGCGCGACAACGTAAGCACCGATTTCGACAGCACCGCCCGATATAACCAGTCGGACAGGGTCACCGTCACACTGGCCATCCGGCCTCCGCGGGTTTTACGCACAATCTCCCAGCTTTCGATCAAACCGAAACCGGTGGTGGTCTCTTCCTCTCCTGTAACGATGTTGGTGGTGATACGGGTACCCGCCAACCGTTCGAAAGCCTCGCGCAGCCGCCGGTAAGCATCACCGCTGGTCTCTCGGTTGGTTGCCACCAGCAAATCATGCGCCTTCAGCTGCAGCGTTCGACTGACCGTACGCCCCCCGTTGATCGCCGCCATAAGCTGACTGATGCAAAAAATCAGGATGTCCTTGTCATGGATTGTCGCCAGCCCTTTGACCGATGGCGTCACCGTGATTTGCACGCTGTTGTGCTGGTATTCCAGAATGCGGCGATCCGGACGGGTCGCTAGCGAGAACAGCGGGTGTTCCATACTGGCGAGATCATCCTTGGGGATCGCATCGAAAACATCGCAGACGAAGAAATCGCCCTGCTGCCTGCGGTCTGGAAGAAGTCCTCCTACCGTATCTGTGACTGCCCTGCCCATAGCCCTCTTTCCTGTAGCTCTCTTTCGGAGCCTTCGTGTCGAGCCGCCACCCGACTCGTTTTTTCGTGGTTTTAGTGACGCCTACACTAGAGTTATCCACATAGCCGCACAACGGGGGTTCAGAGTCACCAGATCGGGGTTTCAGAGTCATTATATCGGGGTTTCAGAGTCAGTATATAAGAAAAAAAACCAATCAGTAATTTGATTTTAAATGATAATTTTTGAAAAAGAGGAAACTGTAACAGCAAATAACACATAAATAACTCTAAAAGAAAGCTCACAACGTTCTACGATGCGTTATATTCGCACCACTACTCCCTTATTTTACTGAGAAAAAATCTATTTATGCGCATTTACCTTCCATGTGCCGTGTTTTTGGGTATCATAGCAAAAAGGCAATACATTGGGCGGCAATCACCATGGCTAAGGACGGAACTTCCCTTCCCCCCTATTTCAATATTGATCCGGATTCCGCGCTGGCAGATTTAGACTTACCCACAGGATCAGAGGACTTTGAAGCCATTGCTCAGGCTTGCGCTCAGGGTCGGGCCGATCTTGCGAGTCGAGGTTTGAACAGTGAAGGTCAAAAATCTTTACGCCTGTTTTCCACTTGGGAAATCACTCGCTATTTGATTCCTGTTGCCCAAGCACATTTTCGTCGCGTCCTAAAGCAAAACCCTGACCTGCCCCAAGGGCAATCCGAAACCGAAGGTGGTGCCAAGTGGTTCAGTCTGGATGAGGTGTTGCGGCTGCGTGCCTTCTTCGGTGTGCAGGGCTCAAAGTCAAAGAACTACCTGCCTTATCGACCTGAGGGTCAACCTGCCAAATTGGTTGCCGTGGCCAACTTCAAAGGCGGCGTAGGTAAGACATCCACTGCCGCGCATCTGGCGATGTCTGCTGCGCTTGATGGATACAAGGTACTTGTAGTCGATCTCGACAGTCAGGGCTCAATGACTTCGATCTTTAGTGGTCGTGTCGAAGATGAATGGCAAACGGCCTTCCCTCTGTTGGCACGTCACTACGGTGAATATCTACGCATAGAAAATCAAAGGCGTTTGGATCGCGGTGACCCACCGCAGCCGCTCGACGACACATTGAGCGCAGCGTTAGAAATGACCGCGGAAGATGTCATCCAAAAAACGCATTGGCCCAATATCGATCTGATCGGAGCACAGCTGAACCTGTACTGGGCCGAATTCCAAATCCCGGTCTGGCGCATGCAGGCGAGAGGATGGAAACTTTGGGATGCTCTTAGCGACCGGTTAGCCGCAGATGGCGTGCTGGAGAACTATGACCTTGTTTTCATAGATACCCCGCCTGCCCTAGGCTATCTGACTATAAACGGCCTGTCGGCAGCCGATATTCTGTTGGTGCCGCTTGGGGCATCTTTCCTAGAGTTTGACTCCACAGGACGGTTTTTCGACATGCTACATTCGACATTTGCCAGCATTGAAGATGGTGAGAACGTTGCCGCCCGCGCTTTAGGGCGACCTGAAATGGCCTTTGAGTGGGATGCAGTCCGCGCGGTCATCACAAGATATGACGGGGCGCAGCAAGGGGAGCTTTCGGCCCTAATGCAAGCTTATCTGGGCAAGACACTTTCTCCACACCGACAGGATTTCACCGCTTTGATCGGACAAGCTGGCGAGCAGGTAAGCGGGATTTATGAAGCCGATTATCGCGATTTTAATCGTGAAACCTATGCACGTGGCCGTGAAACATTCGACGCAACCTATGCTGCATTCAAGCGGTTGTTGATCGGCGTGTGGCGGCGGGATGAACTGGCAGCAAAACAGGCGGCAGAATAACGATCCCGGGACAAAACAATATAGGGCATGCGAGGAGAAGCAGAGATGGCAAAACGTAAGCGATTGACCCCGGCCCAGCCGAGCTATCTGGGCGCGGTGCCCGAGGCAAAACCTGCACCATTAGGAGCCAGTACGGCACCTATCGCACAGGTGGCCGGTGAAGCATCGACCGTAGCTGCGCTAGAGGAAGTTACCCAGGTTCTACAAAGCGCCCGAAAGGAAGGGCGTATGATTGAGTTATTGCCCTTGGCGGCGATTGATGAACGTCACTTGGTGCGTGACCGTCTGGAACAAAACGAAGAAGAAATGGCTGCGTTGCTGGACAGCTTGCGTGCGAGAGGTCAGCAGATGCCCATTGAGGTTGTGGCATTGCCGGATACAACAGGACCTCGTACCCATGGCTTGATCTCGGGGTGGCGGCGTCTGACAGCGCTTCGCAGACTTTATCAGGAAACCTCGGATTCCAAATTCGCACATGTGAAGGCGATGGTGATAACTCCGGATACCGCTCAGGATGCCTATGTGGCGATGGTCGAGGAAAATGAGATCAGAGTGAACCTAAGTCACTATGAGCGCGCCCGCATCGCCGTGCGTGCGATGCGGGAAGGGGTTTACCCAACACAGAAAGCCGCATTGCAGGGGTTGTTCGGCAATGCAACACGGTCAAAGCGATCAAAGATTGGTACATTCATCGTTTTGGTCGAAGCCTTTGATACATTTCTCCGTTTCCCGTCGGCAATCAGTGAAAAGCTTGGCTTAGCACTAGTTCGCGAAATGACTCGTGATCCGGGATTTGCCGATGCACTAAAATTAGAACTTCAGAACAGCCCCCCAGATAATGCCGAGGCCGAACTACAAGTTCTGTCATCAGCATTGGCTGAACGACCGGCGTCTCCCAAAACTTCGGCCGGTGCTAAACAACACGCCATCACTTGTCGACCTGTTTTGGCAATACCGGCTCGCGAACGGGTCGTCACCCACGTGACATCGGAAATCGAGATGCGCTTCACTCCCGATAAAGGGAGTATAGAATTGGTTGGCGATGCGGTTTCGGAGCAGTTGGCTGACGCATTGCAAGATTGGTTGCGGACTATGTGATGATCACTCAAATGTTTCGCGCGCGAAACATTTGAGTGTTTGAGATACCTGCAGCAGTCCAAATAAAGTTGCTGGGTATGATCGAGTGCTACTAAGAAGAAAACATCTGCCAAGCTTTAGCCAGCGGGGATTGTAGCTTCACAGATCAAAAGACCAGCTGCCCAAGCGCACTTCGATGTCGTGCTTTTACCCAACCTTAACAAGGCTGAGACTATTTTAGGGGGCCCGCCACATGCCGCGTTGCAAGATTCTCCGTAGCGTTCCGATCGTTGACTGAAGTTTCACCTTCAACGGTAAGGCCCGCCAAGGGCTAAACAAGTCGAGCTCCTTGAACTGAGTGTTCGGCATCCCAAGAATGCGATGCGCGAGCCGTCGACCCCATACGGAGCCTTTCTTACGGAGCAGGCCTTCTTGAGATTTGCCAATTTTCCACGGTTCGGCAACCGATGCAGTGAGGTAGCCTGCGGTGATGGCACCCTCGACGATGTCTTTACCCAGTTTGGTGCGTGCGACGATTAGGGAGAACCCCGGGTTTTTGCCATCTGGTTGTTCATACCAAGGGTCACCACAGGAGATATCAGCGAGTTCCCCTGACCCGTCGGGCCACAAATGAGTAGCCCAGGGGCGAAATTTCTGTAGATAAGCCCAGGCCTCATAGTAGATCAGACGTTCTCTGACTGGCTGATCCCCGTTACGGGTAGTGAAGTAGCCGGGCCAGCCATAGCCGCGGTAACGCAGGCTTTTCAAATTGGATTCTGCGACGCCAAAGCGCTCCATAAGGCTACGCGTTGCTTGCGTCGGCGGGGTTTCTGCGCAGAAGAAGGATAGCGTAACTCCAACTTTCTCAGCCAAGGCTGGTCGGACTTTCATAGCGTTTCGGGTCGCGGCCACTTCAACCGGCTTGCCAATAACTACGCATGGGTTGGGTGCGGCTTCGACCTGTCCCAATCCATCGCACACAGACGCCGGAGAGTAGCGAGAGCCTACCACGGCCAAAAGCTCTTTGCGGTCAAAGGACATTCTGGTTTTGTTGCGGATCGGGTCTTCAGGATTTTCACCGGTGTGCAACACTCCATGAAAGTCGCGCTGTTCAAGGCAATACTGTGCAATCGCTGTCAAAGCGCCGCCGGAGCTGCCTTTGAAGCGAATTTCCTCATCGGTGGCATATCCTTCCCAGATGCCGCTGATTGCACCCCAGTTGTTTTCGGTTGTTTTGTTAACGACAGGTTTGTAGTCATTACGGCGTTTCAATTCACCAAAATCAGTAAATACGGTCGGACAGACGGCAAGCATCTCTCTGGTTTTCTGACTGCTTATGGTTTCAGAAAATTTTGGGCGTGTGCCGACATGGTCTATATCTATCATGGTGACGTCGCCCTCGGCACCGATATACGAACACACGCCACAGCCCAGACAGAGCCGAGGGTCTGGGATACTCCGAACTTCGACTTTGGAGTTCATGATATTTCATTCACCGAACGACATAAAAGTTCTCAGTATTTAGGATGGGTTTTTCCAACCAATCAAGCCTTTGTTTGTCATAGATCGGAAGAAGTGAGAACTACAGGCCGCGCTAGGGTGGAGCCTTGGCGCAGACCGACTTTGGATTCCCAAAGTGGATGGTCCGTGCGTTCTTAGAACCTTGCTTTAGTTCGATTCCCGAACAGAGGGCAGCAATTCCTCTTCAACCCCCTCGGATATGATGTCTCTTTATACAGTGCACTGGGAACGGCCATATGAATACTTCATACTAACGATTCTAATGACACCCAGAGCCCCGACTGCAATGGGCCCGCGCGAAATTTTGGGTAACGTAGGAGGTGATAGCTTTGTTGGTTCAGGATCCATTGATCTCCGCAGCACCGCGTGTTTCACGGCTCAAAAACGAGCGGTGACCAATATGGGCGTCAAAAGGGGGCGGACGTCTGAATGGCCGCACCAAGGGCGGTATGAACACAAGCTGCACGCTGTCTGCGACAGTCAAGGACGCCTTTTGAACCTATTCGTGGCTGTCGGGTAGGTCGGCGACTATGTCAGAGCACGTACCCATCTAGGTAGTTCGTCAAAATTGGACTGGTTGCTCGGGGATCACGGTTATAACGCCGGCTGGCTCAGAGAAGCGTTGAAAGACAAAGGGATACGTGCCTGTATCCTAGGCCGTAAGCGGCACAATACAACGGTCAAATACGAAAAGCGGCGATATAAGCGCCGCAACCGGGTTGAGATTATGTTCGGAAGGCTCAAGACTTGGCGGCGTGTTGCAACGCGATATGACAGATGTTTCAAGGTCTACTTCTCAGACATCGCCTTAACTGCAACCCGTCATCTATTGGCTATGTGTCCAGACCCTAGTACGCACAGTTCCGGAACCATTAAAGATAGGACACGAAATCATTACATTTTAGTCGTGTGTGTCAATCTCAGTTTAGCTGATTTGTATTCATCCAATGAATAGTCCCATCTGAAAAACACTATGATGTTACTAAAACCGCAGACAGATTGGCGGCTTCCTTAATCAAGCGTGATAAGCTCCTTGTTCAGGAAAACTCGAGTAATCTCTCGACTTTTTTGCAAACGTCACTCAAAAAGACGCATGCAGGTTCGATAAAAATATGCGTTCGTCCGATTGATAAGCTATCCATGCGTCAATTGAGGTTCTCTTGATGGCGGAAACTACAAGAAATTCTGTCCCCACAGCGACAAACGCGGACAAAGAAGTCGCCGCGTATCGGATGCCTTTCGTGCTGCGTCTGCTCATTCTCTCATTGGTTGTTCCCTTCTTTTTTCAGATTGGTGTAATTCAAATGAGTATGTCTCGTTTCGTACTCACTCTTTGGATTGTGCCAGGGCTGATTATGTGGTTGCAAGGTCGAGCCGGGCGCATTCGTGTTGCCGATGTGGCGTTACTCGGGATGTGCTTTTGGGTGGCGCTCGGTTACTCCGTTTTGCATGGTCCGGGCCTCGCTTTGGAACCATCCGGAATTTTTTTCATTGAGACTATGGGACCCTATCTCGTGGCGCGCTGTTATATACGTAGCGCGGATGATTTTTTTGCAGTAGTTCGGATGTTGTTCTGGGTTGTAATGTTGATGCTGCCCTTTGCACTCTATGAAGCGATGACCAAGCAGAACATCTTGCTGGAGTTTGCAAACAGAGTGACGTTTTCCGGCTATGACGTTCCGAAAGACCCACGATGGGGGTTGGATCGGGTGCAGGGGGTCTTTCAGCATCCAATTCATTTCGGAATCTTCTGCGGCGGGATGGTTGCTCTGACTTACTACGTCTTAGGATATGGGGTTCCCTTGTGGAAACGTTGGTTCAGGACAGCCTTGATCACGGGAACCGCTTTTCTCTCCCTGTCTTCCGGCCCGCTGACAGCAATAATTGCACAGCTCGGGTTGATTTCTTGGGACTGCGTTTTGCACAGGATCAAACAGCGTTGGATCATCCTCAGTAGTGGCATACTTTCACTTGTTGTTGCGATTGAAATAGCCGCTAATCGATCAACGCCAGAAATTTTTATTTCTTTTTTTGCCTTTAACTCATACACAGCCTATGCCCGTATATTGATCTGGCGGTTTGGCGTCATAAACGTCCAACAAAACCCACTTTTTGGGGTTGGTCTCGGTACGTGGTATCGCCCTGAGTGGAAGAGCGGCAGTATGGACATGTATTGGCTGCAGCCTGCGGTGTTTAATGGCTTGCCCGCTGCCCTATTGTTGCAGTTGGCCTTTTTTGCGCTGTTTATTCCAATCATATTCAAATCCGGCCTGAGTGACCGTTCTTCCAATTATAGGATGGGCTATCTTGCCTGTATGGTTGGTTTTTACCTGGGAGGCTGGACAGTTCACTATTGGAAGGTCATCTACGTCTTTTTCATCTTTCTACTTGGTGCCGGGGCCTGGTTGCTTGATGATAACAAACAGGAAGAAAAAGATGCGACCCATCCGGAGGAGAATAAGACTACGAGTGGGGTGCTCAAATACAAGCGTGCTGGCAGTACCCCGCGATATACGCGTTATGGGCACAAGCAAGATTGAATCTGATAACTGTTTTTCCTATGCATGACCATCCTATACTTTCGATCATTGTCGTCAGCTACAACACCCGTGACGTTACTCTTGATTGTTTGCGCTCTGTTTTTACCGAAACTCGAGAAACCGAATTTGAGTTGATTGTTGTTGACAACGCTTCTTCGGATGGTTCCGCCGAAGCGATCAGGGCCGAATTTCCGCAAATTCGATTGATGACTCTTCAGGACAATCTGGGCTTTGCAGCAGCTAACAACCTAGCGGTAAAAGAAGCGAGTGGTAATTACCTTTTGCTGCTTAACCCCGATACGCTCTTACAAAATAGTTCCATTGACCGGCTGATGGCATTTGCCCGGCAACAGCCCCAGGCGCGTATCTGGGGGGGGCGAACATTGTTTGGTGACGGGTCCCTCAATCCAACTTCTTGCTGGCGAGAAATGTCTCTTTGGAGCCAGTTCTGTTGGGCTACAGGCCTATTGCGGATGGCTCCAAATAGCCCGATCTTTAACCCGGCGGCCTACGGCGGCTGGAAGCGCGACAGCGTGCGGCAGGTAGATATCATAACTGGGTGTTTCCTGCTCATAGCACGTCAGGACTGGGAGACATTGGGTGGGTTCGACAAGGCGTTCTTCATGTATGGAGAAGAAGCCGATCTGTGTCGACGTGCTCGTCGGGATCTGGGTGCCCGTCCGATGATTACTCCGCAGGCCGAAATCATTCACTATGGCGGATTGTCGGACACAGTCCGAGCGGCAAAGATGGAGCGCCTGATCCGCGCCAAGATCACATTTGCTGAAAAACATTGGAGCCCGCTGCGATCTTGGCTATGTCGTCAGATTTTTCGGCTATTAGTCTTGGTTCGCCTGACTGCCTACTCTTTGCAGGCGTGGCTGAAACAGAGTGATAGTGCACGATCCAATGCTGATACTTGGCTGCAGATTTGGCAAACCCGTAAAACTTGGCTGCAAGGCTACAGCGACGGTCACGATGACGGAAGCACGAAAACACCAAGTCCATGATATGCGCTCAGCCTGGGAAATAGCCTCTTTTCACCCCAACGATTGCAGGTGCCAATAAAATGTGGGGCAGGCATCATTGGTTTCTTTAAAAAATAGTGATTCACTGCCTGCAGGCTACGCAGTAAGGCAATTTGCCATTGAATTGTCTATTCGGGCAGAGTTAGGCGCATAATCGAATCGATTTGTCTGCGTCAACAACCCCAACCTTCTCTAAACTAGTATTTCTTACCCGGGAATGGCGGATTTCCGCCGTCACCCCTATGACGTAGGGTCATATTTTTGCCATTCTTCACACTCGATTGAATGTAATAGGAAATTTTTTTCTTAACAATCTAGTGTGTGCGATATTTCGAACCGCTACTACATCTGGGTTTTGAAATGTTTAGAAAACGCTATGTGGGAAAATGCCGATACTGTTTCTGAAACTTGATGGGAATAGAGCGCCACCTTACTAAATTAATTGGGTCTTAAAAGAACCGCAGAAAAAACACACTTACGAGGCAACCTGTTCAACAGAAATGTTCGAGTAAAACTTCAATCGCGTCAGGTAGTTGGCGTGCTGATACCGTGAATCCTGTCAGCGGGATGGCTGACAGGAATACCAGTTGCAGAGTTAGTACAAACCAAAACCACTCACAGCAACAATTAGATTTGTTGCCCCCCCTAAGTAAGGCAGAAACACTATGGCAACAATCACTGTTTCAAGTACTTCTCAACTTTTGTCCGCTCTTTCTTCTGCGAAAGGTGGAGATACCATACTCCTTTCTCCCGGAAGTTATGGCGGGGTTAAATTCAATAACCTCAGCTATGACAGTATGGTTACTATCAAATCGGCGGATTCAGACAACCCAGCTGTATTTTCCGGTGTCGGAATCGACAATACTAGCCATCTGCGCATTGACGACGTTAAGGTGGCTAGCCCAAGTAATGGCTCTTCTACGTCAAAACTTGTCTCGATCACGGACAGCAATCACGTGGAGTTCCTGAACTCTGAAGTCCACGGAAAGATTGATAACACGTATGATGGGCACTATGGAATTTATACCAAGGACAGCAATGACTTGGTCCTCAGTGGTAACTACGTGCATGATGTCAAAATTGGCTTTGTGATCAATGGTGCCGACAGGCTTACGGTCTCCGAGAATTACGTTAATGACACCGGAAGTGATGGACTTAAGTTTATCGGCGTGCACAATTTTCTGATCGAAAATAATACGCACGGCGGTACTTTCCACCCTCAGCCTGGTGCTCACTTGGATTTCATGCAGTTCCAAGGCTCATCGCCTGCTAGCGGATCGTCGGACGGCGTCATCCGCGGGAACGTTTTTCTTGCCGAGAGCCATGCAAATGTTCAGGGTATTTTCCTCGCCGATACGACTTACGATAATATTTTGATCGAGCAGAACATTATCTCCACCGGTATGTTGAACGCCATTAAGGTTGGTACATACGGCACTAATATCACCACCATAAATAATACGGTAGTGAACATCCCAGATACTGTTCACAAGGCCTCGAAAGTAGGGGGAGGGGATATAAGCTACGGAAACTTCTTTGCCAGCTACAAGCAGGAAGTTGGTTCCAACTTCCAGTCTGATACGGATGATTACGCTCAGTTTTTTAAGGGTGATATCAAACTTGGCATGACGCTTGAGGATCTGCGTCCTGTCGAAGGAAGTGCTTCTGAACAATATGGGGCGAATGAAAGACTCTCGGAATTGCTTGATGGCTCATCCGATGTAACAGAGCCTTCAAGCCCTCAGCCGATCCCTCCGGAGGATTCGCCGGCCGAGCCGCTACCTTCCAATCCAGAACTGACCGAGCCAGACGATTCAGACCAGACCAATGCCGACCAGCTTGATGGCGCTGCATTCAGCATGCTGAAAACGCAGAGTATCAGCGGAAGCTCGGACGTGATAGAGGTCGCCCATGACAGCGAACTGTCGCTAGAAACTGGCACCATCGCACTCAGCTTCAATGCAGATTCCGTATCGGGTAGGAAAGGGTTGCTTTCTAAGGATGCCAGCTATTACGCCGGTGGTGGCAATCACCTGGCTGCTTATATCGAGAATGGCACTCTGGTCGTGCGTTTCCAGGATGGTTCGGGAGACGAGATAGCCCGGATCAAAGGGATTAAAGCTAATCAGGATTATGATCTTCAGATTGCATTCGGTGACAATGAGGTTGCAGTTTGGTTGGATGGTCAGCAGGTACATTCTGCGGATTTCTCAATGAATCTGGCAGAAAATGTGGAATATCTGCAAATTGGTGCCCTCGGCTGGGGTAGTGAAACAGGTGAAGCTGGTTACAACACCGTGTTCGACGGTGAAATTTCAAATGTTGCTATCGTTGAAGGTAAATGGACGCCGGTTCAGATGCAGCAGCTTATGAAGGGCTCCGAGGTGCGGCTGGAAGAGCCAGTAACCGAACCTGAAGAGCCGGCAACTGAACCCGAAGCACCGGTAGCTGAACCCGAAGCACCGGTAGCTGAACCCGAAGCACCGGTAGCTGAACTCGAAGAGGCAGTAACCCCGGCTGATACCGGTGCTAAGACTGTCTTTGAGGTGGGCGAGATCGAATTCACTGGAAAGAAGAATAGTATCGCCAATCTGGACCATGATCAGGCTTTGGAATTGGAAGAAGGCACGATTGCTTTCACGGTTAATGCTGACGATCTGTGGAGTACACAAGGCCTGCTTTCCAAGGATGCCAGTGGCTATGACGGTGGCGATCACCTTTCAATTTACCTTAAAGGTGCGGAGCTGATCCTTCGTTTCCAGGATGCGGAAACCGGTGAGGACGCATATCTCGCCTATCAAAACTTTGATGCCGATAAGGACTACGACGTTCGGACGTGGTTCGGTAATGGTGAGATTGGTCTCGCTGTGAATGGTGAACTGGTGGCAACCGAAGATTTTGACTTCGAGTTAAGCGGAAACCAGCAAAACCTACAGCTTGGCGGCCTTGGGTGGGCCAGCAGTAATGGTGGAGGCGAAGTTACAAAAGCCTTCAACGGAACGATGTCGGATGTGACTATCTGGGATCAGTCCATGCCGATTGAAACTTTCGATTTGCTGATGTGACGCAAGATTACCATACCTTCTTTAAAGTTCAACAAACCGTCAGAGTATATCTCTGGCGGTTTGTTGATCCAGCACGTGGAGGGGTGAGTTAGATTACCTCGGCCGTGGCCTAGTGCTCTTGCGCAGAGGTATAGCCGCATGAATGCCGTACGCTTTGATTGCGTCATGGCCATCACTCGGGTTTCTCCGATGTGCAGAAAACCAAAACTAGCACAAGAACGGTAAATATTATTAAATACAACAAATTAAGTCCTCAACTACATGGAGGACCTTGGTCAAAACATGTGACCACCAACAAAGCTAGGGTGTATTATATGCGAGGTGAACTGCACAAACGAATAATGATCATTTTGATTGGCGCAGTGATGTTCTTGATCGTGTTCCATATTGCGCTGCAATACCGGGAACACGTCGCTGGAACAATTACACGCCTGGAGATTGGGAGGTTTAGCGCCGACGTTACTTTTTGGTTCGATTTGAATACAGAGCGCAAAGTCGGTGCGATATTCAGCACAGGGCTATTGGCGGCTTGCGGTCTTCTTATGCTGTATTCAGCATTTTTAGAGAGAAATCAAAGTACTGCCGCAATAGGCTGGGTTCTGTTTGCTTGCATATTGCTCTATATGGCCGGTGATGAATTCTTTCAGCTACATGAAAGATCCGGGGCTTTGATCGGCATGAAAGGCAAATTTGGTGATCATGTCGTGCCCGGCTGGGTTCGCGTGATGGCAATCGTCGTAACACTGCTTTGTATTCTAATGAGCTATTTTTGGTGGAAATTGCCAATTGATCTGCGCGTAAGGCTATTCATCGCAGCTATTGTATTCCTGACTGGCGCTATGGGCATCGAGATCATCTCGTCCGCGTATGTAATGAAACATGGCCCGGACAACTTTGCATATGCAAAGTTGGCAGCTTTGGAAGAGGGCCTGGAGATGATCGGTGTCCTGATCGTCATTGACTCGATGTTGCTGCATATAGGGAACCTTAGCACGCGCAAACGGGAGGGCGAGAGAGGGCTCTCCACTTGAGCTTGGCAACCCTCTTGCAGCTCCATGAAGGCATTTATTTGAACTAGTCTCGATGTGATCTGACTTAAGGGACTGGCAATGGAAGGGTCTGACCTCTGCACCAATTGTAGCTGGTTGCAGGGGCCGGGCAACAATCCGAGGGTAGCTGAGAAATCCCGGCTGGATTTGATCGACCCTAATAACCCAATCGCAGCTTTCGGGCATAGAACGCTTCGGCCAGCGCGTCCGGGGCGTTGCATTCCAGACCGCGCAACCGCATCAGGCCGCGAAAGGTCAGGTCATCGAACCAGTGCTTGCCCGCCTGCGATGCGAAGCATTCCATCAGCAATGCGATCTTGGCGTCGGTATCCGCTTTAGAGGCGGGGACGAAAACGTTGGGCGCACCCATCCCTCCATCCCATTTCGGAATCTCGTATTCCAGGATCGTATGATCGCGGAACGTGTTCCAGGTCAGCTCTGATAGTATGCGGTGATCCTGATGCAAATCCTGCTTGTATTGGGTCAGGATCAGGTCGGGATCGTGCACTTTCAGCGTTTCCAGAAACGCCTTCACCTCCGCCCATTGATGCGGGAAATGGCCGTCGCGGAAATCCTTCAACACGACCTCTGACGATCCCGCGCCCTCCAGAAAGCGTTCGGCGCTGGCCCGGGCCTCTTCGCCGCGGATACCCGAGGCTGCACAGACCACCCAGACGATATGGGCATCCGGATTATCGCGAATAAGCCGCAAAATAGTTGCGCCCGCACCAATTTCGATATCGTCGCTATGAGCGCCGAGACAGAGTACCGTGCCGAGTTTCCCAAGACCTAATTCACGCATTGTCTCAGTCGTCCTTCCAGACCTGCCAGGGCGTATTCCCCGCGGCTACACGATCATCCAGCGCCTGCTTTTCCTTGAACGTGTCCATGCAGGTCCAGAAGCTTTCGTGCTGATGCGCGTAAAGGCGCTTTTTCTGAACCAGACGTTCGAACCCCTCAATCACCAGTTCTTCGCCCTCGTGCAGATTGTCGAAAATCTCGGGCCGCAGGGCAAAATAGCCGCCGTTCATCCACATGCCAGAATCTTTGATATCCGAGATCTGCGCCACTCGGCTGTCCCCACCGAAAGACACCAGGTGGAAGGAATAAGGAGGCTTTACACAGCAGAAGCCTGCGACCGCATCGGTGGCGGAAAAGCCTTGGATCATCGCATCGAGATCAAGATCGGTCAGCGTATCGGCATAGTTGGCCAAAAACATCTCTTCGCCTTCCAGATGCTCGCGCACGCGCAGGAGGCGGCCACCGATATTGGTGTTCTGACCGGTATCGACGAAAGTGATGCGCCAGTCCTGAATATCGCTTTGCAGCACGTCGATCTTGGCGCCGCCGTTTTCGAAGACGAAGTCGTTATTCACCCGCTCGTCATAGTCCAGGAAGAACTGTTTGATCGTCTCGCCCTTGTAGCCAAGGCAGATAATGAAATCCTTGTGCCCGTAAGACGCATAATACTTCATGATGTGCCACAGGATCGGACGCCCGCCCACCGGCACCAGCGGTTTGGGGATCTGATCGGAATAATCCCGCAGCCGGGTTCCCTGACCCCCACAGAACAAAACGACTTTCATGGCTGATCCTTTTTCTTTTGTTCAGGCCCGCGCCCGAGCTTCCTGTGGTGCCAGCACCGTGGCTTCGGGGACAAAAACCACCAGCTCAGCACCCCATTCGGCGGTATAGGCCAGCTGCTCGGCAATTTCGTCACGGAAGTTCCAGGGCAGGATTACAATCACATCTGGTTTTGTCTCGGCAATCCGATCCGGGTGGTGAATTGGAATCCGTGAGCCGGGCAGATAACGGCCCTGTTTGTAAGGATTGCGATCCACCGTATAGCTGATGAGATCGGTCTTGATCCCGCAATAGTTCAGGAAGGTGTTGCCTTTGCCGGGCGCACCATAGGCGGCGATCTGTTTCCCCGCGCGCGCCGCAGCGATCAGGTATTCCAGCGCCTTGCGTTTGGTCTCACGAACCTGTTCGTCGAAAGAGGCATAGGTCTCCATCCGGTCCAGCCCTGCGGCCAGTTCCCGGTTGCGGAAAGCCACCAGACGATCCGTCACCGGTTTGGTGTCGTCTTCCTCGTGGCGGCCGATGATGCGCAGTGACCCGCCATGGGTGGATACCTCTTCGATATCGAACAGCCGGATGCCGTGATGAGCAAAGACCCGCTCTGCCGCAATCAGCGAGAAATAGCAGTAATGCTCGTGATAGACCTGATCAAACTGGTTGCCTTCCATGGTGGCCAGAAGATGCGGAAATTCGATCGTCATTACCGCACCAGGCTTCATCATGATCTTCAGCCCGGCCACGAAATCGTTCAGATCGGGCACCTGCGCCAATACGTTCTTACCCAGGATCAGATCCGCCTGCCGCCCCTGCGCGGCCAGTTTTTGGGCCGTCTCGACGCCAAAGAACGCGACCTCGGTTGGGACACCCTTGTCGATGGCAACCTGGGCCACGTTTTCTGCGGGCTCCACCCCATAGCAGGGGATGCCGAGCGCTACGAAATGCTGCAGCAGATAGCCGTCATTGCTGGCCACCTCGACCACCTGACTGTCAGAGCCCAGTTCGAAACGGTCTTTCATGTCATGGCAATAGCGGCGCGCATGTTCCACCCAGCTGTCTGCATAGGACGAGAAATAGGCATACTCGGTGAATATCTCCTCGGCCGGGACGAACTCGTCCAGCTGTGCCAGATGGCATTCGTGGCAAACGAAGGCATGGAGCGGATAGAACGGCTCCATCTTCGAGTAGTTTTCTTCGGCGACATAGCTTTCGCACAATGGCGACATGCCGAGATCGACCAGCGTATGCTTGAGGTATGTGCCGCAAAACCGACAGGGGAAGGATCCGGTAGGAGCTGACATGCGGGGCCTCTCTTGTTGCTTCAATGCGTTTCGTATCAGGAATTGATCAATTCAGGCGTAAGCCCAAGCTCTGCCAATTGTGCCGCTATCTCGTTACGGTAGATAGGATTCATCAACACGACAACATCGGGTGGATCTTCCGTCAGTGCCTGTGGCGAAATGATCTGCTGGCCGGTTCCGGCCAGATGTTTGCCCTGTTTATGGGGGTTGATGTCGACCACACGGGTGATCGTGTCGCGATCCTTCAGCATGTTGAGGAAACCAACCGCCTTGGCACCGGCACCCCAGGCCACAGCCTGGCGGCCCTCGGCGCGCCATTGCGCCAGCCGGTCGCGCCAGTCGGACATCTTGGTGTTCTGCGTTTCGCCAAATGCCGCGACATCGGCTGTCAGCTGCCCGAGATTGCCGGTGTCGTTGCCCGGATTGCCGGTATCCGTTCCCGCGGCCCGTGCTTCGATTGTCAGAAACTGCTTCTCAAAGGTCTCTTCCACGCGCAGCACGTCAAAGCCGCAGGCCGCAAAGGACCGGGTCAGGGATTCGACACTAAAATAGGAACAATGCTCGTAAATCACATCCCAGACCGAACCCTGCCGGATGATCAGATCAGTGTCCGGCACTTCGAAATAGATCACTGTACGGTCCGGATCGGTGATCGAGCGCCGGATCATCCGCAGGAAATCATTCGGAGCCGGGATGTGTTCATAGACAAAGCGCGAGGCCAGAAGATCGGCCTGCAGGCGGGCATGTTCTTCGCCATAATAGTCATTCGACCAGGTGATGCGGTCAGCGGCCGATGTGCTGACCCGCTCGCCCTCGTAGGATGGATCAAAGCCGTACCCGGTATTGCCGCCGGCCTCGCAGAGCATGGCCAGAAAGTCGCCTTTGCCACAGCCGATATCGACCACGGTGCGCTGATGCAGCCCATAGGTGTCCACCAGCCGGTCGACCAGTTTCTGCGAATAGTTCTGAAAGGTTGGCGAGAAATGCAGCGAGTTGTCGTATTGCTGATCGTATTCGATCCGGTCCAGATCGAAGGACACATTCCAGATAAATCCGCAATTGGGGCAGAAGGCCAGATCGATATCCCCCCGGCGGCAGGCGCGGGCGCTGGCCGCATCCGGCCATAGCACGCCGATCAGCACCGGCTGATCGGACAGTGAAAAGAAAAGCCTAGCATGGTTGCCGCCACAAACCGGACAGGCAGGCACAGAAGGTGTGGCGGTCATTGCGTTGGCTCCATTTCCGGGGTGGTATCAGTTGTCAGGATTTCTGGGGACAGTTGCATGCTGGCAATCTGGGCGGCGATTTCGTCGCGATAGATACTGTTCATCACGATCACGACGTCCGGGCGCTCTGCGGTGAGGGCTTCGGGTGCCACGATGGGCGCGGCGCAGCCGGGCATGTAATGGCCCTGTCGAGCAGGATTGATGTCGACGACGCATGAGACGATCCCGGGATCGCCGACGGTGGTCAGAAACCCCACCGCCTTCGAGCCGGACCCCCAAAGCGCCACGCGCTGTCCCGCGTCACGCCAGGCGGCAAAGCGTTGTCGCCACCCGTCGATGCGGGCCCGTGCGGTATCGCGGAATTCTGCGACCAGCTTTGTGGTCTCGCCCAGATCGTCGGCCGGTTCAGGTAGCGGTGAGGGCTGATCCGACACCGCAACTTCGATGATCAGGTATTGCTCACCATAAACCCGGCGCAGATCGAGCACATCGAACCCTGCTTGCCGGAAGGCCCGCGCCAGAGACCCGGCGGTGAAATAGCTGGCATGTTCATAATAGATGTCCCAGAACGCGCCTTCGATCAGGATGCGTCGCAGGTCCGGCACCTCAACGCCAAAGCGCAGACGGGCACCATCCCCGGCGGCTTGCCGCATCAGGGCCAGGAAATCCGCCACGTCGCCAATATGTTCCAGCGTGTGCCGACAGATCATGAAATCCGCCTCCACTGGTACATGGGCCTTGGTGAAATCCTTGGCATGGAAAGTCAGCCCGTCGTGTTCCGCGCTGCGGCCCGGCACGTAGGCCGGGTCATAACCGGTGCCACTGCAGCTGCCTTGGGCGCAGATCAGACGCAGGAAATCGCCCTTGCCGCACCCAATTTCAATCAGATGCCCACCCTTGAGGTCGAACCGGTCGATCCAGTCCTGTGCCAGATCGGAAACGAATGCATTGAACGTGGGTGAACCGCCCTGCGCGTCCTCATATCCGGTGCCGTAATCGACCCGTGCCAGATCAAACCGGGCGTTGAAGGCCAGCCCACATTCGGGGCACCAGCACAGCGCCATGTCTCCGGTTGGAAAGCCAAGCGCGGTGGCGCGGTCCGGCAAAAGCAATGTGCTTTGTGCCGGAATGCCGGCGAGATCATAGAGCGACAGTGTATTCCTGGACTGGCCACAGGACGGGCAGATTGTGCCCGGTGCGCTTTTAGCCGACGATTCACCGTCCCTGGTGATATTTGCAGGTGTCACGGATCACCCCGCAGCAGCGCGGCGTTCCGTCCAGAATAGCTCCCCATCAAGCGCACCGCTGGCCATGTGATCCTGAAGGGTCTTCAGGCGGATAAAGCGCGAGCCTTCGAAATCCGCCAGCTCAAGCCCGTTATCCACATAAGCCTTGTGTAGTTCCTCAATGCCCATAGGCACTGTCCATTGCGGATCATAGCCCGGCAACCCGGTTTCGATCTTCGAGAAATCCACCCGGTAGCAGCGCTTGTCGGGTCCGCCGCCCGGCTCGTAAGCGATGCGGCTGCCCGGGACCAGCTGCTCCACATGCTCTGCAACGGCGCGCACCTGATAGTTCTCACTGGAGCGGCCAACATTCCAGGCAGTGTTGTGGATCAGGTCGCGCGGGGCCTCCAGCGTGGCAAGGAAGGCCCGGCTGATATCTTCGATATGAACCAATGGTCGCCAGGGTGTGCCATCGCTTTTGATCAGAACCTCACCCTGCAAGAAGGCATATCCGACCAGGCTGTTGACCATCAGATCCGCCCGCAGCTTTGGTGAGCCGCCATAGGCCGTGGCATTGCGCAGAAAGACCGGCGAGAAATTGTCATCCGCCAGATCGGACAGAATCGCTTCACTACGGACCTTGGATTCACCGTAAGGGGTAACCGGATTGAATTCGGCGCTTTCATCCAGCACATCCTCGGGGCTGGCAGCCCCATAGATCGAGCAGGACGACGAGAATGCAAACCGTTCCACCCCGGCCGCCTTTGCCGCGCGGCCAAGGGTCAATGTTGCGTCCGCATTGATGTCATAAGTGCATTGCGGATTGAGGTTGCCCATCGGATCGTTCGACAAACCGGCAAGATGGATCACCGCGTCGAAACCTTTCATGTCAGCAGGCCCCACATCGCGGATATCCTTGCGGATTACGGCGTCCGGCTCGGGCATCCCGGACATGTCGCAATGTTCGAAATAGTAGCTGTCGAGCCCGGTTACATGGTGCCCGCGCTCCTGCAGAAAGGGGGTCAGAACCCCGCCAATATACCCGTTATGCCCGGTAACCAGAATGCGCAACTCGCCAACCTCCTAAAACAGCCTCTGATCCAGACGACAACATATACACGGTGCCGTCGAACTCAGCGGCTTTCATCAAAAAACACCCGCCCCAGCAAAGGTTGTCGCTTTGCAATTTTTGTGGGTTTCGGCACGCAACTGAAAGCGAAGCAAGGGCGAAATCTAATCAAAATCGTACAATCTGAATACAAGGGCGCAACCAGAATTCAACTCTTTTACAAAAACCGCTCAAATCGTTGTGCCTGCACCTCAAGCCAGCAAATCGCCCTGGAAGAAAAAATCGTCACTGGTCAGCGACAGCCCGTATACATCATTGATCACACCGATCAATTCATCCTCGTCCCCATCGGACCCCAAAAGCCAGATAGCAGTCCCTTCAGGCAGGCCAACGGTGTCCTCCGTCAGCGCGTAATCTGCTGATGTTCCCGCCAGTTGAATTTGATCAGTTCCGGAAACAAAGTCCCAAGCATACCCGAAATCGTTGACACCATCGGTGCTTCCGTTGCCGTCATCATAGTAGCTGCCATTAGAATCACCGAAGATAAAGACATCCGCGTCTTCGTTGCCGACCAGCACATCGCGTTCTCCCAGACCCGGCAGTGCCACACTGGGATCCACCCCAACCAGCAGGTCCGCGCCGTCGGTTCCCATAATGATGTCATCGCCTTCAATCTCGGCAAATGTCAGATCGTGGTAGGTGATGTCCCAGTGGTGAGCAATCAACGCGAAGGAACCATTCAGGGGCTCCGACATCACATCGGTGCCTTCCATAAGCCATTCCACAGGCTCGCTGTTGCCCTCTTCCCAGATCTTGAAGCGATAGGTCCTGTTGAGCAGGTCGGTCTGCTCCACCCGGACAGTCACGTTGTATGTTGCGCCTTCGGTAAAGTTGAAAGGCGATGTGTCGAGATGCGGTGAGCTCCAGTCGGGATGGTCGTGTAGAATGAAATCATCTGTTTTTGTGTTGTAGAACGGCGAAACAATTGGGTTGTATCCGGTAAGTGGCTGCCAGCCCGAAATGGGATCATTTGTATGCCCGCCCCAGAGCATCCCAAATCCAAGACCTGCGCCATCTCTAGTCGTCCCGTTGTTAATGTCGTTGATTGTCAGAGATAGGTTAACCTCATAGTTGTCCCAGGACTGATCACCAAATGTCAGAATCCGGTCATATCCAGGTTGCGTGGTTCGAACACCGTCTGCGGTGATTGTCCAGTCCCCGTCGACCACTTGGGTCACATTCTGGAGATTTGTGACACTCGACCAGTTTACCACGTAATCATTGGCCCAGGTTGTGCCGTTCTCATAGTCGATTGTGACGTCTCGGGTATGGATGTCTCCGTTTGAATAAGTTGCCTTTATAGTCACAACATCATCAACGGCAGATCCATCCAGAACAGCAAAGTCGAGGTCGATGTTGAAATCCCCGTCTTCTTCAAGCCGACGAGTATCAGGCCCGATAGAAAGTGTTTGTTCCGGACCTCCATTCAGGGAATAACTCAACGACACCAGCCCTGCAGCATAGGCATTGCCCAAGATGTTTACCCACTGCTGCGACGCGCCTGGTGCACCAAAGGTTTGCGTGTCCCCATACCAGACATCAATCTGATTGCGTACTTCAAGACTGACTGTTGCGGTGTCTGCCTCGGTGCCGTCGGTGATGGTGTAGGTGAAGCTGTCATTCCCGGTGAACCCGGCATTTGGGGTATAGGTCAGCGTGCCGTCGCCGTTGTCGCTCACCGTGCCATTGGTCGACTGGGTGAACCCCGTCAGGTTCAGCGGATCGCCGTCGTCATCGCTGTCATTGGTCAGAAGGTCGGAAGCCACATTGATCGCCAGTGCCACGTCCTGCGTGGTGGCCAACCCATCATCCACCGCATCAGGGGCCACGTTCGGCGGATCGAGATCGCCATCCTCATTCGCTATCGGGTCCCCCGAAGTCTCAAAATAATCTACCTGTGCCGTGAAGCCTGTCGCAGAACCGGTATTGCCCGCAAACACCCCCGCCGAAGTCACCGCCAGCGCATGGCTGAAGCTGCCCGCAACCGTCCAGTCGGATCCGTTCGGGGAATACTCGAATGTCCACTGATCCCCGGCCCGGGTCACCCGCAGATAAGGGGCGTTGCCGCCTGGGATCACCACGTTGAAGGCCGGAGAGGAGTCGCCGTCAACCGTGATCGCCGCGAAGGCCCGCAGATTGTTGCCATCAGAGTAGGTATCAAAGCGCAACCAGTTATCCGCGTCCTGTTCAACCAGCAAACCCTGCATCTGATACTGGTCAGCCGGCGTGCTCAGGAACCGGGTCTCGAGGGCGAAATCTTCATCCGCCTGGTTCTGCATCGCCCGGGCACCTTTATTGGTGTCCCAGACATTGTGATCCCCATCTGGCGTCACCAGTTCCAGATAGGCATCCGACGCATTCTGACCCAGAGCATGGGAAATCCCCGCCGGACCGCTCACCGTCCAAACCGGGCTCAAAACACTAGACGCAAAACTGTCTGAAATACTCATCTTCCCACCACCCAGGAAATAACTTTAATATATCAAATTTATCATATCTAAAAACTGACCGTCACCAAAATTAGATCACACTCGCATGTTCAGTTTAAGTATAGCATAAAACGAGTTTCTATTTCACTCTTCGCGCAATGCTTCTTCTTTTAGAGTTGATGATGACAGCATGGTGCAATCATCGCGAGATCAAGTAAGATAACAATTTCAACCATAAAGTAAAAAATTAGCCCGCACCTGCATACGTCTCGCTTAAACAAGCCGATTTTTTTGTGCTTGCCAATATTCAGATGCGCTCTGGTGCTGGTCTGTTTTTAACGCTTATTTTGTTTCGAACCTGCCATGATTTTCAGCCTATAGGCTGCACGGTAGTAGCGTAAAAACACCATTGCACCTGCCGCGCGAAGCCGCCTGGTGATGCCTCCTGGAAGTGGTGAGGTCAACAGGGCCCAACAGGTCAGGACAGGGGGGCGTAAATCCCTGTAAAGCCCGCGTCTAAAGTGCCCATGCGGTAAGCGGCCCCTCTTTTCCATAACGTAGACCCCTTTGACAACGCGGCGCGACTTGGACAGAGCTGCCTTCAAGTGCCGCCGTGCGGGGTGCCGAATGACAACAGTTTCTCCATAGACGACCGGAAAGCCTGAGGCATGGACTCTTCTTCCGAATTCATGGTCGCCGCCCGATAAAAGGGTGCCCAAAAAAGGGCCAGCCTTCTCGATAACGCCCCGAGACACAAAAACGTTGGCAGTTGCGCCAAAATGGTTGCGGGTCGCGTAAGTCTCTTGGGGGAATGCAGTGTGAATTTGCAGTATCTCTACGGCGGTGGGTTTTTTCGGGTCTTCTGCGAAAACTTGAATTTTCCCGGCAACAAGTGCCCCGGTTGGGTGCCGTTCAAGCTCTGCAATACCAGATGTAATCCAGTTAGGTTCGGGTACGCAGGCAGCGTCGGTAAAGGCAAAAACCTCACCGGTTGCCTCTGCCAGCCCCCGATTTCGGGCAGCATAAGATCCCGGGCGAGGTTCGTGCAACAACCGTGCAGGGAATAGGCTGGCGGCTTGATCGCACAGCTCGAAATCCGGTGTGTTGTCTATGCATAGGATTTCTGTAAGTTCTTTCGGATAGCTTTGTTGGCTCAGAGCATCGAGGGTGCTCCGAAGGCCAGCGGTGTCGCGAAATGTTGGGATAATGATGCTCACTTTAGGCTTAATCATCTATCAGGAAACCGTTCCAGAAGGGTGTGCATTCGCGAAAATCGCGCGCTTTATCTCGCCGCCGAATATACGCCAATCACGATGTAGGAGGCGCAGAAGTGGCGCAAGACATGCTGCCCGTGTATGCAGAGGAATGTCGGCGCGCAAGATTGCGCGTCCATATTCTATGAATAGACGGCTGCGCGGTAGAACAAAACGCGTGCGCCTGGATGGGTCGAACCAAGTTGCAAGTTCCTGCGGAGAGCGATTTGCAGCCAGTGATGTTTGTTCATGCATCCGACGCAGGAAGAGATATTCGGGCACTTCGACGAAATCACCCAATAGTGCCATCTCGAGCAACGCCACCTTGTCGGAGTGATTGAAGCGACCGATCAGGCGTGTCTTACGCAGCATGTCTGCTCGCATAAGGCCGGTAATGGGCACACAGCGATGGATATAGGTGCGGTCCGGTGCGCTGCAGAGCAGGCTTTTGATCCTTTGCTCCGCGTTTGCACCCTCCCAGTCCAACTTCTGCCTGTAATCACGCAGTGGCCGTCCGCCTGCAGTAATTTCACGCATACGAGCAAAGGCAACCCCGGCATGTAGATCGTCTTCTAAGCGTTCGAAGCAACGTTCCAGAAAGGTAGGCTCAATCATGTCATCATGGGCCGCCCATTTGAAGTATTTTCCACCGGCTCTGTAGAAGGTGTCGTTGTAGTTTCCGGCAGCGCCAATATTTTTGGGCTGGCGATAAAAGCGAATGCGCGCATCCTGTGCTGCGTGATTCAGACAAATCTCGGCGGTTGCATCGGTTGAAGCATTATCGCAAATCACAACCTCAAAATCGGTGAAAGTTTGGGATCGGATTGAACGTAGCGCATCGTCGAGATATATCGCGCCGTTGTAGACCGGAAGGCCGATGCTGATCGGGACGTTCATCGCGCTTATCCTGGTGGGTATTTATGCTCGTAAAAAACACAGCACATGCCGGTGTATCCATCATGCATCAAAAAAACAAAACTCACCATTTCATTGACAACCAATTCACGAGAACCACTTGGCGCAGTATATATTGTACCCGCAAGAGTTATTATGGAAGGTAGTTGTGAAACTGCAATAATGTAGGGGCGTTATCTTTTGGTGTGCTCGCTGATAAGGTAATAATATATCAATATTATTACTATTTTTGTGTTGATTTCGATTGTGTCCAAGTTGTTCATTTTTTTTCAGAAGGGGTTTTTTTGTTGCCTGATGTCGTGGAAACGGTGTCAATGATAAGTGAAACATATGCAACTGAAACCGGAAACAAGCTAGCACTTTCTGGACGGTCGATATCGTTGATTCGAGCTGGACAGACGGAGGGGAAATTCGGTGCCAGATCTTAGTGGGTTCGGATCCGGAAACAGCCGGCATAAGAATGTCATTGTCTCAAAGCGTCTTGTAATCGTCAATTCGGCAAGTTCTATTCTTGCAAGAATTTTTAATGTGACGGTTCTGCTTTGGGCATATCAATATCTTCTTAAACGTATTCCTGCTGAAGAATTCGCTGTGCTACCTATTGTCACTTCAATTATGGTCGTGGCACCGCTGTTTTTTTCCTTCTTCTCCGGCGGGATCGGCCGCTATATGGTCGAAGCTTATGCCAAGGGCGAGTTTGAGCAAGTAACCAGGATAGTTTCATCGATCTTTCCGCTCATGGCAGCGACCGCCGCACTCTTTCTGGCAGTCGGCCTTCTTTTTGCAGCCAACATCGACAAGATACTGAACATTGCACCTGAAATGACCAGTGATGCTAGGATCATGATGGCTTTGTTGGTAATAAACTTTGCGTTGAAGATGCTGGCAGTGCCATTTCGGGCTGGATATGTGGTGCGTCAGCGGTTTGTTGAACTGAATCTTCTCGGGGTGGTCCGGGATTTTTTCAGAATTATCCTTTTGGTTGTCCTGCTGGTGGGGGTTGGCCCCCAAGTGATCTGGGTTGTAGTTGCCACTGTTGTCTCGGAAACGCTTCACATGATTGTTGCAGTTTCCCGGTCGATGGCAATCGTGCCGCAAATTCGTTACCGGCTCGGCATGTTCGACGGCCGGCAAGCTCGGGACTTGATTTCGTTTGGAATGTGGACGGCCCTTGGGAAGCTGGGGAATATCTTCTACACCAATGCGGCTACGATCCTTTTGAACCTGTATGGTACCGCGGTTGACGTAACCAGCTATCATATCGGCGCAACTTTTTTTCGGCAGCTTGATGGTACGGTCAATACGGGTACAGCGCCCTTGACCCCGGTGCTGACAGCAATGCATGCGCTTGACGATAGGGCTCGGATGGCTCGCACGGTTTTCCGCGGCGGACGATATGCGCTTTGGGTGACTTTGGCGATTGCTGTGCCTCTGACCATCTATGCAGATGATTTTGTAGGTATCTACCTAGGTAACGCGGAGTATTCTGCGACGGCAGTCATAATCATGCTTTTCATGGCTACTTTCCCGTTCACGAAGGCTGTTACGCTTTTGTCCACTACCGCGATGGCAACCGCACAGGTCCGGCCCTTTTTCTTACCTGCGTTTTTGTCAAAGATGGTGATGTTCCTGATAATACTGAATCTGGCGTGGTACGGCGATCTGGGGGCGGTTGGAGCTGCTGCATCTCTGGCTGTAGTGGTGGTGGCGATGCAGGTTGGGTATTATTGGCCGCTTTGCTTGAAAATGACGAATAGGCGTTTTCGGCATTTTTTTAACGAGGTTCTGTTTCCTGGGTGCCTACCATCTGCCTTTGGGGCTGTGATTTGGGGACTGCTCAAATTCTATGACCGTCCAGACAGTTGGGCAGTTTTACTTATCTATTCCTTCACAGGCGGCTTCGTTTATCTCATTGTGATGTTCGGATTCTGTCTCACCCCCCATGAACGGCAGGATCTAAAAAGGGTATTTGCCCGTTTTGGGGCTACAGGATGAAAGACCTATTCCAAGGTTCGCTGTTCTGTTGAGAATAGTATTCCAGCAAGTTTGCTGGCGTTATTTGTTTCCGCCTGTGAAGCTCTTGCCTAAGTAGGTAACCGAAGTTGCAACCTGAGCTAGATCAATCGGCAAACCTTCTGAAATTAGTTTATTCGTACCCATATCCATACCCGTACGCTCCTTGCGTGTAGTGAGACTTGTTCAAAACAACACCCATCACGTTGGTCAGTTCCGCTAACTGGCGCTCGGCTACGTCTACTTGGTCTGCAGTGGTGCGTCCAGCTTCAGCCACGAGCAAGGCGCAATCGGCATTTTTCAGAAAACCAAAATTGTCGTCAACTTCCATCAGGGGAGGCATGTCGAACAGTACGATGTCTTGTTTAAACTCTGCATCGATCAAATCCAGTATCTCGGTTGTCTTCCCGCTTTGCAGAATTTCTGAAGCGTTTTTGACGCACTTACCATTGAGGCCCAGAGCGACATTTGTGCCGAGCCGACGACCGTGTTCCAAAAACGATATTTTCCCTTCCAGTACATCAGCCATCGAATATTGGCAGCTCTGATCCAAGATTTTTAGTAACCCGCCACGGCGCAAATCGAGATCCAAGATCATGGTTCGCAGGTCTGACTGACGACCGAAGCTGAAGGCAAGATTAGCGGCCATCGTGCTTTTCCCGCATGAGCTGTGTGGCGAAACCAGCGCAATCCGCTTCCATCCATTGGCACGGGCCTGTTGCAGGATGCGGGTGCGCAGCATGTCAAACGGTTTCACGCTGGTATCAACCGCGCTTGCCACGAGCCGATTGTGATTGAGCGTGCGTTCTGAAACTGTAATCGGCGTCAACCCTTCCCAGCGTTTTTGCGATTTTTCGTGCGTCAGTTTTTTGGGTGCCTCAAGCGGTTCGCTGGACGATTTCGTCTGGCTGACTTTATTACGCTGCATGCGGGCTTTGTTTATGGCAACCTGCAGTTTTTCCATAGAGCGCTACCTTTTTTTATCAAAGCCGTTCATGTAACAAATCACCAGCGTGTGCCGATCTTGTCCATGACATTCTCGGCAATCAGGTCCAATGGCTGATAATGTGTGTGTATCGCGTAAACACCCGCAGAAACACCGATAAAAATGACTGCGAGACGAACCAGCTTCCATGTCCGTCGTCGCCAGATTTCTCCCGGTGTTGCTATGTAAGGAATAGTTGCCAAGGGTGTGATGCCTAGGCTCGCGACCAAATCCTCTGGGCGCCGAACGGAACGGTCAAGTATTTCTAACAGTACAATCAAGCCGAGGCCGGCCAGAATACCAAACAGACAACCGCCACCTGCAATCAAGGTTCGGTTAGGCTTGGAAGGCCGCGTCGGAGCGCTCGGTGGTTCGATCACCGACACACGTTGGCCCTGTGCTGTCACTTCGATCCGCTCGCCTGTACTGGCTTGGGATAGGCGATCAACGGCCAAATTGTATTGCTGTTGTATATTGTCCCGGTCTTGGGTCATCTCTCCGAGACGGATCGACGTGGCTGGTGCTTGGCTGATTATCTCGACCACGCCGTCCAGTTGGGCTTGAGCTTTCGTCTGCTGCTCCCTGAGTGCGGCGATACGCGTCGCAATTTCTGTCAGTTGCAAATCCAGCAACGCATTTCCGGTAGTCTCTCCGTCCTGGTCTACCTCTGTTTGAACTGTCTTTTCGATTTCGGTGATGCGTGCCTTCAGCATCTTCACGCGCGGGTTCTGTTCGGAATAAATTATCAAGGCCTCGCTAAGTTGACGTCTAAGCTCTTCAAGCTGCCGACTCTGCGGTGATTGTTGCGCCCCTTCATAGCCGTTTACTCGCCCGGTGGTTTCGAAAACCCATTGAAGGTTTTCCCGCTGATCTTCCAGATCAGCGATTTCGCGCTCTAATAGAGTCAGGCGCTCTTGAAAAAAGGAGCGCTGGCTGAGCTGATAGCCGAGACTATCCGGCAGAGCCTCGGCATTCTCGGTCTTATAGGATAGAATCAGTGAATTGCGCTTAGTGATTTCCGTGCTCAAGCGCGCGACTTCTTGCTCGAAGAAATCCATTGTTTGTGCCGCACGCCCGGTGCGGGATTCTACGTCTTCTTGTTGGATTAAGGTCAGATATTCGTTGAGTACTCCGGCTGCGATTGCTCCGGACTGTGCCTCGAAGCTGATCTCCATCCACACCAATGGATCTCGACGGCCACTACCGCGTGCCGTGGTCCGCGCCCGCATCGCTGCTACAATCCTGTCCGGTGTCATTTGGGAGGTATCGGCAAAAACCTTCTGCCGGTTGGCGATCTCCAGCAGATTTGCACGGGTCAGAAGCCGTTGCTCGAGTATCTCTAATTGCTGTTTGGCAGGGGTGCGTACTGTAGAGGCTGCTAAGTCATCTGGAATTTGCGGCGCTTCGACGATCAGCTTCATCTGTGATACATACGCAGGCGGTAGCGAGTATGCGATAATGATTGACGTTGCGCTAATCACCGTCGCCACAATCATAAAATACGGTAGACGCCGTGAAAAGATTGACCAATAGTACCCGATATCCACGTTTAGTTTTCCTGTTCGACTTCAGACAGCTTCTGGTTGCAATTTGGCATTGTTATCCTGCCTTTTCTTCGGGCGGCACACGTTCTTCTGGTCTGAGAGATAGTACTTGAAAGTTCTCCAGTTTGCCGTCCTCATGCAAGGTTTCTGCGCCGAAGAATACGCCGTCTTGCAAAACGCTCTGCACAATGTTCTCGGACACCACCTTACTGCCGTCAGTCCAAGCATAAAGCATGGCGAACTCGCACAGCTGATTGATCAACCGTGGAATGCCGGCGGTCGCCTGAAAGATAAGTGTACTAGCCGCGTCGGAGAATTCTTCTCCGGTTCCACCAGCCACCCTGAGGCGATGCGCAATATAGTCCTTGACCACGTCATGATTCATGCTGGGCAAATGAAAGCTGGACGCCACTCGCTGAGCAAGCTGGCGCATGTTCGGGGCTAGAACCATGTCGCGCAATTCGGGCTGGCCGACCAAAATCAGCTGAACTAACACATCCTTGTTAGAATTAATGTTGGTCAGCATGCGCACCTCTTCTAGGGCCTCGCGCGACAGATTCTGCGCCTCGTCGAAAATCAGCACCACGCGGCGGCTGGCGGCATATTCGGAGATCAGAAAATCCGTTAATTTCTGGAACAATTGCACATACGGCATCCGAGGATTGGCCTCGACACCCAGCGCATTCAGAACCCATTGCAACATCTCTCCACGGCTGCGATGTGCGTTCGAAATCAATCCTGGCGTAATGTCCTCTTCCAATTGGCCTAGCAGCCTCTGAATGAGGGTCGTTTTGCCTGTTCCGATCTCACCTGAGATCAAGGTTATGGGTGCTTGGGACAAAACACCAAACTCCAGAACCATAAAGGCGCGCTTATGGGGCTCCGACCAGAACAGGAATTCAGGATCCGGCAGCAGTGTGAACGGCCGCTCGGTTAGTCCGAAATGTTCAATATACAGATCATTGGAACTCATACGACTTACAACTTTTCAAAAAACCGACACTCAAACCGATTTGCACGACCTCGCGCTCACCGAAAACAGTACTTAGACGACCGGGCCAGTCTTGGGCGATACCGGAAGAACTCTATCTTCTATTATTGTAGCGGCCTTAACACCTTCCGCCTACCCCTTGATCCCGGCCTTGTGACCTGAATACTACCCTAACGTATCTATTTTTGGTTTCTTTTTGCGGCGTGGCGCGCCCGCAGGAGCCACTAGATGATCCAAGCATGATTTCCTTTGAGTGTGAAATTCTCGTAAATGCAAACTTTTGTTTCCAATAAAAAAACAGATAGGTCAGAAACGCAGATGCCGGGTTGTAGAAGCTCTACGACTCCCATGAGTCAGCGCCCTTAAACTCAATTTCTCTAAATGGCCGGAGCTATTGAAACATTCCTCTGGTAACACATCAAAAAGAAACGGTGTGTTCGTCAATGAATCTGGCTTCAAATTTAGTCATCTTAGGTCTTGCTCAGAGCACACATGTAACGGATTGCAAAATCTTGCAGTGCCGCTTGATGGAGACCGAGCTAATAGCAAAAACAACTGCATTTGTTTTTGCAGCCTCTTGGGAAACTGCCCAAAATCCAGTCAGGTTACACTTTCCTTTGGAGCAGAATTCACAACTGTAAGGGACAGTTGCCGCGAGTGCGATGCCTAGGTTCTGGACCCATTAATTTGGTTGTCGCCCTCTCGGTTGCGTGATTCAAGCGCCTGAGTTTCAGGGGTATATCATGAGCAACCTATTCTGGCTGACGGACGAACAGATGGCACGTCTTCAGCC
>NZ_OMPH01000038.1:0-1076 GCF_900312795.1 Ruegeria sp. AU67
TCAACCTCGAACGACACGTTGTCGCCGGGCATAACCATCTCGGTGCCAGCTGCCAGGGTCACAGTGCCGGTCACGTCAGTTGTACGGAAGTAAAACTGCGGACGGTAGTTCGCGAAGAACGGAGTGTGACGACCGCCTTCTTCCTTGGTCAGGATATAGGCTTCGGCTTCGAACTTGGTGTGCGGTGTAACCGAACCCGGCTTACACAGAACCTGGCCACGCTCAACGCCTTCACGGTCGATGCCGCGCAGCAGGGCGCCGATGTTGTCGCCCGCTTCACCGCGATCCAGCAGCTTGCGGAACATTTCAACACCAGTACAGGTGGTTTTCTGAGTGTCACGGATGCCGACGATTTCGATCTCGTCGCCAACGTTGATCACGCCACGCTCGACACGGCCGGTCACAACGGTACCACGACCCGAGATCGAGAACACATCTTCGACCGGCATCAGGAACGGCTGGTCAACAGCGCGCTCAGGTGTCGGGATGTACTCGTCCACGGCAGCCATCAGCTTGCGGATCGATTCTTCGCCGATTTCCGGCTTGTTGCCTTCCATCGCGGCCAGAGCCGAACCTGCGATGACAGGAATGTCGTCGCCGGGGTAGTCATACGAAGACAGCAGCTCGCGGATTTCCATTTCCACCAGTTCCAGCAGCTCTTCGTCGTCAACCTGATCCACTTTGTTCATGAACACGACCATGGTCGGGATGCCAACCTGGCGGCCCAGCAGGATGTGCTCGCGGGTCTGCGGCATCGGGCCGTCAGCAGCGTTCACAACCAGGATCGCGCCGTCCATCTGTGCGGCACCGGTGATCATGTTCTTGACGTAGTCGGCGTGGCCCGGGCAGTCGACGTGCGCATAGTGACGCGTGTCGGTCTCATATTCCACGTGGGCGGTCGAGATGGTGATGCCACGTGCTTTTTCTTCAGGCGCGCCGTCAATCTGATCATACGCTTTGAAGTCACCGAAATACTTGGTGATTGCTGCGGTCAGCGTGGTCTTGCCGTGGTCAACGTGGCCAATCGTGCCGATGTTGACGTGCGGCTTATTACGCTCAAACTTTTCCTTTGCCAT
>NZ_OMPH01000037.1:0-3043 GCF_900312795.1 Ruegeria sp. AU67
TGAAGATAGGCACACCGAGAGAGACTTATGACGGTGAGAACCGTGTTGGGATGACGCCGGAGTCGGCGTTGCAGCTTCAGAAGTTGGGCTATGAATGTCTGATTGAGAAGGGTGCGGGCGCTGCGGCCGGGTTTTCTGATGCGTCGTATGAGGCAGCAGGGGTTGAGGTCGTCAAGACGGCTGCGTCGCTGTGGAAGCAGGCCGACATTGTTGCCAAGGTGCGTCAACCGAACGAGGCTGAGCTGAAGCGTCTGGCCAAGGGTAAGACGTTGATTTCCTTCTTCAACCCTGCGGGGAACGAAGAAGGGATGGAAGCGGCCAAGGCCAAGGGTGCCAATGTCATCGCCATGGAAATGGTGCCGCGGATCAGCCGCGCGCAGAAGATGGACGCGCTGTCGTCGATGGCCAATATCGCCGGTTACCGCGCGGTGATCGAGGCGGGCAACAACTTTGGCCGTTTTTTCACCGGTCAGGTGACGGCTGCCGGTAAGGTTCCGCCTGCGAAGGTGCTGATCGTTGGGGCCGGCGTGGCTGGCCTGGCGGCCATCGGCACCTCGACCTCGCTGGGCGCGATTACTTACGCGTTCGACGTGCGCCCCGAAGTGGCCGAACAGGTCGAATCGATGGGGGCCGAGTTCGTCTATCTGGATTTCAGCGAGGATCAGCAAGACGGTGCCGCCACCGGCGGTTATGCCAGCGTTCAATCCGAGGAATTCCGCGAGGCGCAGCTGGCCAAGTTCCGCGAGCTGGCACCCGAGATAGACATCGTGATCACCACCGCGCTGATCCCGAACCGCGAAGCGCCCGAGCTTTGGACCAAGGATATGGTCGAGGCGATGAAGCCGGGCTCGGTCATTGTTGACCTTGCGGCGGAAAAGGGCGGCAACTGCAAGCTGACCGTGGCGGATGAGAAGATCGTGACCGACAATGGCGTGACCATCATCGGCTATACCGACTTCCCCAGCCGGATGGCGGCGCAGTCCTCGTCTTTGTACGCGACCAATATCCGTCACATGATGACCGACCTGACGCCTGAAAAGGACGGTCAGATCAATCACGACATGGAAGATGACGTGATCCGCGGTGCGACTGTGACATTTGAAGGCGACATCACCTTCCCGCCGCCGCCACCCAAGGTGCAGGCGATCGCGGCGCAGAAGAAACCGGAAGTCAAGGAACTGACCCCGGAAGAGAAAAAGGCACAGGAGGTTGCGGCCTTCAAGGCGCAGACCAAACAGCAGTTCACCCTGCTGGGGGTTGGTGGCGCGCTGATGCTGTTGGTGGGGCTGATCGCTCCGGCCAGCTTCATGCAGCACTTCATCGTCTTTGTGCTGGCCATTTTTGTGGGCTTCCAGGTGATCTGGGGCGTCGCACACAGCCTGCACACACCGCTGATGGCGATCACCAACGCGATCTCGTCGATCATCATCGTCGGGGCTGTGATGCAGATCGGATCGGGGTCGATCCTGGTCATTCTGCTGGCGGCGCTGTCCATCTTCATGGCCGGGATCAACATCTTCGGCGGCTTCCTCGTAACCCGGCGCATGCTCGCCATGTTCCAGAAATCTTAAGGAGGCCGGGCACATGGAATTTGGCTTCACTACTGCCGCCTACGTTGTTGCGGCTGTTCTGTTCATCCTTTCGCTCGGCGGCCTGTCGAACCAGGAAAGCGCTAAGCGCGCGGTCTGGTATGGCATCGTCGGTATGGCGCTGGCGGTCTTCGCCACGCTGGTCGGTCCCGGTTCGGGTCTGTGGCTGCTGTCGCTGCTGCTGATCGCGGGCGGTGGTCTGATCGGTCAGTACGTCGCACAGCGCGTGCAGATGACCGAGATGCCGCAGCTGGTGGCCGCGATGCACTCGCTGGTCGGTCTGGCAGCTGTGTTTGTCGGATACAACGCGCATTTTGAAGTTCTGAACGTCGCCGAGGTGATGGCGGTCTCGGATGCATCGAAAGAAGTTCTGTACACGGGCCTCGGAGGGTTTGCCAAACTGATCGCCAAGAAAACCCCGGCGGAATTGTCGATCCTGCATGTCGAACTGTTCCTGGGCGTCTTCATCGGTGCGATCACCTTTACCGGCTCGGTCGTGGCTTATGGCAAGCTGGCGGGCAAGGTGACGTCTACGGCAACCAAGCTGCCGGGCGGTCATGCGCTGAACGCGGCTGCGGCAGGTCTCTCGCTGATCTGTCTGATCTGGTACACCGCATCGGGCGGCTTCTTCCCGCTGTTCCTGATGACGCTGGCGGCGCTGTTCATCGGCTATCACCTGATCATGGGTATCGGCGGTGCCGACATGCCGGTGGTTGTGTCGATGCTGAACAGCTACTCGGGCTGGGCGGCTGCGGCGATTGGCTTCAGTCTCGGTAACGACCTGCTGATCGTGGTTGGTGCGCTGGTGGGCTCGTCGGGTGCGATCCTGTCCTACATCATGTGTAAGGCGATGAACCGTCATTTTGTCAGCGTTATCCTGGGCGGCTTTGGTGGCCCACAGGGTGAACAGATGGCGGTTGAGGGCGAGCAGATCGCCATCGAAGCCGACGGTGTGGCCGCAGCGCTGAACGATGCTGACAGCGTGGTGATCATCCCCGGCTACGGCATGGCGGTGGCGCAGGCACAGCAATCGGTCAGCGAACTGGTCCGCAAGCTGCGGGCGCAGGGCAAGAATGTGCGCTTTGCGATCCACCCGGTCGCGGGCCGTCTGCCTGGCCACATGAACGTGCTGCTGGCCGAGGCGAAGGTGCCATACGACATCGTGCTGGAAATGGACGAGATCAACGACGACTTCCCCGAAACGGATGTGGCCATCGTCATCGGCTCGAACGACATCGTGAACCCTGCGGCGCAGGAAGACCCCAACAGCCCCATCGCCGGCATGCCGGTTCTGGAATGCTGGAAGGCCAAGCAGGTCTTCGTGTCCAAACGCGGTCAGGGCACCGGATACTCGGGCATCGAAAACCCGCTGTTCTTCAAAGAAAACACCCGCATGTTCTACGGCGACGCAAAGGCAAGCCTCGACAAACTACTGCCGATGATCGACTGAACGG
>NZ_OMPH01000032.1:0-13994 GCF_900312795.1 Ruegeria sp. AU67
CTACAACTACGCCCGTCGTTTGAAGACACTAAGCGGTCTCACGCCATACGAATACATCTGCAAAATCCGGACTTCAGAACCGGATCAATCCATTGTCAATCCCATCCAACAAATGTCGGGACTAAACACCTAGTCATTTGTCGGTTTCGAATCCTAACCCTAGCGAATCCGTCACTAACTGCACTCCATTTTTGGTTGTACAACTCCTGTCGAGCCGAATTCGTAAGACAGATTGGAGAATTTTTGCTAGTCTATCTTATTGTCACTGCACTCGACTTTACGTGGGGGCGTTGGTCTATTGAAAAAACTAATTTTGAAAGCAGCGGTAGTTCTGAGTACAATCTGTCCGCTTAGTCTGGACAGTGTTGCGGCGCAAACCGCCGAGGAAGTTGAAACGGGCAACCGACTGGCGGCAGTGCTACGGGCCGGCAGAAGTGTCGTGTCGAACAGTCAAGACCTAATCAACAATCCGGATATCACCGACAAAGGGCTGTCCGGTGATGTGTTCTACGAGCAAGTTATTGAGGCCTACTTGGAGGCCAATGGGGAACCGCCGCTGCATGATGGGCTGGACCCACTGGAGCGCAAGCTTACAGAAACGCAGCTGGACGCTATGGTCACGGTAATCGACGCAAACCAAGAGTTAATAAATGCCGAGGGGGTGGCATTCAAAGGATTTATTCCAGCCGTTTTTGCGCGGTTGGTAAATGAACAGTTCGCTGATGAAATTGGCACGTCTGCCATGGTTAAGGTAACGGCGCCTTCGGAACTTGTCCGCAATCGCATGGCCCGTCCGGATACTTGGGAAAACTCGGTCATAGAGGAAAAGTTCAAGGACTCATCTTGGACCGATGGGCAGCCATTTTTCGAAGAAACTAACGTTTCTGGAACACCTGCTTTCCGTATGCTGATTCCAGAATACTACTCTGAGTCCTGTCTTTCATGCCACGGATCGCCAGCGGGTGAAACGGATGTGACTGGTTTCCCAAAGGAAGGTGGGCAACTTGGTGACTTGGCGGGTGCAATTAGCATAACCCTTTTTAGATGAAACAAGAATCTGGTG
Organism: Ruegeria sp. AU67; assembly: GCF_900312795.1. Taxonomy (NCBI): domain Bacteria; kingdom Pseudomonadati; phylum Pseudomonadota; class Alphaproteobacteria; order Rhodobacterales; family Roseobacteraceae; genus Ruegeria; species Ruegeria sp. AU67. The sequence continues at coordinate 1,064 of NZ_OMPH01000032.1, forward strand.
TGAGTAACAATTGGCGGTGGGTGTCCGAAAATACTATTCCGGTGCGCATAGGATCACTGTCGGCGCTACTGTTAGCTGCTTTGGTCGTGAGCACCATCGTGATGGTCTACGATCTGGCGCGCAACCAAGCCCGCATACAAGACGCAAATACTGAGTTTCACCGGCTGGAAGTCGCAGGCCAGGCAGATCGTCAATTTGGAGAGATGAGGTACTGGCTGACGGATCTTTCTGTCAGCTTACTGACCCTTTCTGAGCGGCGCGCCAACGAAGCAAGTACAAAGCTCAATAGCAGCCTCGAACAGCTCTCCGATTTTGCACCCGAGTCCGCAGCCAGCGTACAAGAGCAGGCAAACTCCTATTACGAAACTTCCATGCAAGCAGCCGATGCTTACACAGATGGTAACAGGGTGCTGGGAAACACTTTACTTGCACAGGCCCGAGTGGCCAGTGATGCCGTCGACAAGACGCTGACGCAATTGGTCGATGACCTATCTGAAAGCGCCGACCAAACCAGAAATGAAGCAACGGTTGCCGCCAAGGCAGCGATGAACCGAGCGATCATTGCATGTGTTGTCATTGTGATATTGGGAGCGCTTCTTACTTGGCGTGCTCTGAGGTCGATCGTTGTGCCACTGCATGCAATCAACATTGCGATTTCAGGCCTAATCCGGGGTGAACGGGATGTCGCGCTGCCGCCCGAAGGCCCTGATGAGTTGGGCCGGATGTCCCAAGCGCTAAGAGCGCTTCGCGACAGCCAGGACAAACGGCGCGAACTAGAAGAAGAAGCACGTGCTCAGCGCAATACAATCCTCACTGCGATTGAAACAATCCCAGACGGATTTGCGCTGTTCGACAACGAAGACCAACTCATACTCTTCAATGACCGGTTCCGCAGCATTTTTGCACATGTAGACGACATACTTGGGCCGGGCACGCTGTTCGAGGATATCTTGCGGCTGCAACTGGAACGAAAGTCGGTTGATACCGATGGTGTGCCTGACGAAGAGTGGATTAGCAGCCGGCTTGCACGACATCGCAGACCTGACGGGGATCGCCAAGAAGTCTTGCTGGGTGGCGCATGGATTCAGGTGTCGAAACGCCAGACACCCGACGGGGGCACGGTCGCTGTTTACAGCGATATTTCTGACCTTAAGTCCAAACAGGAACAACTTGAAGAAGCCAACGCGCAGGCGATCGCGGCCAGCTCGGCCAAAAGCCAGTTCCTGGCTTCCATGAGCCACGAGTTGCGCACTCCTTTGAACGCGATCATCGGTTATAGCGAAATGCTGTCTGAAGATGCTCAGGACATGGGATTCGAGACTGCGACGGATGATCTGGAGAAGATCATGGCATCCGGGCGACATCTGCTCTCGCTCATCAACGACGTTCTTGATCTGTCCAAGATCGAAGCGGGCAAAATGGAAATGTACCCGGAACGCTTCGCACTCCGGCCGTTGTTGGACGAAGTCGCGTCGACGGTGGTTCCCTTGGTGAGCAAGAACAGAAATGAACTGGTTCTCTCTTGTGATCTCGCAGACACCGACGAGATCGAAACCGATAAAACCAAGCTCCGGCAGAACCTTTTCAACCTGTTGTCCAACGCGGCGAAGTTCACCGAAGGTGGTAAGATTGACCTTCTCGTCTCTAAACTCCGGAAAAATGATACGGATTTCTTTCGATTTGCGGTGCGAGATGAAGGTATCGGAATGACGCCGGAGCAACGCGACAAGCTGTTCCAGGCGTTCGTGCAAGCTGATCAGTCTACAACGCGGAATTTCGGAGGCACCGGACTCGGGCTCGCCATTGCGCAGGAATTTACGCGTATGATGGGCGGGCACATCACAGTCGATAGCAAAGAGGGTGTTGGATCGACCTTCTCTTTTGAAATTCCGGCGCGCTATGCTGCTGTGTCCACCTTGGTTGACGATCACAGTGAAGCTTCACCGGACACTGCTTTGGGCCGCGTTCTGATCGTGGATGATGAAGAAGACGCACGAAACGCGGTTGCACAAATCGTACGCGAGGAAGGGTATGATGTCTTGATGGCATCAAATGCGGAGGCGGGCATGGAAATGGCACGCGCGCAAAAGCCTAACGTCATTCTACTGGATGTTATTATGCCCGAACGCGACGGCTGGTCTATGTTGAAAGAACTCAAGGCAGACTCAAAACTGTGCGAGACACCTGTCGTCTTGGCCACAATTGTCGCGGATCGCGACATGGGCCTTGCTTTTGGAGCGATCGAGCACCTGATCAAGCCGATTGATCCAGCTCGGCTGATCGCAACGCTAGATTCAATCGCCTCAGGTCGCGACAAAGACGTGCTGATCGTTGACGACGATATGTCAACGCGGAACCTGTTTCGCCGTATTTTGACACGCAATGGTTGGACAGTGCGCGAGGCGGCAGACGGTCACGGCGCGCTCAGCCAATTGAAATCCAAAAGGCCGACTCTGATGGTATTGGACATTATGATGCCGAATGTGGACGGTTTCGATGTGCTCAAAACGGTTCGCACAACTGATGGGCTTGCCGATTTGCCGGTTATCGTAGCCACGTCTAAGGATCTGACGCGGGACGAGCTGGATTGGTTGAAAGCCCATTCAGATGAGGTCATCCGCAAAGGAGATACGGGTCGAAGTGATCTGATTGCGGCACTGAAGCGCCAGTTACAAGATTATTCATAAGTCGGAAAGATTAAGGCGATGGCAAAGATACTTATTGTGGAAGACAACGATATGAACCTCGATATGCTGTCGCGCCGGCTGCAGAGAAAAGGCTACGATACCGTATCGGCCCGCGATGGTCAGGCCGGCGTCGAACAAGCCCTATCGGATAAACCAGATCTGATTTTAATGGACATGAGCCTGCCGGTAATCGACGGTTGGGAGGCAACAAGACAAATAAAAGCAAACCCAGACACGAAAGCTATCCCAGTTGTCGCTTTGACCGCCCATGCGATGCAGAGTGATCGTGACAAAGCCATGGAGGCAGGTTGCGACGAATTCTATACCAAGCCGATCGAATTGCCTGGGTTACTGGAGATTATTAAAAAACTGCTGGACGGGTAGCGCGGCATGGTTTCAGAGACCCGAAAAGACAAGTTGGCACTAGCCACCCGCATTTCCCAAAACCTCAATGGGCCGTCAGAAGCGATCGTAGGGTTTCATAACCTGCTGATCGAGGAGGTGCGCAGAACTGGGCCAGAAGCCGCGTTGGAGGATTTGCAAAAGATTGGCGCCGCCGCCAGCAACCTTGTTCAGATGATCGAATTGTTGGGGAAAAGTGCGCACCAAATCTCGGCTGACAAAGACGCTCAGGCAAAATTACGGCATGATTTACGCTCACCGATCAACGCGATCATTGGGTATTCGGAAATGGTGCTGGATGATTTCGAGGCAGATTTAAAGCCTTCCGCTCGCAGCGACATAAACGCGATCCTGAGCGAAGCGCGTAAGCTGGCGCTACAAATCGACAGCACCATCAGTGATGCAGACACTCAGAACAACGCTGAGGACAGTGACCGGGATCAGGAAATTGCGGCCAGCCTTGAACGCAGCCTTGCGAGCTCAGACGCCGGTCGCGAAGCCCTGACCGGACGTATCTTGGTGATTGATGACGAGGCGGCTAATCGGGAAATCCTGACCAGGTTACTAGAGCGCAGAGGACACAGTGTGCGATCGGTCGGCTCGGCTAGCGAAACTTTTGAAGCACTAGATCGCGAGGGGTTCGACCTTGTTTTGTTGGATATCCTAATGCCAGAGGTAAATGGCATCGACGTCCTCGAAAGAATGAAAAAAGATCCGTCTTGGTACGAAATACCCGTGGTCATGGTTTCCGGTCTTAACGAGACGGACGCAATCGCCAAATGCATCAGTGTAGGCGCCGAGGACTATTTGCCAAAACCTATCGACCCGGTATTGCTGCATGCGCGCGTCGATGCCTGCATGGAACGCAGCCGCTGGCGCGCTAAGGAATTGGCGCTTGCAAATGAGATAAAATACGAACGTGACAGGGCAGACAAATTGCTACACTCGATGCTGCCCGCGCCAGTTATAAAACGCCTAAACGATGGTGAGATAAACATCGCTGATCGCTTCGCTGGCGCAACCATAATATTCGCGGATATCGTAGAATTCACTCCGCTGGTTGCCCGCATGGACGCCGGTGACTTAATCTTGGAATTGTCAAAACTGTTTACTGCATTTGATGACCTGGCCACCCTGCACGGCATCGAAAAGATCAAGACAATTGGAGACGCCTATATGGCGGCATCGGGGATCCCCGTGCGCCGCGAAGACCACGCGCAGGCCGCAGTAGGCTTTGCACGAGGCATCCTAACGACGATGTCTGACAGCACAGTTAGCAGCGCGGGGCTGCAAATCCGCATAGGTATCCATTCCGGACCAGTCATAGCCGGTCTGATCGGGCGAAAACGGTCAATTTATGATGTGTGGGGAGAAACCGTGAACCTTGCCAGCCGTCTCGAGGCCACAGGCAGGTCGGGGCACATCCACATCTCTGCCCAAACCAAGGATGCGCTAGGTGATCATTTGCCCAACACGGAAGCGCAAACTCATTTTGTCAAAGGAGTGGGTGAGATAACATCCTACTTCGTATCCTAAGGCTTGTGATGCAGATTTGAGCCTTAATCAGTTTGACCGTTGGATAACTTCGAACTGGAACTTGACCATTCAACCCGATTTGTGTTGCGAAAGGCGGATGATTTCGCTCCAGAACCCCAGGACGTGTTGACAAAAGGAACTTAAAAGTGCCGACCAACATGATTCAAGCTGGTAACTGTGACGGAGACCGGCTTAGCATGCGACCTGATGATGGACGAAGAGATGGCGTTCTTTGAACGCGTTATTCTAGCAGTTCGCGCGCTTAACGGGCGCAAACCCACCGATCAACGCCTCGTTCTTAATGGCATTTTCTGGATACCCCGGACAGGTGCACCGTGGCACGATCCCTAATCAGACCCAGATTTAGCAGAATAATAAAAGGCGATGGCTTGCGCCCGGTTTCTAACTGACAGTTTTTCATAGATATTCGAGAGGTGAAATTTCACGGTATTGGTGGAAATCTGTAACTCTTTTGACAGTTCCCGGTTGGACATTCCCTTCGACAGTGCCTCAAGGATAGCCCGCTCTTTGCGCGACAAGGTCTGAAGGGGACTATGTTGCACCGTGCGTACATCGATGAAAGGGAAAACCATCTTACCTTTGGCAACATCAACGCATGTCTCCAGCAGGCCTTCAACCTCACCGGAACGAGGTGCAAACCCAGCGGCGCCTGCTTGCATGGCCAGACGTGGGACATCACCTGCCTCATCACCATAGACCACAAAACGCGGTGCATTTTCCTGTTCGCGCAGCACTTCGATCAGTTTGGCTGCACCCAAAGCTGGCAGCTCCCAGGACACCACGCAGACCTTTACCGGCACACGCATGACTGCCCCAAGGAAACCTTCGGCAGTTGCAGATGTCGCCACCAACGAGAATCGTTTGTCTCTCTCAAAGATTTCGGACATCGCCGAGAGGACGAGAGAATTGTTGTTGGCGAGCATGATGTCGATCGGAGGGGGCGTTGTGTCGAGCATTGTTTTTCCACCTAATTTACCCAAGAACTACCATGTTGGGTAGGTAAGTTTCCGGTATACATCGGTATATTTGCCAGAATGGATAGGTTTTTACCCACCCAAATAGCTACCCTAAAGCAGTAGTAAGTTACGTTGCGCCCTGACGCAAGGATCGGCTTTTCTTTTCGGTAACGCGACAGACGGGGCGCATTACGGACCCCGTCGCCGAGGAGGATCGCCAATGACGTTTCAAATCTACCCGACGCTCGAAATTCCGGAAACACTGGCTGCGGGACCCGGACCAGGCAATACCGATGCCCGCGTTCTGCATGCCTTTGCAAATGCGGGTGTTGCGGATCACATGCAGGGTGACGTCCTGCGCGGCATGATCGAATGCAAGCACATGCTGCGCAAAATCTGGGGCACCGACAATACCTATACCTTCGCGGTTGCTGGCACCGGTTGGAGCGCGCTGGACACTATGTTCTCGGCCGTTATGCCTGGCGACAAGGTGGTTGCGTTCACCAATGGCACCTTTTCCGGCATTGACGCGCTGACCCTACGGATTAAGGCAGCCACACCTGAAGAACATGCCGCCAATCCACTTGATCCCATTGCGGCCAGCGTCACCGTGATCGAAATTCCGCATGGCCAGCCCGTGACCGGTGAGATGGTCGACGTCGCATTGGCCGAACACAAGCCGAAATGGGCTTTCATGGCACATTGGGAAACCGGTTCCGGCCGTGTCAACGATGTACAGGGATTCTCGGATGCGTGTGAAAATCATGGCACCATGGGTCTGATTGATGCTGTGTCTTCGCTGGGTGTTGCAGACTTTCGTATCGACGATTTCCCCGGCATCGCAGGCTGGGCTTCGTGCCCGCAAAAAGGCCTGTGCTGCCTGCCCCTGACCTATGCGCCGGTCAGCTTCACCAACGCCTTTATCGAGGCGCTGAAGACAACCGGTGCTTACTCTTACGTCCACAATCCGATTTTCGAGGCCCGCCATTGGGGCATTGTCGACGGTCAGGATGTTGAGAAAGGCACCTATCACCGGACCCATTCGGGCTATGCCGTCGCCGCGTTCCATGAATCTCTGCGTCTGACCTTGCAGGAAGGACTGGCTAAACGCGCGCATTCCTACAAAACGCATGAGGCCGTCCTGCGTGACGCCGTCACCGCGATGGGCTGCGATGTCACTTCGGACATGCCAAGCCTCGTAGTGCTGAACCTGCCCACAGAACTGGCTGGTCGCGAAATGGAATTGGTACAGAACTGCCGCGCGCGTGGCTTTTGCATCTGGCCGACACTCAGTGCCCCGGTACAGGTGCGCATCGGCATCCTGAACCAACTGAACCATCAGTCGATCAGCCGTATCGTAAAACTGTTTGGCGAGGCGATCCGCGAACTGGGCGGCACAGTGGATTTTGAAGCCATCGAAGCGCTGCTGGAAAGCCGCTACGGCACGTCGATCGCGGCCTGACCGAACTGCATGAACGGGAGGAAGATTGCAGATGGATATTCACGAATATCAGGCGAAAGAGGTTCTTTCGAATTTTGGTGTCGCCGTGCCTTCGGGTGCGTTGGCCTACAGTCCCGAACAAGCGGCATATCGGGCGCGCGAGCTGGGGGGCGATCGTTGGATCGTGAAGGCTCAAGTCCATGCCGGAGGCCGTGGAAAAGCCGGTGGTGTCAAGCTGTGCAACACCGAGAACGAAATCCATGAAGCCTGTGACGAGATGTTCGGACGCAGGTTGGTTACGCATCAAACCGGTCCCGAAGGCAAGGGCATCTACCGTGTCTACGTTGAATCCGCCGTGCCGATTGATCGCGAGATTTATCTGGGCTTCGTGCTGGATCGCTCCAGCCAGCGGGTGATGATCGTGGCCTCGTCGGAAGGCGGCATGGAGATCGAAGATATCTCGGCCGAACGCCCCGACAGCATCGTGCGATCGATCGTCGAACCGGCCGTGGGCCTGCAGGAATTCCAGGCGCGCGAAATCGCATTTCAACTGGGTTTTGAGGCGAAATTGGTTCAGCAAATGGTGCGCACGCTACAGGGCTGCTACGCCGCCTTCAGCAATCTGGACGCGACCATGGTCGAGATCAACCCGCTGGTCATCACCGGTGACGATCGGGTTCTGGCGCTGGATGCCAAGATGAGCTTTGACGACAACGCACTGTTCCGGCATCCGCAGATCTCAGAGTTACGCGACAAAAGCCAGGAAGACCCACGCGAAAGTCGCGCTGCGGATCGCGGCCTGTCTTATGTCGGTCTTGACGGCAATATCGGCTGTATCGTGAACGGCGCCGGGCTGGCCATGGCCACGATGGATACGATCAAGTTGGCGGGGGGCGAACCTGCGAACTTTCTGGACATCGGCGGTGGCGCCTCACCCGAACGTGTGGCCAAGGCCTTTCGTCTGGTCCTGTCAGACAAGAACGTACAGGCGGTGCTGGTCAACATATTCGCCGGGATCAATCGCTGTGACTGGGTCGCAGAGGGCGTCGTACAGGCGCTACGCGAACTTGAGCTTGAAATCCCTGTCATCGTGCGGCTGGCCGGCACCAATGTCGCGGAAGGTCAAAAAATCCTGGCCAAATCCGGATTGCCGATCATCCGCGCCACCACCCTGATGGAAGCCGCCGAACGCGCTGTTGGCGCGTGGCAAAACGATCTGACCCAAAACACCAAGATGAGGGCTGTCTAATGAGCATTCTTCTGGACCGCGACAGCCGTGTTATCGTTCAGGGCATTACCGGACGAATGGCACGGTTCCATACCAAAGACATGCTGGACTATGGCACTAATGTCGTCGGCGGAGTTGTCCCCGGCAAGGGCGGCGAGACCGTCGAGGGCGTGCCGGTCTTTGACACCGTAAAACAAGCTGTCGAGGCCACCGGTGCCGATGCCAGCCTTGTTTTCGTGCCGCCACCATTTGCCGCCGATTCCATCATGGAGGCCGCAGATGCGGGTATCCGCTATTGCGTCTGCATCACCGACGGTATCCCGGCGCAGGACATGATCCGGGTCAAGCGGTACATGTACCGCTATCCCAAAGACAAGCGCATGGTGCTGACCGGGCCCAACTGCGCGGGCACCATCAGCCCCGGCAAGGCTCTGTTGGGGATCATGCCAGGCCACATCTACCTGCCCGGAAATGTCGGCATCATCGGTCGATCCGGCACGCTTGGCTATGAGGCCGCAGCCCAGTTGAAAGAACACGGCATCGGCGTTTCAACCAGCGTCGGGATCGGCGGCGACCCGATCAACGGGTCTTCGTTCCGCGATATCCTTGAGCGGTTCGAACAGGACAGGGACACTGAAGTCATTGCCATGATCGGCGAGATCGGCGGCCCGCAGGAAGCCGAGGCCGCAGAATACATCCGCGACAACATAACCAAGCCCGTCGTCGCCTATGTTGCAGGTCTGACCGCGCCCAAAGGTCGGACTATGGGTCATGCTGGTGCGATCATCTCGGCCTTTGGCGAAAGTGCCTCCGAGAAGGTTGAAATCTTGTCGGCGGCGGGGGTGACCGTTGCTGAAAACCCGGCGGTGATTGGCGAAACCATTGCCCGCGTCATGGGAAAGGCTGCGTGATGACCAAACCTTCAGTCCTTGTCACCCGTCGCTGGCCCGCCGCCGTCGAGGCGCGACTGGCCGAAGACTACAACACCGTACTCAATACCGGGGATACTCCGATGTCCCCGGCTGAAATCCGCGACGCCCTGAAACACTATGACGCGGTGCTGCCCACCGTTACCGATACGCTCAGCGCCGAGGCGCTGGACGTCCCCACAGCACAGACCAAAATTCTGGCCAATTACGGGGTCGGGTATAGCCACATTTGCGAGCCCTCAGCCCGCGAACTTGGCATGACCGTGACAAACACGCCTGACGTTCTGTCTGAATGTACCGCCGATATCGCAATGACCTTATTGCTGATGGTAGCGCGCCGCGCAGGCGAAGGCGAACGCGAGCTGCGCGCCGGAAACTGGACCGGTTGGCGGCCCACGCATCTGGTCGGCACCAAGGTCAGCGGTAAGACTCTGGGCATCATCGGCTATGGCCGCATCGGGCAGGAAATGGCCCGCCGCGCCCATCATGGCTTTGGTATGGACGTGGTTATTTACAATCGCAGCCAGGTGGCACCCGACATTCTGGCTAAGTGCAATGCCACTCAGGTGGATACTGTCGATGAGCTGTTGCCGCAATGCGACTTCGTCTCGCTGCACTGCCCCGGAGGGGCCGCAAACCGGCACCTGATAAACGGTCGAAGACTCGACTTGATGAAACCCGACGCCTTCCTGATCAACACCGCGCGCGGCGAGGTCATCGACGAACACGCCCTGATCCAGGCCCTGATGTTCGACACAATTGGCGGCGCGGCGCTGGATGTATTTGACGGCGAGCCCCGCATTAGCTCGGACCTGCTGCAATGTGACAACCTCGTCATGCTGCCACATCTCGGAAGCGCGACTAAAGAAGCACGCGAAGCTATGGGGTTCCGCGTCATTGAAAACCTCAATGATTTCTTCAATGGCAAAAATCCAAGAGACAAGGTGATCTGATGCAAGCGTTGGCTCAGGATACCCAGCCGTCGCTTCCACCGTCTGCGTACGCGGACGGTCTTCGGACTGAATTGCGCGCGCTATGGCGAAACATCCTTTTGAAAAGGGCGCCACATGTCGCTTCTTGGGCCGAAGCCAAGCCGCTGCCCACCATTCCAACTGGCCAGGCCGCAATCCCGTATTTGCAGGCCCTGTCGATCTGGTTTCAGCTTGTGCGCATCATCGACGAAAACGCAGATGTGCGGAATCGTCGACAAATCGAAACCCAAAAAGGGGCCCAAGCGGTTGAAGGTGGATTTGCCGAAGTGTTGTCGGACCTTAATCTGAGTGTTGGGGAAACCGAAAAGTTGGCAGGTAGTTTAATGACTGGCCCCACGCTAACGGCTCATCCGACCGAAGCCAAACGCGTCACCGTTCTTGAAATTCACCGCCGGATTTATCGTATCCTGGTCAGCCTCGAATCTCAGCGCTGGACGCCAATTGAACGTTCAACATTGTTGAATGATCTGGAAGGCGAGATCGACCTACTATGGATGACCGGAGAATTACGCTTGTCACGTCCCAGTTTACGTGACGAGATCGAATGGGGTTTGCAATTTTTCCGCGACGCAATATTCGATGCTGTACCACAGGTCATCGACCGGTTCGATCACGCCTGTATGCAGGTTTTGGGTAAGACTTTAAATGTGACGCCCAATGTCCGATTTCATAGCTGGATTGGCGGTGACCGGGACGGCAACCCGAATGTAACCTCTGAGATGACCAAACTGGCTCTGCAACGTGGGCGCGAGACAGCGATTGATCTCTACTGTCAGGCTCTTGATAAAGCCGCGCAAAAACTGAGCATTAGCGCCCTGATCCTACCACTGCCCGAACCTCACGGTGAACGGTTGCAGGCAATTATCAACCGCGCACCCAAGAATGACCGCAACCCGAACGAACCGTTTCGGCAGGCCCTGAATGCCGTCCGCCAAAGACTGACAAGTGCCGGTTATCAGCATATCTCGCAGTTCGAGTGTGATCTCGACGCGCTTGATGAGGCGCTTTGTGCAGTAAACGCCGATATTCTAACAAGGCGGCATATCCGACCTCTTCGCCGGGCGGCAACCGTATTCGGGTTGCGTACCACAACCTTGGACATACGGCAGAATTCGACTGTGACGACTAGCGTTCTGGCAGAAATCTGGTCTGCATTCGAACCTGCGCCCAAATACGGAACACCCGAATGGTCGACCCGTCTGCGCTCCGAGTTGGCAGACCAGAACCTGCAGTATCCTCAGCGTGACGGGTTGAGTGATCAGGCGCAGGAATTGCTAGCCCTACTAGCCCTTATGCACGCTGTTCGAACAGGGCCGGATCCCAAAGCTGTCGGACCATTCATCTTGTCGATGACACGCTCGGCAGACGACATCCTGGGTGTCTATCTTCTCGCCCGCTATGCCGGGTTCGGATCAGAGACACTTGATATTTCTGTGGTGCCGCTGTTCGAGACGATCGGTGATCTGCGCAACGCCTCAGCAATTCTGCTGGATGTTCTGGATGTTCCGCTTGCCCGCCGCAGCCTTAAGTCAGGTGGCAATGTGATCGAGGTGATGTTGGGATACTCCGACAGCGGCAAAGATGGCGGATATTTCTGTTCGACCTGGGAACTGGACCGCGCGCAGCGCCGGATCGTTACAGCACTTGCGTCGCAGGGATTTAGTGCCGCGTTTTTTCACGGACGTGGTGGTTCTGTCAGCCGGGGTGGTGCCCCCACAGGCCGGGCAATAGCCGCGCAACCAAGCGGCACAATTGCCGGACTGTTACGTGTAACAGAACAGGGCGAAGTAGTGTCTGCCAAATATGCCAACCGCGGGACAGCCGCGGCGCATCTGGAATTGCTTTTGTCCAGCACACTACGCCACACGGCTAGTCACACCAAAACGCCGGACCGCCCGGAATTCGATGACGCGCAGGATGCGTTGTCCGAGCTTTCTCAGATGGCTTATGTTTCGCTGCTGCAAACGCCGGGGTTTCTTGAGTATTTCCAACAGGCCAGCCCGGTTGAAGAACTAGCCCGCCTAAAAATCGGATCGCGCCCCGCCCGTCGGTTCGGCGCAGCCAGCCTTGATGATCTGCGTGCAATTCCATGGGTGTTTGCGTGGTCGCAAAACCGCCACCTGATTACTGGCTGGTACGGGTTCGGCGCAGCCATGGTCAATTTTAGGAAGTTCCGCGGCGCACGGGGTGATGAGGTACTTCGAGATATGTTTCGGCAGTCCCGATTGTTCCGCCTTGCGGTCGATGAAATGGAAAAGTCTCTTTACCAGACCGATATGACAATCGCAGCGAAATACAGCGAACTGGTCTGCGACGCCAACACACGCCAACGCATTCTTCAGGCAATCACCTCGGAATACTGCAAGGCTTGCGACGCTGTGAAGTTTTTGAACGGTGGGCAAATCATTGGACAGCGTTTCCCACGACTGTGTGAGCGCGTCGAACGCAAGCGAGATGAACTTGCCCGCATTCACACTCTGCAAGTCGACCTACTAAGCCAGACCCGCAGTGAACGGCAGGCCGGAACGGTTCCGGTCTCTCTGCTGCAATCCATGAACGCCATTTCCGCCGGCCTTGGCTGGACCGGTTGACAATTTCAGGAGATTACAAATTGAACGCCAATCTCCGTGATACCGGATTTTTCACCCAGTCCCTGTCTGACCGTGATCCCGAGCTGTTCGGCTCGATCACATCCGAGCTGGGTCGTCAGCGCGACGAGATCGAGTTGATCGCATCCGA
>NZ_OMPH01000041.1:0-151084 GCF_900312795.1 Ruegeria sp. AU67
GCCGCAGCGCCCGCACCCTTCTCAATCAGACATTCATAGCCCAACTTCTGAAGCTGCAACGCCGACTCCGGCGTCATCCCAACACGGTTCTCACCGTCATAAGTCTCTCTCGGTGTGCCTATCTTCATCGCCATAATCCTAGCTGCGTTTCTTGGGTGGGATGAGATCGGTGATCGTGCCCTCGAACATCTCGGCCGCGAAGTTCACTGTCTCGCTCAGCGTCGGGTGGGGGTGGATCGTGTGACCAAGATCGACCGCGTCCGCCCCCATTTCGATGGCCAGAGCAGTCTCGGAGATCAGATCACCGGCGTTGGTGCCGACGATGCAGGCACCAACGATGCGCTGATCCTGTGGATCGAACAGCAGCTTGGTGATGCCTTCGGATCGGCCATTGGACAGAGATTTGCCCGACGCGGCCCACGGGAACACGCCTTTTTCGACCTTGATCCCTTTAGCCTTGGCGTCGGTTTCAGTCAGGCCGCACCAAGCCACTTCCGGGTCGGTATAGGCGACCGAAGGGATCAGTTTCGCGTCGAAGAACCGCTTGTGACCGGCGGCAACCTCGGCTGCAACCTTGCCTTCGTGCACGGCCTTGTGCGCCAGCATTGGCTGGCCGACCAAGTCACCGATAGCGAAGATATGCGGCACGCCGGTGCGCATTTGGTTGTCCACGGCGATAAACCCACGCTCATCCACCGCGACTCCGGCTTTTTCTGCGTCGATCAATTTGCCGTTGGGTTTGCGTCCCACGGCAACTAGAACTTTATCAAAGGTGTCGGTGAAGCTGTCGCCCTTGTCATCCTCGAACGTGACCTTGAGGCCCTTTTTCAACGGTTCAATCGCTGTGACCTTGGTCTTGAGGAAGATGTTTTCGTACCGGCCCTTGATGCGGGTCATCAGGGGTTTGACGATATCCTTGTCCGCACCAGGGATAATCTGATCCATCAACTCGACCACGGTGATGTCCGAGCCCAGCGCGTCATAAACGCAAGCCATCTCCAGACCGATGATACCGCCGCCCAGAACCAGCATCCGCTTTGGAACATCCGTCAGTTCCAGCGCACCGGTCGAGTCGATCACGCGGTCGTCATCATGGGGGAGAAAGGGCAGCTCAACCGGTTCAGATCCCGCCGCAATGATGCATTGGTCAAAGGAAACCGTTGTCATTCCGTCATCGCCCATGACCTCGATCATGTTTGGGCCAGAGAAGCGACCGTAGCCACGCACGATCTGGACCTTGCGGCCCTTGGACAAACCGTCCAAACCGCCGGTCAGTTTGCCGACAACGCTGTCCTTGAAGGCGCGCAATTCGTCCAGGTCAATCTTGGGCTTGCCAAAGGTGACTCCATGCGCGCCCATCTCTTCGGCCTCGGTGATAACCTTGGCCACGTGCAACAACGCCTTCGAAGGGATACAGCCCACGTTCAGGCAGACACCGCCCAGCGTCGGGTTGCGCTCGATCATGACAACCTTTTTGCCCAGATCGGCGGCGCGGAAGGCTGCGGTGTAACCACCGGGGCCCGAGCCCAGCACAACCACCTCGGCATGTACGTCGCCCTGCCCGGCTGCGGTGACGGTGGCGGCCACAGCCTGCGGTGCGGCGGGTGCCTCGGCTGGCGCAGCCTCGGGTGTTGCGCTATCGGCGGCTTCCAGTGTCAGGATCAGCGCGCCTTCCGAGACATTGTCACCTTCGGCAACGGCAATCGAGACGACCTTGCCATCGGCGGGGGACGGAACCTCCATCGTGGCCTTGTCGGATTCCAGTTCGATCAGCGGGTCTTCGGCGGCGACGGTATCACCAACCGAGACAAGAATGCTGAGCACGGGCACATCGGAGAAATCACCGATATCGGGTACTTTGACGTCCATCTGATCTCTCCTCACCACATCAACTTGCGCATGTCACCCAACAGCGTCTTGAGCGTCACACAGAAGCGTGCGGCCAAGGCGCCATCAACGGCACGGTGGTCATAGCTGAGCGACAAGGGCTGCATCAGGCGCGGCACGAATTCTTCGCCATTCCAGGCCGGAGCCATCTTCGACCGGGTCAGGCCCAGAATGGCCACCTCGGGCGCGTTGACGATCGGAGTGAAATGGGTGCCACCGATACCGCCCAGCGACGAGATCGTGAACGTCGCGCCCTGCATGTCGTTCGATTTCAGCTCACCTGCACGCGCCTTGCCCGACAGCTCCATCAGATCCTTGGAGATCTCGACAATGCCCTTACGATCCGCATCTTTGATGACCGGAACAACCAGGCCGTTCGGCGTGTCTGCAGCAAAGCCGATATTGTAGTAAGATTTGCGGATCAGCTTGTCGCCATCGGGGTGGATCGACGAGTTGAACTCCCAATGCTGTTTCAGTGTATTGACCGAGGCCTTGACCACAAAGCTCAGCAATGTGACGCGATAGCCTTCTTCCTTGGCCATCGTGTCCATTTCCTTGCGGTATTTGTCCAGCTCGGTGATGTCGGCCTCATCATTATGGGTGACATGTGGGATATTGAGCCATGACCGATGCAATGCAGGGCCAGACAGCTTTTTGATCCGAGGCATTTCCACGTCTTCGACCGGGCCGAACTTTGAGAAATCGACAACCGGGATCGGCGGGATACCCATGCCACCCGATGCACCTGCAGCTGCCGGAGCGGCCGCAGTCGTGGATTTAAGGAACTTGGTGACGTCCTCGCGCAGGATACGACCCTTGCGGCCCGAGCCGTTGACCTTAGACAGGTCAATGTCCAGCTGACGGGCATAGGCGCGCACCGATGGCGAGGCATGGGCCTTGCCGAACCCTTGATCCATCACCGGCGCCGCCGGGGTGGCTGGTGCGGGGGCAGCCGCAGGTGCCGGTGCGACGGTGGGCGCGGCCACGGCCGGGGCGGTAGGTGCCCCCTCGCCTTCCAGCAGCAGGATCAGCGCGCCTTCGGACACGTTGTCGCCCTCGGACACTTTGATTTCCTTGATGACACCCGCGGCGGGGGACGGAACCTCCATCGTGGCCTTGTCGCTTTCCAATTCGATCAGGGGGTCCTCGGCAGCGACGGTATCACCGACCGAGACCAGGATGCCGATCACCGGGACATCCGCAAAATCCCCGATATCCGGGACAGTTACTTCGATTGCCATGTCTATGTCTCCTCGTGCCCCGTGGGTTTAAACCAACCGGGGGTTCGGCTTGTCGCCGTCGATTTCATATGTCTTGAGCGCCTTCTCGAGCTCGGCCTTGGTCACCGCACCTTCGCGATACAGATCGACCATTGCCGCCGCCGCGATATGATTGGCATCGACCTCGAAGAACCGGCGCAAGTTCACCCGGCTGTCCGAACGGCCATAGCCGTCCGTGCCCAGCACCGAATAGCGGCCCGGCACAAAGGCGCGGATCTGCTCGGCGTAGTTCTTCATATAGTCAGTGGCTGCAATGATCGGACCTTTGGCCTTTGAAAGCTGTTCGGTCACGTAAGGCACGCGTTCCTCTGCCAGCGGGTCCAGACGGTTGGCGCGTGCCGCATCCTGTCCGTCACGGGCCAATTCGTTGAACGAGGTGGCCGACCAGATATCAGACGTCACGCCGAAATCCTTCTTCAGCAATTCCGCCGCTTTCATCGCCTGCACCAGAATGGTGCCCGAGCCCATCAGGTTGACGTGCTTCTTGCCCGGCTTCTTGGTTTCCTGGAACCGGTACAGCCCCTTGATGATCCCTTCTTCCGCGCCCATCGGCATATCGGGGTGCGTATAGTTTTCGTTCATCAGGGTCAGGTAGAAATAGATATCTTCCTGATCGCCATACATGCGCTGCAGACCATTCTGGATGATCACTGCGACTTCATAGCTGAAGGTCGGATCGTAGGTGATGCAGTTCGGGATAGTGCCCGCAAGAATGTGGCTGTGGCCATCCTCGTGTTGAAGACCTTCACCGTTCAGCGTCGTCCGACCGGCCGTACCGCCCAGCATGAAGCCCCGCGCACGACTATCACCAGCCGCCCAGGCCAGATCACCGATGCGCTGGAAGCCAAACATCGAATAGTAGATGAAGAACGGGATCATCGGGACGCCGTGATTGGAATACGCAGTCGCTGCCGCAATCCAATCGGCCATGGCGCCAGCCTCGTTGATGCCTTCCTGCAGGACCTGACCGTTGGTCGTTTCCTTGTAGAACATCATCTGATCAGCATCTTCAGGGGTATAGTTCTGACCCGAGGGGTTGTAGATCCCGACCGAGCGGAACAGCCCCTCCATCCCAAAGGTCCGGCTTTCGTCCGGCACGATCGGCACCACGTTCTTGCCCATTCCCTTGTCACGCAACAGCGTGGTCAGGATGCGGACAAAGGCCATCGTCGTCGAGATCTCGCGATCACCGGTGCCCTTTAGTTGAGCTTGGAACTTGGAAAGTTCGGGGACCTCCAACGCCGGAGCGCTGCTGTCGCGTTTGGGGAACTCACCGCCCAAAGCCTTGCGTCGATCGGCCAGGTAGGCCTTTTGTGCGTTGTTCAACGACACAAACGGCGCGTTGGGCAGGTCTTCGTCACTGACCGGGATCTGGAACCGATCACGGAACGCACGCAACTGATCTTCGGCCAGTTTCTTTTGCTGGTGGGTGGTGTTCTGCCCCTCACCGGCCGAGCCCATGCCGTAGCCCTTGACGGTTTTCACCAGCAGGCAGGTCGGCGTGCCCTCGTTCTCGGTCGCGCGCTTGAATGCGGTATAGACTTTTTCTGGGTCATGTCCGCCCCGGCGCAATGCCCAGATCTGATCGTCGGTCCAGTCTTCGACCAAAGCAGCGGTTTCCGGGTATTTCCCAAAGAAATGTTCGCGGATATAAGCGCCGTCTTTCGACTTGAACGTTTGGTAGTCGCCATCGACGGTTTCATCCATCAACTGACGCAACCGCCCGCTCGTATCTTTTTCCAGCAGTTGATCCCAGCCCTTACCCCAAAGCAGCTTGATCACGTTCCAGCCCGCACCGCGGAAGTCGCCCTCAAGTTCTTGCACGATCTTGCCGTTGCCGCGAACCGGACCATCGAGCCGTTGCAGGTTGCAGTTGATCACGAAGGTCAGGTTATCCAGGCCTTCTCGCACGGCCAGGTCAATTGCACCCCGGCTTTCGGGTTCGTCCATCTCGCCATCGCCGAGGAAGCACCACACTTTACGGTCGGCCATGTCGATATGACCCCGGTTGTGCATGTATTTCATGAACCGCGCCTGATAGATCGCCATCAGTGGACCCAAGCCCATCGAGACCGTCGGGAACTGCCAGTAATCCGGCATCAACCACGGGTGCGGATAGCTGGACAGCCCGCCGCCATCGACCTCGGAGCGGAAGTTTTCCAGCTGCTCTTCAGTGATGCGCCCTTCCATGAAGGACCGGGCATAGATGCCGGGGATCACATGGCCTTGAAAAAACACCAGGTCGCCACCGTGGATCGCCGATTTCGATCGCCAGAAGTGGTTCAGGCCCACGTCATACATAACAGCTGATGAGGCAAAGGAGGCAATGTGGCCGCCATATTCGCTGCTGACTTTGTTGCGCCGAACCACGGTGGCCATGGCGTTCCAGCGGTTGATCGTACGGATCCGCCACTCCATCTCAGGATCGCCGGGAAAGGCGTACTGATCATCAACCGGGATGGTATTCTGATAGGGCGTCGTAGCCGAAAACGGCAGCGTCGCCCCGGCGGCGCGGGCCTTCTGCACGGCCTTGTCCAACAGGAAATGCGCACGGTCCGCACCGTCTCGTTCAATCACGTCTTCAATGGCGTCCTGCCATTCCTGACTTTCTACCGGGTCGATATCGGGTTCGAGGTCTTTCATTGGGCAGGTTCCTTTCTCAAACTGTGTCCGGTGGAGTGTCAGACGAAGAATTGTGCGCCGTTGACAGAAATCGTTGAGCCGTTGACAAACCCGGCGTCATCCGAGGCCAAGAAGGCCACACAGCGGGCGATTTCCTCGGGTTCGCCCAGCCGTCCTGCCGGGATTTGGCCAATAATTGCCTCGCGGACCTTTTCAGGCACGGCCATGACCATCTCAGTGGCGATATAGCCGGGGCAGATGGCGTTTGCGGTAATGCCAGCGCGCGCGCCTTCCTGTGCCAGAGATTTGACGATTCCCAGATCACCCGCCTTGGTGGCGGCATAGTTGGCTTGCGCAAACTGGCCTTTTTGGCCGTTGATAGAACTGATGACAATGACACGGCCGAACTTACGTTCGCGCATACCGGGCCAGATTGGGTGGATGGTGTTGAAAACGCCGGTCAGGTTGGTGTCTATGACATCTTTCCACTGCTGGTGCGTCATCTTGTGGAACGGCGCGTCACGGGTAATCCCGGCGTTGGCGACCACAATATCGATCGATCCAATCTCGGCCTCGACCTGCGCGATCCCGGCGGCTGAGGCTTCGTAATCTGCGACATTCCATTTGTAGGTTTTGATGCCGGTCTCGGCAGTGAAAGCAGCCGCCTTTTCGTCATTGCCGGCATAGGTCGCGGCAACAGTATAACCTTCAGCTTTCAACTTTCTGGAAATCGCTTCGCCGATACCCCGACTACCGCCGGTTACAAGTGCAGTTCGTGTCATCTCTAATCCCTCCAATTAGTCAGTGACATTGACCTAACTTGCAGTGTTACGTAGCGTAATTTTTTACCACCGGATAGGCCTGAGCGGAATAGCAGCCATGCGTTTCAGGAAAGGTTTAATATTAAACTACCTGAAATTTGATATTTAAAGTACTTCCTTTACAAAGGGTTATCGGAGTGTTTACGCAACCATTCACGGTCAACACACAAAGGATGGCACACGATTGCGGTCACCGTCATCGGGGCTTGTCACCAACGTAATCCCGGAACCTCGACAATTTACCGATCCCGGGGTTAAAGAAATTAGTTGGATCGCAGCGCCTGTAATGCGCCGCGAGATCCGGCTTGGCCTTGTAGAGGTGGCCGACATTGTGCTCGGCCGGATATTCGGCCCCGCGCTCATCAAGTATCCGAAGCATCGCAGTCTTGATCGCCCTTGGATCGCATCCCTTTTTGATGATGTAATCCTGGTGCATCACGTGGCACATCAAGTGGCCGTAGTAGACTTTGCCTGCCAACTGATCAGTGATCTCAGGCGGCAGCGTTTCGAACCAATCACGATCATTGCGACGCAGCGCGATATCCAGCGCCAGTATCTCTTCGACTTCGTCGGAATGGACATGGCCATACCGCACGGCGGCACCCGCAGCAGCAAATCGATGCAACCCGGCGATCTTGGCCTCACGCGGAGTACAGGTGACAAATTCGGCGCTGCGGGAATAAAAGAATTCGGGAAGAAACGCCGCCGCCTCTTCAATACCGCTGTCATGCATCTTCAGAATGAGGTGGTGTTCATACCTGTCACGATACTCATACAGGAACTTCGGCAGATGCTCGGGCCAAAGCTTTGCAACAACCTGCATGAACTTGTCGGTGAAACCCCGGGTCAACGAAAACTTGTTCAGACGCGAGTCCACCGCGCCCTTCATAGCAAAGAACATCGGTAGCCGGTCGGTCCCCAGCTTGTTGATCATCACCAGAGTGTCCTTGCCGTATTTCGCAGCGATGTCGAAGCACTCGCGATGCACGTATTCAGCCGAAACAGGCAGTGTTTTGAAATGCGTCAGGATGTGGCGACGTAGGTCGGTAAGGTCAGCAGGGTCGTTTGTACCGATGTAAAAGACCTGTTCACGCTCATAGGTCGGGAAGGTATCAAGCCGCACAGCGAATACCGCCAGTTTGCCCGCACAGCCGGACACTTCGTACAACAGCCGTTCGTCATTGTTGTAACGCGAGGGCGTGTCCGCATCGACATCGCGCAGGATCGCAGTGTAATCCGGGTCCGACGCATTGCGACCCTGAGGTGTCGGGGCATCCTTGTCGAAATCCCCGGCTTCAACCCGGGTCAGGATTTCCTCTGGAGTGTCGCCCAAATCCAGTCCCAGATGGTTCACCAGTTTCAGCGTCCCATCCGGGGCGATCTGGGCGAAGAGGGCAAGCTCTGTATAACTGGGTCCACGCTCGCACAAGGAACCGCCGGAATTGTTGCAAACCCCACCCACGATCGAGGCCCCAATGCTGGAGGACCCGATTACCGAATGCGGTGTTCGCCCCAGTGGCCTTAACTGCTTCTCCAACTCAAACAGAGACGCGCCCGGCAGGCTTAGAACCTGCTGACCGTCTTGCAAAAGGTGCAAGGCTTTCATCCGACTGACATTAATCAGCACAACGTCACGGTCGCAACCGCCTTTGGGTGTAGACCCTTCGGTCAGGCCAGTATTGGACGCCTGCATGATGACGATCTTGTCGGCGGCGACACAGGCCAGCAGGACGTGCCACAGTTCCAGCAAAGCGCCGGGTCGAACGACGCAGAGTGCCTTGCCCTCACCCGATCTGAACCCGCGGCGGAACCGCTCGGTCGCGCGTTCGCCTTTTAGCACATTACGGGCGCCGACGATGGCGCGAAATTTGGTTATGAGGGCTTCGTTGATCATGCCGCGTTCCGATGTGCATCGCCAAGACTGGTCGCTGTGTCCCGGAAGCGCAGGTTGGTGCGCGACAGTTGGTCGAGCCGCGTTACGCCCATCAGCTTCATGTCGCGCTCGATCTCGGCCCGCATCAATCCCAGCGCCCGTTCGACGCCCGGCTGACCAGCGGCAGCCAATGGATACAGATAGTGCCGCCCTACCCCAACCGCCTTGGCACCCAAAGACAACGCCTTGAGCACATGGGTTCCGCGCTGAATTCCGCTGTCCATCATCACGTCCAGCTTGTCGCCGACGGCATCCACAATCTCGGCCAACTGATCAAACGGCGTACGCGAGCCGTCCAACTGGCGACCGCCGTGGTTCGACAGGATGATGCCGGTACACCCGATCTCAGCCGCACGGCGTGCGTCCTCGACTGTCATGATACCTTTGAGGCAGAACTGGCCATCCCACTCACGCACCATCTCGGCCACATCATCCCAGTCCATCGACGGGTCCAACATGTCAGTGAAGTAGCCACCGATCGAACTGGCGCCGCCGCCCATATCCACATGTTTGTCCAATTGCGGCAGGCGGAACCTTTCATGCGTGACATAGTTGATGCCCCACATCGGCTTGATCGCGAATTGGATCATACCGCCCAAAGTCAGGCGAAACGGGATTGAAAAGCCTGTGCGCAGGTCACGTTCGCGATTGCCGCCGGTGATGCTGTCGACGGTCAGCATCATGACCTCGACACCCGCCTCTTTGGCGCGCTGCATCATGGTAGAGTTCAGGCCGCGATCCTTGTGGAAATAGAACTGATAGACCTGCGGGTTCTTATGCTTCTGGCGCAATTCTTCCATGGACACGGTGCCCAGCGACGACACACCGAACATGGTGCCATATTTCTCGGCGGCCGCTGCCACAGCGCGTTCGCCCTGATGGTGGAACAGGCGCTGCAAAGCCGTCGGCGAGCAATAAATCGGCATATCCAGCTTTTGCCCCATCACGGTGACCGACATGTCCACGTCCTTCACCCCACACAGGACCGAGGGCAGCAAATCACACCGATCAAACGCCCGTGTGTTTTCGCGGTAAGTCACCTCATCATCCGCGCCGCCATCAATGTAGTTAAAGATCGGCCCCGGCAGGCGGCGCTTGGCCAATCTGCGGAAGTCCTGAAAGTTATGACAATCCTTCAGACGCATGACTCTTCCTCCTTAATAGGCGACGGATGGCAACCAGGTGGCAAGTGTGGGCCACAGGAAGACAAGAGCCAGTCCGGTCAATTGCAGCAGGACAAAGGGGATGATGCCCTTGTAGATATGCGTCAGTTTGATCTCGGGCGGGCAGACGCCCTTGAGATAGAACAACGCGAACCCCACAGGCGGCGTCAGGAAGCTGGTCTGCAGCGTCACTGCCACCAGAATGACGAACCACACCAAGGCTGGTTCATCCAGAACACCGAAACCTGGGATGTCGATGCCCAGCCCATTTACGATGGGGCGCATCAAGGGCAGCACGATCAGCGTGATCTCGATCCAGTCCAGCACAAAACCCAGCAGGAAGACGATGAACAGGATGAAGAGGATCGTGCCGTTCGCACCAAAGCCGGTGGACTGCACCACGTGTTCGATCAACTCATCTCCGCCCAGTTCTCGTAAGACATACGAAAACACGGTCGCGCCCAGGAAGATCGCGAAGATGTAGGCGGTCGTGTTGAAGGTCGATACCAGCACATTCCACAGTTTGGCGAATGTCAGCTTGCGATAGCCCAGCGCAAGCAGTGTTGCACCCAGTGCACCGATGCCCGAAGCCTCGGTTGGCGTCGTCAGCCCGGCAAAGATCGAACCCAGTACCGCAAGGATCAGCAACAGGGTTGGGATGACGGCAAACAGCACGTCCTTGACGGCGGCCCAATCGGGGGCTTTTGCACCCTGGGGCACTGGTGCCGCATCGCGTTTCACCAAAGCGAGGATAAAGATGTAAGTCAGGTAGAGGCCACCGATGATGACACCCGGAAAGACCGCGGCCATGAACAGATCGCCTACCGACAATGCCATTTGGTCAGCCATGATCACCAGCATGATCGACGGCGGGATCAGGATGCCCAGCGTGCCTGAGGCCGAAACCACTCCGGCCGCCAGCGTGGGTTGGTAGTTTTGCTGCATCATTGACGGCAGCGACAGCACACCCAGCAGAACCACAGACGCACCGATGATGCCGGTCGAAGCCGCCAGAATGATGCCGATCAGGGTTACGGTGATGGCCAATCCCCCGCGCACCGTACCAAATAGGCGCTGCATCGAGGACATCAGACGCTCGGCCACGCCGCTTTCGTCCAGCATCAGGCCCATAAAGATGAACATCGGCAGCGCAACCAGAACCGCGTTGGACATGGTCGCGTAGACCCGGTTCACCACAGCGCCCAAGGTCAGATAGTCGAGTCCCGTAAAGGTGCTTTCCAACCCTGTCCACAGCATCAGATCGTTGTCGAACAGATAAGCCAGCCCACAATAGGCAACGCCGACACCGGCCAGAACCCAAGCCACCGGATACCCGGTAAAAAGCAGCGCAATGAACGTCAGGAACATTGCGATGACCAGCTTTTCCTCAGTCGTTTCAACCAGGAAGGTCAGGCCAATACAGACCGCGGCAAATACGGCCAGCACCAGAAGGATTCGGCGCAGGGGTGCACCCTCGCGCTCCGAGGCGGGCCCGTACATCAGCGCATGCCCGTCATGGATCAATCGCGCAAGCGCGGCCAAGCCCAACAGAACAAAACTGATCGGAATGACCGCCTTGAAGGCCCAGCGCGCAGGCAGACCTGTGGGGCTGTCCGAGCGCTCGCTGACGCGGAAGCTTTCGTAGAAATAATCATACCCTTGGTCGATCATCAGATAGATGAATGGAGTCAGCAGGGTCAGGATGCCGATCACTTCGATCACACGCTGCGCCCGGCGAGAAAGCTGCATGTGCAGGACATCGACGCGAACATGGCTGTCCGTGATCAAGGCATAGGAAATGCCGATCATCGTGACGATGCCGTAAAAGTGCCACTGGATCTCGTCCAGTTTGGGATAGTTTTGGCTGAACAGATAGCGCAGTGAAACCTGGCTGAAGATCGCGGCCATCAAAAGGACATTGGCCCACATCACCACATGCCCGACGGTTTTTACACCAGTATCAATAGCAACGGCGATTTTTTGGCGGTCAGTTTCGGGGTGCTCCAGGATGCCTTCATAGGCTTCGACCGGATCATTGAGGTTCTTTTGCGTGGCCATGGGTAATCCTCGCTCAGTTGACCGGCGCTAGCGCGGTCAAGGGAATGCAGGTTTGAAATCCTGATAATGTCCGAGGCAGAGTTGCCCCGCCCCGGACGCGTCAGCAAGTCGGGTTACTGACGGGGGAGGAACGCGTTGGTTTTCCACAGGACATAGCCGTCGCGGAACTCGTTCATGTCGGACAGAACCTTGGCAAAGAAGGCATCGTTGGCGGCCTCTTCGGCAGCAACCTCATCCCAGGTGGCACGGAATGTATCCAGCATCTCGGGCGACCACTGCTTGATGGTGACGCCGTTGTTTTCAACGTTGTCGATTAGGGCCGCGTGCTGGATGGCCTCACCTTCGGCAAAACTGTCGGCCATCGATGCCTTACAAGCGTTTTCGATGATAGCCTTGTGCTGCTCGCTGGTCTCGTTCCAGACGTCCTTGTTGATCATCAGCTCGAACACGGTCGCCTGCTGGTGCCAACCGGGGAAATAGTTGAACTTGACCAGCTTGTGAAAGCCCAGACGCGCGTCGATGGCAGGCATCGAAAACTCAGTCGCGTCGATGGCGCCTTTTTCAAGCGCGGGGAAGATTTCACCACCCGGCAGCAGCGAGGTCGCCACGCCCAGTTTCTGCATGACTTTTCCACCCAGACCGAAGAAGCGCATCTTGAGGCCACTCAGATCTTTAGGGGTGTTGATCTCGGTCGCGAACCAGCCCGACGTTTCAGGGGCAATGACCGCGCAGGGGATCACATGAACATTGTATCCTGCCTGATCATACATCTCTTGATACAGCGACATTCCGTTGCCGTAATACAGCCAAGCCATGTATTCGCCCGCCTCAGGGCCAAACGGAACGGCCGAGAACAGCGGCGCAGCTGGGATTTTACCCGCCCAGTAACCAGCGGTGGTGTAGCCCGAGTTAATCTTGCCAGTCGATACGGCATCCAGAATTTCGAACGGCGGGACCAATTTGCCCGGCTCATAGACCTTCATCTTCAGTGTGCCGCCAGACATCAGGTCAAGCTGCTCGGCAACACGAGGGATCGGGGAACCCAACCCTGGAAGCTCGGTCGAGAAAGCAATCGGGGTTTTCAGCAGCAGTTTGTCAGCAGCAACCGCAGGTACCGCCATCAGGCTGGCAGCCACGGCAAGGCTCGTCAGGGTCTTTTTCATGAAATCTCCTCCAGGGTCGGTCGGACTTGGCGTCCGATGAATTTGTGACGCGAGATCTGCCTGCGCCATACTGGTAAATAAAGTTGACCAAACATTTCAGTCAACAACTTTATTTACCAGTGGCTCGATTGCTATTTGCCTAGAGATGACCCAGATCGCCTAAACTTAAGAGGACCGCCGACGACGACACCTAGGCAAGTATTTTGGCCTTTTTTATTTACTGGCAACCAGTTGCACTCCAATTTATCCAAGAGGTTCCCCCGTTAAATCAGGCATTGAAAAACACACACTCAAAGGTTACTTTTATTTACCAAATGGGTTCTGAATCTTCTTCAGAAGGGTAAATCACGATGAACACGACAGCGATTTTCGAACCAATCGGGCACGAATCACTCTCGGATGCAGTGGTGGCTCAGATTGAAGACCTGATTGCTTCGGGCATTCTCAAGCAGGGTCGCAAACTGCCATCGGAACGCGATCTGGCGGAAACCCTTCGCGTCTCCCGCCCCAAACTGCGTGAGGCGCTGGCGGTTCTTGAAGAACGGGGCTTGGTGACGACACAGCATGGTGAAGGCACTTTCGTAGCTGCGTTGACAGGCAGCGCCATGCTCCCTGCCCTGTTGGCGCTTTATGAACGCCATGAGCCCGCTTTTTTTGACTATCTCGAATACAGGCGCGAACAGGAAGGTTTTGCCGCTAAGCTCGCCGCGCGGCGGGCGACCAAAGCGGATAAGGAACGGATCACGAATATCTTGGCCGAGGATGAACGCGCCTGGCACGAGAAGGATGCATTGGCCTCGCGTGAGGCTGATTTTGCGCTTCACGCGGCAATTGTGGACGCCAGCCAAAACGCGACGCTCATCCACATGATGGCTTCGATCTATGAGCTCACGCGGCAAGGCGTGTTCTACAATCGTGATTTTCTGAAGACCATCGACGGCACGGGCAAGCTGCTGATGGAGCAGCATCGCGAACTGGGAATGGCGGTCATCGCAGGCAACGAAGCACGCGCGGAAAAAGCTGCGTATGACCATATCGACTTTGTTGAAGAGTCCTTCAAGCTTGGCATTGAAAGACGCCGCCGTGAGGCAATGGCCGAAAAGCGCCGCCTTCTGTCTGATTCAAAACTCTGATCGGGCAGCGCAAGTCGTTCTTACTTTCCAACGATCTCAATCATGTAATCACGACGGGCTGCGGCAGGTGGTGGCTGAAATGGCGCTGCCGCGCGCACCTGCGCAAGTGCCACCTGATCCATTCGTTTCGACCCCGAGCTGCGCTTAACGGTGACACTTACAAGCGCCCCATTGTCGCCAATCCGAAAACTCACCAACACTGCACCACGAATATTGACGTTCTTACGTCGGGCACGAGTTATCTTGCGCATTACGTGCCCTCTGTAATTGCTGACCTTAGCGTTACCCTGCCCGGCCGCTATGGAACTTGTCTTTTTGGCCGTCGCATCGCCTTTGCTGGTTTTTCCCGATGCATTGCCTTTTCTGGCGCTCTTTTCAGAATTTCCTGCCTGCGACGCAACCTGATCGACCTTTTGTTTGGTCGGGTCCGCCGGTTTCACGGCTGGGGTTTTCGCGACGGCTTCGGTCTCTGACGACACTGTTTCTTGCGCTTCGGCGGATGCTTGTCGATGGATCACCGCGACGGCCGCTTTGGTGTCGGCGACAGTATGCTTGATCGCCCCGGGAACTGACGCCCGGGCCTGAGAGGTTGGGCTGACCGCAGTTTGTTGCTGTGTCGGTGCGACGGTCGGTTGATGTGCAGTAGCGGGTGCCGAGGCCGTGGCCCCGGTCACATAGTCCTTGAAGGCATCCCCCAGCGCAGCAACCTCGCCGGACCCGCCACCCTCGACAAGCACCGGTTCACCTGCGGAAAAGTCATGCAGGGCAAGAACATGGGTGGCTGCGGCCAGCGCCAAAGCCGCAACAGCTACGCCACGAGATCTGGGTATCATTGCAAACCTCTTTCTGTGACCACGTACACCCTTTTTGCACCCAGCGCGCGCAAGGTATCACTGACCTCTTTCAGCCGAACAGCAGGCAAAGCCCGGTCCGGCACAACGCGAACATCATCCAGCGGCAGGTTGATCGACGCGCGTTCCACATACGCCTCAACTCCAGTCAGTTCGGCGCCCCGGTATTCCAGTGAACCATCGCTACGAATGACCAAAGCATCGGGTGGCTCGCGACCGTCCAGATCACTGGTTTCCACCAGCTTCACCGATTTGCTCAGCGGCGGTGCAAGGGTGCCTGCAATCATGAAAAAGATGAGCATCAGAAAGACGACATTGATCAGTGCGATCGTTGGCTCTCGACCCTGTTTTGCCTTGCGTTTGAGTTGAATCACCCGATCACCTGTGCGCGCAAATGGTCGATGCCTTTCAGCACCGAGAGCAGATCAATCAGCTGTTGCGAAGTTGCGTTCTGTCCAAGACTGATCAACGCGGTCTGAGGCTTATCGGTCGCCATCACCATGGCCATGTCTTCGAACGCGGCAAGCGTGCCATCAACCAAAATACGGTCGGCCTCAAGTTTGACAAAGCGGATTGCCCGGTCAGTTTCCGCACCTCCGGCAGCGGCAGTGGCAAATTCGATTTCGCCATACTTGGAGAACGTCGACGTCAGCATGAAGAACAGCAACAGCAGAAAGATGACGTCAATCAAGGACGTCATCGACAAGCGTCTGCGCCGTTTTCTGCGGACGTTAAGTGCCATGGGCGAAAACCTGTTGCGGGGTTTGATCAGCCATCGGCGCGTCCTCAGCATAGCCCGGTGCAAACACAGTTCTCAAAGCGCGGTTGGCAAAGGTACGCTCACGGTTCATGCGCGCCTCGAACCACGTCAGGACCATTGATGTCGGCATAGCGACTGCAAGGCCGGCAGCGGTCGTCAACAGGGCCACCCAAATACCACCGGCCAGCAGCGACGGATCAACAGAATTGCCCGCGCCCTGTAGAGTTTGGAACGCCTCGATCATGCCTAATACGGTCCCGAAAAGCCCCAGAAGCGGCGCAAGTTGGGCGACCATATCCAAGACGTTGAACCCTTGCTCAAGTTGGGCAAACCGCGCTTCGGCCTCGGCGTCGGTACGTTCTGACAAGGTGCGATCCTCTCCAGACAAAGCCATTGCGATCACCGGCGCCAAGTAGCTGCGGCTATTGCGCAGATGCGCCGTTGTCTCGGCAAGGTCCCTGCGATCCCAGGCCTGAATGGCGCGCGAAAGCTCAATATGACGACCGACACCTGCGACGCGAAACTGCCACAGCTTGTACAGAACCAACGAAAGTGTTGCGATTGAGGTCACGATCAGGATGGCAACAACCGGCCCGCCCAATTCCAGATTTTCCATTATTTTTCTTATTACTGCGTCCATAATCTCACCCGATCACTTCCGTTTCAAGGCGACTTGTGAGCGTAAGCCCGGACATGCAGGCATCGGCCATGTCAGATTGTGTCACACATTCCTGTACACCGTTGATCAGTATTCGGCTGATCTGATCGCAAGCCATGTCGTTGAACTGGAACTGCCGCACACGGGGCTTGCCCGCAGGCAATTCGGCAAAATCAAGTAGTGTCAGAAGGGCCACCTGACCTTCAGCGCCGAAAAGAACGGTCTCATAAACCGCGCCATCGATATCGATGCCATAGGTATTTTCAGCGACAAAGCTCAGCAAACAGCTTTCGCCCTTTGTCTCGGCACTGCTGAGTTCGATTGATACGCCGCTGGGTTTTTGCGTTTCCTCTGCGCTGGCAATCCCTGCCCCCAAAACGGGGAGCAGGGTCAGCAGGACCACCCGAGCATTTCTTTTGATTGTTGTCTGCATGACTGGTCCTTTCGTGTGGATCAGAAGGTTTTGGCCAGGGTCAGCTTGAAGTTCCGGCCCGGTGAGTTGCGGGTCGAAAGGTTCGGCAGATAGTTCTTGTCAAAGATGTTCTCGACGCCTGCGCGAACTTCGAAACCCTGAAACGCGCCTTCCTGCGGCAGATAGGTCGCGCGCAGGGTGTTCACGCCGTAGCCAGCAACCGGATCTCCGCTTGAGTCGGTGCCGGATTTGGCGCCGAACAGCTCCCAGCTGACGTCCAGAGTTTCGCCAAAGCGTTTGCCGACTGTTACCCGCGCCGAGTCTGTCGGCTCGTTCCGCCATGGTGAGTCCACGCCAAGCGAGCTGGTTTCAGTCCCTTTGACGATGTTTGCGTTGAAGTCGACATAGTACCCAGCCGCGCTGGCATAAGATGCCTCGATTTCAACGCCTTTGGTTTCAACTTCCTGCAGCGGGCGGGAAGGACTGCCCGATACATAAGACGTGATGTCCCACAGATCTGTCTTGTAGAAATTGACCTTGGCACGGACTACGTCGCCCGCTGCAAAAACATCGCGCCTGTTGTACGAGAACCCCGCTTCCCATGTGCGCGACTTTTCAGGCTGCGTCATGTATGCGGGCGTGCCCAGATCGTCGATGATTGGCAGGTTCTCCGTGTATGCACCGCTGCCGAACACGGCAAAGCCGCTGGCAAACTCGTACCGCGCGGACAAACCACCCATCAACGCGTTGTTGTCATAACCTTCATTGCGTGGAGCGGGTGCATCACCGTCGCCTTTGATGTCCTGTGTCTCGTACCGGATGGCCGGAGTGATGGTCAGCTGATCGCCGATCTGGATATCGTCCACGGCAAACAGTGCGACACGTCGGTCGGTGCCACCGGGGGCCGAGGGCGCGCCCAGACGCTCGCGATTGATGAATTCGATCCCGGCGCGCAGGTCGTGCGAGGCGACGCCGGTTTGGAAGTACGACGTATTCTTGATCGTCAGCTTCGTGGTTTCATAGTTGTGCGTCGCGTCAGCCAGCCCACGAATGCTTGGGAAGAAAGGCGTTCCTTCCAGGCTTGAGGACCCGGGCACGTAAGAGCTGTCAATCTCCTGCTCTGAGTAGCTGAGGTTCACGTCCAGATCGATCAAGTCATTGCCCGCCGGACGGTACTGATACCGCAGAATACCGATTTTCGTTTCGATATCGCGGTCTACGTTGCCAAACGAATCCGATGTCGTGCCGAACGAGTCATACGGAACGTCGCGTTCTTCCGACGTCGACTGATTATAGGACGCAGTGATCGAGTGTTCGAGGTCGTCACCAAAGCTGTATTTACCCTTTGCCAGAAGCGACGGCAGCGTGAAAGCACTGTTACCGATCGTATCGCCATTGCCGTCCTTCTGATCGTCCTGATCACGATAGGTGTAGTTGAACAGGAATTCGGTCTGGCGGTTTGGCTGCCAGGCCAAGATGGACGACGAGGCAAAGCCGTTCCCGTTGGAATACCCTTCCAGCGTTTGGCGGAACCGGAAGCCCGGCTCACCACCGGTGAAATCTGACGCGTCTTTGGTTTCCAACTGAACCACGCCGCCTACGACACCCGAACCGTATTCGAACGACCCCACAGTGCCGCGAATGACTGAGACGCTTTTGTATAGCTGCGGATCAGTGAACAACTGATTGCCGATCCGATACAGCTCTTCCGCGCCGGTTGTTGCCCCATCGACAAGGATCAGCACTTTCTGGTCGGTCCCAAAGGTGCCGTTGGCACCGAATCCACGGATATTGATCCCCGACCCTTGCGGTGTCGAGCCATTGACCAGCGTCACACCGGGCACCGTGTCAATCAGTTCTGCGACGGTGTTGGCCTGACGGTCGTTGATCTCTTCCTGATCAATATTGGTGACCGGCACGGCGGTATCCGTTTGGATTTCCCGTTTGCTTTCACCCAGTTCCAGTGTGCCCAGGAAGCCTTCATCCTGTTCCTGCGCCGAAGCACCAGTCGCTACCATGCTCAGGCACGACACCGTACCAAGCAACCCCATCTTTTGAATACGCGAACGCATTTCTGTCCCTTCGAAATATTAAGAGGACCGGAAATGCTTGCTCCGCGCTGGCTTGGTCAGTCTTTTATGATTTTTGGAATCGCCTTTTTTGGCGACTTGTGCTCGTTAATAAAGTTGACTAAAACAGTCAACATAAATTCCTGGTCGTGCTTACGACCGCCGCCAGCAGTACACCGCGTTCACCGGTGGCCGTGCCAGCCCGACACCCATGACAATCGAAGATGGAAAAACCCATGACGGAACAGGTGCTTCTGGCCCCGGATCAAATTCGTGCAGCCTATGCTAAAAACACCGGAAAACGTGACCGCGATTTGGCGGAATCACTTGGAATAACCGAAGGTCAACTCGTTGCGGCGTTTGCGGGTATCGACGTAACGCGGCTTTCGGCAAGCCTTGATGATATCTTCCCGATGCTCAACGGGCTGGGTGAGGTCATGGCGCTGACGCGCAACCTCTCTTGCGTCATTGAAAAGGTCGGGCAATACGACAACTACCACTCCGGTGCGCATGCTTCGATGGTTCTGACCGAAGAGATTGACCTGCGCATGTTCCCCGGCCAATGGGTCCACGCCTTTGCCATCGAACGTGAAACGGAAAAAGGGACAAAGCGATCCCTTCAGGTTTTTGATGCCGCCGGGGATGCGGTGCACAAGATCTTTCTGCGCGATGGATCTGACCTGAACCACTGGGGCGAGCTTGTTAGCAAATTGAAGGCAGATGACCAATCCCCGACGCTGAGTGTCGAGCCGCGAAAGCCAACCGAGGCCGCCAAAGTGAACACCGACAAGGTCGAACTTCTGCGATCCGAATGGGCCAAGATGACGGGTACACACCAGTTCCTGCGCCTGACCTCAAAGCTGAAGATGAACCGATTGGGCGCCTACCGCGTTGCTGGTGAACCGCTGGTTCGCGCGCTGGAACCGGCAACGGTTTCCCAGATGTTCGAACAGGTCCGGGACCAAGGGCTTGAGGTCATGGTCTTCGTCGGCAACCGGGGGTGCATCGAAATTCACGGTGGGTCGGTTGAGACGCTTAGACAGATGGGTCCGTGGTTCAACGTGCTTGATCCGCGGTTCAATTTGCACCTGCGCTCAGACCATATTGCCGAGGTTTGGGCCGTGAACAAACCCACGCAACGCGGTCCCGCCGTTTCAGTTGAGGCGTTCGATGCCGAAGGTGGTCTTATTCTGCAGATATTTGGTCGCCGTTCAGGCGAAAACGATCACCGCCCGGCCTGGAACCAACTGGTGGCAGGCCTGCAATCCAAAAAAGAAACCGAGGTGGCGTGATGAGCCCCCTTTGCAGGTTTTCATCGGTCGTCGCGCTTGCCGGCGCGGTGATCGGAACAGCGGCCATCGCAGCAGATGAGCCAGAACCCAACCGCATCATCGCCATCGGCAGTTCCGTGACAGAGATCGTCTATGCCCTGGGTCAGCAGGACCGCCTTGTTGGGCGGGACCGGACCTCGACCTACCCGGTTGATGTGCTGGACCTGCCCGATGTCGGCTATATACGTGCGCTGTCCCCCGAAGGGGTCTTGTCGGTGAAACCCGACCTGATCGTGGCTTTAGAAGGGTCCGGACCACCGGAGGCTGTCGAGGTTCTCAGAGAGGCCGGTGTGCCCTTCGTCTCGATCAGTGAAGACTATTCACGCGACGGCGTGGTGGAAAAAATCCGGGCTGTCGGGGCCGCCCTGGGTGTCGAAGAGGCCGCCGAGGAACTTGCCAATCAGACCGGTGCCAAGATTGACGGGGCCCATTCGAATGCAGTTGATGCTTCGGTGGGCGGCACACCCCGGGTTCTGTTTGTCCTGTCGGCTCAGGATAATCGCATCATGGTTGGCGGCGCGGACACGCAGGCGGACAGTATCATTCGTCTGGCTGGCGGCGTGAACGCAGCTGGCAACGTATCGGGTTTCAAACCCATGACACCCGAAGCGATTGCCACAACCGCGCCAGACGTGATCCTGATGATGGATCGACAAGGCAACCACATCACCGCCAATGAAGACCTGTTTGCCATGCCAGCCATCAAGCTGACGCCCGCTGGACAGAGAAAACGTCTGATCCGCATGCAGGGGGCCTATCTGTTGGGCTTTGGCCCCCGAACGGCCGAGGCGATTGCTGATCTGTCGGCGGAATTGCAGAGAATAAACGGCTCATGACCCTTGCAATGGATCACGATGGGCTCAGCGTGGCTGCCCACGACCGCCGAGTGACGGCGCGCCGGGCCACTCTGGCTCTTATGGCGCTGTTGATCATCACCAGCATCTGCAGCATCTCGGTCGGCGCGTCGGACGCATCCGTTCGCGCAGCATTCGCAGACCTGATTGCAGGGCGGGACATTTCGGACCTCGACCGGATCGTCCTGTGGGATATCCGACTGCCCCGGCTGGCGATGGGAGTTCTTGTCGGCGCCGCTTTGGCGGTTTCCGGCGTGGTGATGCAGGGCCTGTTTCGCAACCCTTTGGCTGACCCCGGAATTGTGGGCGTCAGCGCAGGAGCCGGTCTGGGCGCGATTTCCACGATCATCCTCGGTGCGTACCTGCCCGCCTCCATTCTGGCCTGGGTCGGTAATAGCTTGGTCGCCGTGGCGGCATTTCTGGGCGGGTGGACGTCCGTCTTGCTGCTCTATCGCGTTTCAACACGAGGCGGGCAGACATCGGTTGCAACCATGCTGTTGGCAGGGATCGCGTTGGGTGCGCTGTCGGGCGCTGTGTCCGGGGTTCTGGTCTACATGGCCGATGACCAACAGCTGCGCGACCTGACGTTCTGGGGCATGGGCTCGCTGGCCGGCGCAACATGGACCAAAGCAGCCACGGCCGCTCCGATCATCTTGATTTCCGTGTTCACGGCCCAGTTCCTTGTCCGTGCGCTGAACGGCATGGCGATGGGCGAAGCCGTGGCGCACCACATGGGAATCCCCGTTCAGCGCAGCAAGAACATCGCCATTCTGGCCGTGGCCGGCGCGACCGGAGCCGCCGTTGCCGTATCCGGCGGCATTGGTTTCATCGGTATCGTTGTGCCGCATCTGCTGCGGTTGGCGACCGGACCGGACCACCACCGCCTGTTGAGGAACTCGGCCCTGTTAGGGGCTAGCTTACTGCTGTGTGCCGACATGATCAGTCGCCTGATCGTGGCACCGGCCGAACTGCCGATTGGCATCGTAACTGCAATCTTAGGCGCACCGGTCTTCCTGTGGATTCTGCTGCGGCGTCACGGAACAATGGGAATGTAAGTGATGAAGGGCGAAAACATACACGTCAAACTCGGCCGTAAAGAGATTCTGCACGGCGTGGACTTTGACGCAGAACCCGGAAAAGTCACAGCCATCATCGGCCCGAATGGCTCGGGAAAATCTACGTTACTCAAAGCCTTATCAGGTGAACTTGAATCTTATGGAGAGATTTCTCTGAACGGGCACAGCATTTCCGAGCTGAAGCCTTGGCAACTGGCTGCAATGCGCGGGGTTCTACCGCAATCGTCAACCGTTGCCTTTCCCTTCACTGTGCTCGAGATCGTCCGACTGGGCTTTGCAAACGGGCTAGCTGCAGCGGATGACAGCCTGCCTTCCCGCGCGCTTGCTCATGTCGACCTCGCTGGGTTTGAGCACCGGTCTTACCAGAACCTTTCGGGGGGTGAGCAACAACGAGTTCAGCTTGCCCGCGTTCTGACCCAAGTCTGGGACGCGACATACCACGATCAGCCCAGATGGTTGTTGCTGGACGAACCCGTTGCAAGCCTGGACATCGCACATCAGATCACTGTGTTGGGTGTTGCAAGAAACTTCGCCACACAAGGCGGCGGCGTTGTTGTGGTGATGCACGACTTGAACCTGACGGCGCTGTTTGCCGATTATGTGTATGTCATGTCGGAAGGATCTGTTTGGGGATCGGGCACACCAACTGCGATCCTGAACGACCAGACGATGCTGCAGGTCTATGGTATCGACCTGCCTATCAGCACCCTGCCTAAAGCTCAGGTTCCGTTCATCCTGCCGCAGGCCATGCGACAGACCTTAACGGCTTAAAGGGCACACTCAGGGCGAGCAGTATTTCCGCCTGCCCTAATCACGCACCGAAACTAAACGCCGTAACGACTCAGTATCATCTCGACGCTGCTGTCTATAGTCGCGGTCATTTCGACTTCGGTCAGAACGTTGCCAGAGAAAACCATCGGCCAGAAAGCTCTGGACTTGATCAGGCCGATGAATTCCTGTCCCGCCTGTTCGGGGTTTTCGATCCGTAACTGCCCGTCTTCGGCTGCATCCCTCAGCATCTCGATAAAGATCGCTGTTTTGTCCAGTTTGCCTTGCGCAGCGGCAGCAAGATCAGGGTTGCGCAGAGTTTCGCTGATCACCATCCGTGCCATCGCCATCACTTCGGGCAGCATCAGAATGCGCCCCTCGGCCCAGGCCAGATCGGTTAGCTGCTTACGAATGTCGCGCCCTTTTTCATAGCGGATATCCCGAACGGCCGCGAACCGGTTAGACAATTCCAACACGATGGATCTAAACAAGTTTTCCTTGCTTTCAAAGTACTTGTAAAGCGTGCGCTTGGACACCTCGGCCTGCGCTGAAATACGGTCCATGCTGGCGGCGGCGAACCCCTTTTCTTGGAATTCCGCTACCGCCGCTTCGATGATCTGGGCATGTTTGGACGCATTCGGCGCTGTGCATTCGTTCATATTTTAAAGCTATAGACCCATTGACAGATCAAGGTCAAACACTACGTAAACTCACCAGTTTACACGCGCGGGTTTCTGGCCTAGTGTAAACCCGCCAGTTTACCGACTCAGGTAACCAGCCCAACACGGAGAGCCGCCCTCATGGCATTGACTTTGAAACTGAACGGCGAGACCCACACGGTCGACGCCGAACCCGGCACGCCCCTGCTCTGGGTGATCCGGGATGAACTTAAGCTGACCGGAACAAAATTCGGCTGCGGCGTCGCATCCTGTGGCGCGTGCACCGTGCATCTGAACGGCGAGCCTGTGCGCTCGTGCCAGACTTATATCGAAGATGTCGAAGATGCCGAGATCACCACAATCGAGGCGGTTGGAGACGACAAAATCGGCGCGGCTGTTCAGCAAGCCTGGGTCGAACTGGACGTGGTCCAGTGCGGCTATTGCCAGTCGGGTCAGGTGATGTCGGCGGTTGGACTATTGTCCGAAAACCCCAAACCCAGCGTCGAAGAGATTGACGATTACATGCATGGCAACGCCTGCCGTTGCGCCACCTATCAACGCATTCGCGCCGGCATCCAGCGCGCATCTGAAATTTTGGAGGCCTGATCCATGACCATCAACACCTCCCGCCGTAGATTTCTGAAAGGTGCCGCTGCTGCCGGTGCCGTCCTGCTGGTTGGCGCACGCCCTGATGGGGCGCTGGCGGCTGCTTCGTCAGAGACCGCTCAATTCAACCCGTTCGTGAAGATCGATGCAGATGGCACTGTAACAGCCATCGTAAAACACTTTGAAAAGGGCCAAGGTCCAGCAACCGGTCTGCCGACGCTGATCGCCGAGGAAATCGGCCTGACCATGGACCAGATCGAATACGAATTCGCGCCATCCAACCCGCAAGTCTATAACAACCTGCTGTTCGGTCCCTTCCAGGGCACTGGCGGATCAACCGCAATGGCGAATTCGTGGATGCAATACCGTCAGGCAGGTGCGGCGGCGCGTGAGATGCTGATCAATGCCGCCGCGCAAAGCTGGGGCCTGGACGCATCCGGCATCACCATTGAGGAAGGTATCGTCAAGGCAGGCGACAAATCGGTCCCAATCGCTGAATTCGTGGCCGCGGCCTCTCAACTGGAGGCCCCGACCGAGCCGCGCCTAAAAGACCCGTCAGAGTTCCGTCTGATCGGCAACGAGACGGTGCGCCGCAAGGATTCGGCAATCAAAGGCAACGGTCAGGCAATGTACGCGATGGACGTCTATCTGCCGAACCAGATGGTCGCCATGATCAAACGGCCCGAATCGAAGGGTGGCATCGCAAGCGGCTTTGACGACAGCGCGTCAAAAGAGGTCAAAGGCTATATCAGTGCCGCCATCCTGCCCAATCAGGCTGGTGTCTCTGTCTATGCCGAAAACACCTGGGCCGCCATTCAGGCGCGCGACGCGCTTGAGGTCGACTGGGACATGTCCGGATCTGAGACCCGCGACTCGGACCAGATCAAGGCCGAAATCATGGCCGCTCTGGACGCCAAAGCGACGTATAACGTGAACAAGGCGGATGTCGCAGCGGTGTCGGCGGCCATTGATGGCGCGGACTCGATCGTTGAAAAGACTTTCTATTTCCCGCTGCTGGCCCACGCGCCGATGGAACCTCTGAACTGCACCATTGAGCAAACTGCCGAAGGTGACATTGTCCTGCACGATGGTGCACAAATGCCGACCGGCCCGCATATGGCCTATCAGCAGATCTTCCAACTGCCGCCAGAAAAGATTCACATCAAGACAATGCTGGCCGGCGGATCCTTTGGGCGGCGGGCGACGCCAGATGCGGATTATCAGGTTGAGGCTGCGCTGGCCTTTGTGGTCACCGACCGCTCGCGCCCGGTCAAACTGGTGTGGACCCGCGAAGATGATATCCGCAGCGGTTACTACCGCCCTGCCTTCGGACACAGGGTTCGCGTTGGCCTGGATGCCGATGGCAAAATCGTCGGCTGGCAGCATCAGGTCGCCGGTCAGTCGGTCATCAAGGGCACACCGTTTGAGGCTGTTGCGGTACATGACGGGGTCGACCACAGCTCTGTCGAGGGCATTGCCGACAGCCCGTATGACATCCCCGGAATGGCCTTGGGTTTAACCGACACCCCCAAGGCAACAACGGTTCTTTGGTGGCGCTCGGTGGGGCACACGCACACCGGGTATGTCATGGAGACAATGATGGATACCGTGGCCGAGGCTGCGGGTCGTGACCCGGTAGAATTCCGTCTGTCCCATCTGGCGGACACCAATAATGCGGATCAGCAACGCAAGGCAGAAGTTCTGAAGCTGGCTGTTGAGAAGGCCGGTTGGGGCAATGCTCCTGCGGGTCGCGCACAAGGTATCGCGGTGCATAAGTCCTTTGGGTCTTATGCCGCACAGGTTGTTGAGGTGTCCGGTGATCCGGAAAACGGCATCAAGATCGAGAAGGTCACATGCGCCGTGGATTGCGGGATTGCCGTGAACCCCGACGTGGTGCGCGCACAGATGGAAGGCGGTATCGGATATGGTATCGGCCACGTCATGCGTGATCAGATCACGCTGACCCAAGGCGCGGTGGACCAGTACAACTTCCCTGATTATGAACCGCTGCGCATCGGCGATATTGCCGAGATTGACGTTCATATCGTGCCTTCCGCCGAAGCCCCCACTGGTGTTGGAGAACCCGGCACACCGCCTTCGGCCCCCGCGCTGGCTAATGCGATCCGGGCGCTTTCCGGCGTGAAAGTCACCACTCTGCCGATGGTGGAAAACGGCGTCAGCTTCGTCTGACGGCCAACCCCGCGCCTGTCCCACTGGACGAGCGCGGGGTTTTTCTCAGTCAAAGAAAATTTGATCAAATTTCGTGACAACAGGTCACTCCTCTATTACACCTCGGGTAGCCAGAGTAATGGAGTCAGTGATGGATCTGAGCGCCCTGCACAGTTTTCGCGTTGCCGCATGTGACCTGAATGGTCAAATGCGAGGCAAGCGTGTGCCGCCCTCTTACGCCGACAAGCTGGACAAAGGCACGCTGCGCATGCCGTTTTCAGCGTTGAATGTCGACCTGTGGGGCGCGGATATCGACGGCAGCCCGCTGGTATTCGAATCCGGTGACGCAGATGGCGTCCTGCTTCCGACTGATCGCGGCCCGGTGCCTGTGCCTTGGCTGGAAACGGAAACCGCACTTGTCCCCATGTGCCTGCATGACGACGAAGGCAACCCGTTTGCTGGCGACCCAAGGCATGCACTTGCCTCTGTTCTTGATCGCTATGCACAACGCGGTTGGTCGGTCATTGCGGCGACAGAGCTGGAGTTCACCTTGCTAGACGCCTCAGGCGCGCATCCGCAACCGCCGGTCAATCCTGTGACCCGGCGACGGCTGGAGGATGAAGCAGTCCTGTCGATGGCAGAAATGGATGCCTTCGATGCGTTCTTCACCGACCTTTATGACGGGTGCGCTGCGATGGGTATTCCCGCGCAAACTGCCATCTCGGAAAGCGGTATTGGCCAGTTCGAAATCAACCTGAATCACCAAAACGCCATGCGCTGTGCCGATGATACATGGCTTTTCAAGGCCTTGGCGCGTGGCCTTGCCCGTAAACACGGGTTCACCGCAACCTTCATGGCGAAACCCTACGCCGATGACGCTGGTAACGGGATGCATGTCCATTTCTCGGTCGTGGATCAACAGGGCCGCAACGTGTTTGACAACGGTGGACCCGATGGCACCGATTTTCTTCGCTGTGCCGTGGCGGGATGCCTGGCCGCGATGCCCGGATGTACGCTTGTCTTTGCACCGCACGGGAATTCATACACGCGTCTGGTCCCGGGCGCGCACGCCCCAACCGGTGCGTGCTGGGCCTATGAAAACCGCACTGCCGCCGTGCGTATTCCCGGTGGCGCTCCGGCTGCGCGGCGGATCGAACACCGCGTCGCCGGTGGGGACATCAACCCCTATCTGATGTTGGCCGCTGTTCTGGGGGGCGCCATGAACGGCATCGAAGATCAGTCGGAACCGCCTGCCCCGATTTCGGGCAATGCCTATGAGATCGACGGGCTGCCGCAATTGGCTGCCGACTGGACCCAAGCCATTGCAGCATTCGAAACAGACCCCAATGTCGCGCGCATCTTTCCGGCCGACCTGATCCGCTATTTCGCCATGACCAAGCGACAGGAAATCAGGCGGTTCGCCGAACGCCCATCCGAAAACCATTGGCTGAGTTATGTCGAAGCCGTATGAGCCCTCTTGCCCGCTCGCATCCGCTGGGCTAGAATAGATTTGATCAAATTTGGTGACCCATGAAAATCGGCATCCTACTGACCGGCCATCCACCTGATGAACTGCAGGACAAATTCAGCGAATATGACGCGATGTTTGCCGCGCTGCTGGACGGCAATGGTTTTACCTACGAAACCTTCGCCGTTGTAGACGGCCAATTCCCCAAGGACGCGTTTCAGGCTGATGGCTGGATCATCACCGGCTCGCGCCATGGCGCGTATGAGGAGCATGCGTGGATACCACCGCTCGAAGATCTGATCCGCGCCATTCAACGCAGCGGTCGCCCGCTGATCGGTGTGTGCTTTGGCCACCAGATCATCGCGCAGGCGCTTGGCGGCAAAGTAGAAAAGTTTACCGGTGGCTGGGCCGTGGGGCGCACCGAATATGACTTGGAAGGCCAATCCGTCACCCTGAATGCCTGGCATCAGGATCAGGTGGTTGAGCTGCCCGAAGGTGCACGTGTGAC
Source organism: Ruegeria sp. AU67 (assembly GCF_900312795.1). Taxonomy (NCBI): domain Bacteria; kingdom Pseudomonadati; phylum Pseudomonadota; class Alphaproteobacteria; order Rhodobacterales; family Roseobacteraceae; genus Ruegeria; species Ruegeria sp. AU67. The sequence continues at coordinate 28,250 of NZ_OMPH01000041.1, forward strand.
GGGCTCCAACGACTTTTGCCACAATGCGATGGTAAGTTATGGCGACAACATCTGGACCGTGCAGGCCCACCCGGAATATGGCGATGCCTTTATCCAGGGTCTGATGGAAACACGCGGCAAGGGTGTTGTTCCCGACCCGTTGATGGAAGCTGCCGCTAACCGGCTGCCCGGCCCCGACGACAACGCGACCATCGGACGGCACATGGCAGAATTTCTGAAGAAAGAGAGGGCCTGATGGCCGACTGGACAGAGCAGCTGCCAGAAGCAGCAAGAACCTATATCTCCGGCCACCGGCTGGATGAGGTCGAATGCATCATCTCGGACCTGCCGGGCATTGCGCGCGGCAAGGCCGTACCTGCCAGCAAGTTCGCGCGGCAGACTTATTTCCACCTGCCCGACAGCATCTTTTATCAAACCATCACCGGCGATTGGGGCGAAGCAGCCGGTGAGGACGGGTTCATCGAACGGGACATGATCCTGAAACCTGATTTCTCGACCGTATCTGCCGCGCCGTGGACGGGTGACTGGACATTGCAGGTTATTCACGACGCCTACGATCGGGACGACAACCCGATCCCTTTCAGCCCGCGAAATGTTCTGAAACGCGTCGTGCAACTGTATCACGACAAGGGATGGAAACCGGTCGTAGCACCGGAAATGGAGTTCTTTCTGGTCGCCCCCAATGTCGACCCGGCACAGGGCATCAAACCGATGATGGGCCGTTCGGGTCGTCCGGCAGCCGCGCGGCAGGCCTATTCGATGACCGCGGTGGACGAGTTCGGACCTGTGATCGACGACATCTATGATTTTGCTGAACATCAAGGGTTCGAAATTGACGGCATCACGCAGGAAGGCGGCGCGGGTCAGCTAGAGATTAACCTGCGCCATGGCGACCCGGTCAAGCTGGCTGACGAAGTGTTCTACTTCAAACGTCTGATCCGCGAGGCCGCGCTGCGCCACAACTGCTTTGCTACCTTCATGGCGAAACCGATCGAGGATGAGCCGGGCTCGGCCATGCACATCCACCACTCGATTATCGACATGGAAACAGGCCAGAACATCTTTTCCGGTCCTCAAGGCGGTGAAACGGACGCGTTCTACAACTTCATTGCCGGGTTGCAGAACCACCTGCCAGCTGGCCTGGCCGTGATGGCCCCGTACGTGAATTCCTACCGCCGTTATGTGAAAGACCACGCTGCGCCGATCAATCTGGAATGGGCGCGTGACAATCGCACCACCGGCATTCGCGTACCCCTGTCCGGCCCCGAGGCACGCCGCGTGGAAAACCGGATCGCCGGCATGGATTGCAACCCCTATCTGGGCATCGCGTTGTCTCTGGCCTGTGGTTATCTGGGCCTGACCCAGCAAGAGCGCCCGCGCCGCCAATTCTATGGTGACGCCTATGAAGGCGAAGGTGATATCCCGCATGTTATGGGCAACGCTTTGGACCTGTTTGATGAGGCCACCGCCTTGCACGAAGTTCTGGGCCCTGAGTTCGCCCGCGTCTATGGCATCGTCAAACGGGCCGAATACGAGGAATTCCTGCAGGTCATCTCTCCTTGGGAGCGCGAGCATCTGCTGATGAATGTCTGAGGCACCCGATGAACCTGCTTTATTCCAATGACCGCAAGGCCGAGTACCCGGCCAGCTGGTACGCTGAGACGGCCAATCCGGTGGATCGCTTCCCCGCGCTGTCCAGCGATGTGAAGGCCGATGTTTGCATTGTCGGCGGCGGGTATACCGGCCTGTCCGCCGCATTGCATCTGGCCGAAGCAGGGTTCGATGTTGTTCTGCTTGAGGCGCACCGCGTTGGCTTTGGGGCATCAGGCCGCAATGGCGGTCAGCTGGGCAGTGCGCAGCGGATGGATCAGGAAGACCTTGAACGTCTGGTCGGCGATGATGATGCCGCCAAGCTGTGGGACCTGGCCGAAAACGCAAAAGATCTGGTCAAATCCCTGATTGCGAAACACCAGATCGACTGTGATCTGAAACCCGGCGTGGCCGTTCTGGGGCTCAGCAGCGGTGAGCAGCAAGAGCTTCATGACCACGCTGCCCACCTGTCAGATCGCTACGGCTATGATCAGATAGAGGTTCTGAACGAAGGCGCAGGCCAAGCGCTTTGCCCGTCGCCCACGTATCGTGGGGGATATCTGGATATGGGTGCTGCGCATCTGCACCCTTTGAATTTTGCGCTGGGTCTGGCTCAAGCTGCGGCAAACGCAGGCGTGCGTATCTTTGAAGGCACCGAGGTTTTGGGCGTCGAAGAAACCGCACCGGCGGTGGTGCGAACCTCACAGGGCACGGTAACGGCCGACCACGTTATTCTGGCCTGCAACGGATACCTCGGTGGTCTGAACCGCAAAGTGGCCGCAAAGGTCATGCCTATCAACAATTTCATCGCTGCGACCGAACCGTTGGGCGCGGAATCTGCCCGTGTTCTGACCCGCGACGTCGCCGTTGCTGACACCAAGTTCGTCGTGAACTATTTCCGCCTCAGCGCCGATGGGCGGTTGCTGTTTGGCGGTGGCGAAAGCTATGGCTACCGTTTCCCCAACGACATTGCCGCGACGGTGCGAAAGCCTATGACCGAAATTTTCCCGCATTTGCAAGATGTTAAAATCGATTATGCATGGGGCGGTACGTTGGCGATCACCATGCGCCGGATGCCGTATCTGGTGCGAACCGCGCCGAATGTTCTGTCCGCCTCGGGCTATTCCGGGCACGGGGTCGGCACGGCCACGCATGCGGGTCAACTGATGGCGCTGGCCATCCAGGGGCAAGCCGAAGGGTTTGACACAATGGCCCGTGTCCCCGCCCTGCCCTTTCCAGGAGGCCCTGCCCTGCGCAGCCCGCTGCTGGTGCTTGCGATGACATGGTTCGGTCTGCGGGACCGGTTCGGTTTCTAACATTTAGAAATTTTGACAGATCGGTGAAATTTCGCCTTAGGGGCGAATGAAGGCTTGGATTGCATAATATTTAGCTTTATCTTTCCCAAAGATAGAATTTGGGAAAATCAAATATGACGCTTCCGCCAAACGTTCATGCCGCCGAACCAATCCCCCCAGCAGCAAAAGAAGCCATCGACGCCCTGATGCAGTCAGGCGATCTGTTTCGCTATACCGCGCCGCAGGATGCGCCGGTTGCCTTGCTTGAGGCCGAATTTGCCAAGTTGCTGGGCAGTAAATACGCGCTGGCCGTTTCGTCCTGCTCGGCTGCCCTGTTCCTTTCGCTCAAGGCGCTCGGTCTGCCGCGAGACGCGCGGGTGTTGATCCCGGGCTTTACTTTTGCCGCCGTTCCGTCCTCGGTCGTGCATGCGGACTGCATTCCGGTGCTGTGCGAAGTGGGTGAGAATTATCGCATCGACATGGCGGATTTCGAAGCCAAACTTGACGACGCTCAGGCCGTGATCATCAGCCATATGCGCGGCCACACCTCGGACATGGATGCGATCATGGCGCTGTGTGACGCACGCGACATCCCTGTGATCGAGGACGCGGCACACTCGCTGGGCACAACGTGGCACGGGCGCAATATCGGCACGATCGGCAAGATCGGCTGTTTCTCGTTTCAATCGTACAAGATGATCAACGCGGGCGAAGGCGGTATTCTGATCACCGATGATGCAGATCTGGTGGCGCAAGCCGTGATCATGTCGGGCGCGTACGAACATAACTGGAAGAAACACAAAGGGCCGCAAAGCGACAACTCGCCCGAGTTGGAGCAGGCGTTCGCCCGCTGGCAGAACCAATTGCCGCTCTATAATTTGCGGATGAGCAATCTTAGTGCTGCTGTGATCCGGCCACAAATCCCGGAACTTGCGCGTCGTGTGCGTGATGGCCTGTCCAACCACGACTATGTTGCAGACCGGCTGAATACATCGCCCCATATCGACGTCCCTTCCCCTCTGGAGCCCGAACGCCGGGCACCGGATTCCATACAGTTCAACCTGGTGGACATCGACGACAACGATATCCGCGCCTTCGCTGCGGCGACTGAGGCGCGTGGCGTCAAAGTTCAGGTCTTTGGTCTGAGCCAGGACAACGCCCGCGCATTCTGGAATTGGCAATTCCTGCCGGAAAAGTTCGAGCTACCGCAAACTCGCGCAATGCTTATGAAGGCCTGCGATGTCCGGTTGCCTGTGCGCCTGACGCGCGAAGAGCTGGATGTGATTTCGGATATCCTGCTGGCGTCTGTGGGCGAGGTTACAGGCCCGGTTCCGGTGTACGGAACCTGACGAAAACTAGGGTCCAAGGTCAAAAAGATCGACCGGCAGAAACAGTGCTGTGATCCCCTTAGGGGTTGCAGCCACGCGGGATAGGATGCCGACAACCTGCAATCCAGTGTCCATCTCGACCAACAAGGGCGCACCAGAATCCCCCATCATGACAGGACATGTCGCCAGCAAAACCCCGCTTGAATGGCGGCGCGGCTGGCAGGTCTTTGTTTTGCTCAGCACATGGGGCCGGATACCGGGATACCCCGCAACAAACGTGCTAGTGGCGCTATCATCCCCCAGCGGCAGATAGCCGGCTTGCTGCCCAATCGGTGCACTGAGTTCCAGAACCGCCCAATCCAAGTTTGCTCTGTCATCAAACCGGCCTTCAACGCCCTGTTCAGGATGAACCCGATACGCTTTCACTCCTGAAACCACAGCAGCTTCTCCGCGCTGATACCCGGCGGCAAAACGGATGCTTGAGGCTGGAATCCACCGCTGACGCGGTGTGTTGTACAGGCAATGCGCCGCGGTCAGGACAAGGTTGTCCGAAACAAGAACCCCGGTGCAGTGAGACTTTTGATCCCGACTGGCAAAATTAACACGTCCAATCGTGCGCCACGGTGGCTGATCGGCCGCAAGAATTTCGCGTGCACGAATCGCGTCACATCCGGCCTCGGCCCGTGTCCCCAATGTACAAATTTGGGACCACTGGCCTGAGAAATTGCCCTGCGCCAGCGCGGGTTGCGTCCAAAGTATCGTGATACTCAGGATCAACCAGCGCATCTTTGGCCGCGTCAGTTAAGCTTGGACAGCTTTTGCTGCAGTTCCGCCAACTGTTTTTTGATGTCGTCCAAATCTTCCTTGGGCTCGGATTTGGCGTCATCGTCTTTGTTCGGGCCGGACCATCCGCCGGACAGACCACCAGTCATAGCTTTCAGGAATGCTTGCTGCTGGGCCTGCATTGCATCAAACCCCGGCATCTGAGACATCGGATTCATCGCACTCATGTTTTCCATCATCTTGCTCTGGTTTTCCCGCAGCATCTCGAATGAGCTTTGCAGGAATTGCGGCATCACACCGCCACCCGGCAACATGTAGCTGCGCACCAGATCGTTCAGCACATTGACCGGCAGCACATTTTCGCCGCGGCTTTCGTGTTCAGCAATAATTTGCAGCAGATATTGCCGCGTCAGATCATCACCAGATTTAAGGTCAATGATCTGCACTTCGCGCCCGTCCCGAATAAATGACGCGATATCTTCAAGTGTGACGTAGTCACTGGTCTCGGTGTTATACAGCCGACGGCTGGCATAACGTTTGATCAACAGTGGTTTTTCTTGTTCCGACACCGTTTACCCTCCCCAAGGATGATGCATTGCAGCAGAGATTATGCGAGCGCAGCACAAAAAGAAAGGGCAGGTCTTTCGACCTGCCCTGCGCGATAGCACCGATTGGGAGGAGTGGGTGCGCCTCGCGGCGTTTGCTTACTTGGCGGCAGTTGCTTTCTTGGCAGCTGCTGTCACGTCGTTGGTGGCTTTTTTGACAGCCGCGGTTGTGTCTTCGGCTACGTCTTTGCCAGCTGCCATAAGCAACTCAACGGTTTCGGACTGAACTTTTTTCGCGATCTCTGCGAAGGCTGCCATGTTTTCAGCTGCAACTTCAGCCGATGCGCTGGCGAAGTCGGTTGCTGCCTTGGCGTAGTCTGCAGGCTCTGCCTTGGCTTTCGACATCTCGGTCAGCTTGGCCAGGGTGTCCTTGGTCCATTTGTTCGAGATCTCCGCCGACTTTTCAGCCGCTTCCAGTGCAACACCCGACAGCTTTTCGTTCAGCGTCGCGGTCGATTTGAAAGCACCTTCCAGAGCGGTGGTGTCAACGGGGAACGCGCCCATAACGTCTTTCAGGGTCGCGGTGAAGTCTTGCGTCTTTGCCATTGTCCTAAATCCTTTTGCCGAACCGAGCCCACCCCGGTTTTCATCAGCTTGAGGACAATATGGATGCTGCAATGCGGCATTGCAAGATTTTTATTGCTGCGCTGCGGCATAATTCTGCAAGGCGCATTGAAATCAAATACTTGCCTTGACTCGCACATAGGTCCCAGGCGCCGAAGCCAGGGCAGGATGGGCCGAATCGCCGGTCGCACGCGCGGGCACCTGTTTACCCGACCGCTTCTTCAGCCAGGCCTCCCACCGGGGCCACCAGGAGCCTTCGTGATACGTGGCCTCTTTCAACCAGGTCTCCGGATCTGCCTTAAGGTCGGTGTTGGTATAGTGACCGTATTTCTTTTTGCTGGGCGGGTTCACGATGCCCGCAATATGCCCCGACTCCGAGACGATGAAGGTCTTCGACCGCGAACCCATCTGCTGCACCCCGCGATAACACGCCTTCCACGCCGCGATGTGATCCGTCTCACAGGTGATAGCCATCAGGGGCACGTCCACGTCGTGCACATGCAGCTTATGCCCCAGCAGTTCGAACCCGTCGGTGACAAAGTCATTGCGCTGGCACAAGCCGCGCAGGTACTGGACCGCCATGCGGCCGGGCAGATTGGCCCCATCCCCGTTCCAGAACAGCAAATCGAACGCGGGCGGTGTCTCGCCCATCATATAGCTGCGGATCGCAGGCCCATAGATCAGATCCTTTGATCGCAGAAACGACATCGTACGCCCGATGATCCACGCTTTTAGAACACCGTCCTCCGAGATCTGATCCTCAATCCCGTCCACAAAGTCGTTCTGCAGGAAGGGCGTGAACTCACCCTGATCGCCAAAATCGGTTAGGGCCGTGAAGAACGTGGCCGATTTGATCGACTTGTCGCCGCGCTGCTTGAGCAGCGACAGTGTCAGGCTCAGCGTGGTGCCCGCGATGCAGTAACCGACAGCGTTGACCTGTTTGACCTTGCAGATCGATTTGACCTCTTCGATCGCGGTCAGGAATCCGTCCTGGATATAATCCTCCATGCCGATATCGGCATGGGATTCATCGGCGTTCACCCAGCTAACCACAAACAGGGTATAACCTTGCTCGGTCACCCATTTGATCAAGCTGTTCTGCGCCTTAAGATCCAGAATGTAGAACTTGTTGATCCACGGCGGGAACAACACCAGCGGCGTTTCGTGCACCGTCTCGGTCGCAGGCTTGTACTGGATCAGCTCCATCAACCGGTTGCGATAGACCACATCGCCGGGCGTCGTCGCGATATTGCCACCCACCTCAAAGGCGCTGTCATCGGCCAGCTTAACCACCATCTCGCCGTCATTGGCCTCGAGATCGGCCACCAGGTTTTCCAAACCTTGGATCAGTGACTGGCCCTCCGTCTCGACCGCCTTTTCCAGCGCATCCGGATTGGTCGCCAGAAAGTTCGTCGGCGACATCATATCGATGATCTGCTGCGAGAAGAACGCCAGCCGCTGCTTGTCCTTCACTTCCAGATCCTCGACCGAGGCCACCGCCTGCGAAATCGCTTCGGCATTTGTCTGATACTGCTGACGGATGAATTTGAAATACGGATTGGTCTCCCACAAAGGGTTGGAAAACCGCTTGTCCCGGGGTCCGGATGCGGCCTCTTCTGCCTCGCTGCCCACCAGCGCCTGCTGCGCCTCGGCAAAGTTCATAACAGACTGACCCCAGAACTCGATCTGCTGCTCCATAAGCCGCGCGGGATTTTGCATCGCTTCAGCCCAATACGCCGATGCTGCCTTTGCATAAAGCTCTTGATTCGGACCGTCCAAAGCAGGGTTATGTCCCTTCTTTCCCGACATCGCATCAACAAGTCGCTTCGAAAGCTCCTCCACCTTGTCCATATTTTCTTTAAGCCTCTCAAGGTGTTCCGGGGATAGCTCCGGCGTCCGGTGTTCACTTGTTGTCATTTTAACAATTCCCCCTTAACCTCGCTGCTACGCAGAATAATCGTCGTGGGCTTGGGGAGCAAAGCGACGAATGGTCCGACACTCACACCGGCAGCCAGGAGGCCCCCTATATGCGCTACATGATGACCTACGACCTTATGGAAACCATGCGCAACACGAACCAATGGATGGGGGCAACGGCCAGTGCTATGGCGTCTTACCCACTGTTTTCCATGATACCCAATCCTGCGTTCAGCATGATGGCTGCATGGGGCGAAGTGACCGAGCGCACGTTTCAGCGCATGATCGCAAAGCCGGACTGGGGTATTCGAACGTTCACGTGTGAGGATGGCAAAGACCACCTTGTTGATATTGTTCCCGTAATGGAGCGCCCATTTGGCGACCTGATCCATATTCGCGTCAATGGACGCGAAGAACAACCCCGCAAGGTGCTGCTGGTGGCGCCAATGTCCGGCCACTACGCGACTTTGTTGCGTTCCACGGTCAAAAGTCTGCTGGTCAATTGTGAGGTTTACGTAACCGATTGGCATAATGCGCGTGATATTCCCGTTTCCGAAGGCAAGTTCGATGTCGAGGACTACACGCTGTATCTTGTCGATTTTATGAAAGAGCTGGGCCCGGACACTCATGTTGTAGCCATTTGCCAGCCCGCCCCTCTGACGCTTGCCGCAACCGCTTATCTGGCCGAGGTCGAGCCCAAGGCCCAGCCAAACACATTGACCCTGATCGGTGGTCCGGTTGACCCTGATGCAACCCCGACCGACGTGACCGATTTCGGACGTCGTGTGACCATGGGACAGCTGGAAGAAACAATGATCCAGCGCGTCGGCTTCAAATACAAAGGCGTCGGCCGCATGGTATATCCAGGCTTGCTGCAATTGGCGTCCTTCATGTCGATGAACGGGGATCGCCACTCCAAAGCGTTCACCGATCAGATCCAGCGCGTAATGCGAGGCGAAGCGTCCGATCACGATGCGCATAACCGCTTTTACGATGAATACCTGGCGGTCATGGACATGCCCGCCGAGTTTTACCTTTCCACGGTCGAGCGCGTGTTCAAAGACCGCGAGATCGCCCGCAATGAGTTCGTTGTCGCAGGTCACAAGGTCGATATCGGCAAAATCACCGATGTTGCGGTAAAAACGGTTGAAGGCGCAAATGACGATATCTCGGCACCCGGCCAGTGTATTGCCGCGCTTGAACTCTGCACCGGTTTGCCGGATGCAAAAAAGGCAAGCCACGTCGAACCCGGCGCGGGTCACTATGGCATTTTTGCAGGCCGCAGCTGGCGGGATAACATCCGGCCGCTTGTGATTGACTTCATGAATGCAAATACGCGCAAACCAAAGCGTCGCGCCGCAAACAAAAACAAAGTGGCTTAAAAATCATGAGCAGGAAAGTGGCGAAAGACACCCCATTTTCCTGCTCTTGCGGTTCCCTACATGGACGGATCAGCGCCGCAGGCGTGAAACACGGCACACATGTCGTGTGCTACTGTCACGATTGCCGCGCGGCTCAGTTGTATTTTGGGCAACCCGATCCTGCCCCCGGTCCTGTTGAAATCCTGCAGATGCTTCCGGAAGAGATCATTTTTGACGGCGGTGCCGAGCATCTCGCGCTGATGCAACTGAGCCCCAAAGGGATGATGCGCTGGTATGCCAGTTGCTGCAATGCGCCACTGGCGACCACACCAACAACGCCGAAGTTCCCATTTGCAGGTTTTATCGTCAAACGTATCCCCGACCCAAGCGGTCTGGGCCCGATCACGACGCGCGGATTCATACCCAAAGGTAACGGCAAACAAACCCATGAAAAGATTGGGTCGGCCGTATACGGGCTGGCGACCCGCGTCGCGAAATCGCGGATGTCAGGCAGTTGGAAGAACACACCCTTCTTCGACCCAAGTACCTTCGACCCGGTTGTCGAGCCTGTGATCCTCAGCAAATCCGAGCGTGCAGCCTTTTACCCATAAGTGGTTCGCGAAGGCATGTTTAACCAGTTCTCAAGTGCTTCATTGACAACCTGAGGCGCTTCGAGCGTTGGCAAATGCCCCGCGTCCTCAACCACATTTAGTTCCGCATTTGGGATCAGATCTGCCATAAAGGCGTGCTTTCTTACTGGTGTCAGCAGGTCATGCGCACCACACAAGACCAGCGTGGGAACCTTGATCATTCGCAGCGCACCTTGCTGATCCGGACGCCGCTGCAAAGCGCGCATCTGGCGTTCGAACACATCTGCCCCCTGATCCAATGCCATGGCAGTCACGTCACTCAGAATGGGAACGCGCCTTGGCCCAGGGGCCAACGTATCTGACCCAAAGATCTTTCGCATAACCTCTTCAAGCCGCCCGGCCTTGGCACCAACCATATACTCTTCTCGTGTCGCCGCGATCTGCGGCGTGTCGGACTGCGCATCGGTGGCCATAAGGCACAGGCGCGAAATCCGGTCGGGTGCGCGACGAATAAGTTCAAGAGCCACCACACCACCCATACTAAACCCCGAAAGCGCAAAGCGGTGTGGCAGTTGATCCAAAAGGCCCGAGGCGATTTCTTCAATCCGCTCGCCCAGCGAAACCGGCGCAACCGCAACCGCACGCTGACGGGAAAAGTGCGCGATCTGAGGGGCGAATACCCTAGAATCGCACATCAATCCGGGCAATAGAACCAGCGGCTCGATCAATCGCGGCCTCCTTCGTCTCAGCTTCTTGAGTGGCTTTGTTTTTTAACAGGATGAGAGGTTTTTTCAGCCTGAGCAAGTTAAACTTCACGGGTAGGCAATACCGCGAAACGTGGGAAAATCCGCATAGCGCTTTTGACGAGCCTTCAGGTCCTCGCCCGGATTTTCGCCCGCACGCAACAGGCACCCGCGCGGGGCGATGTAGCTGTCGATACGCCTTAGGGGAATTGGCCGCCACACCAGATTGAAAGCACAGAGTTTTGGGAAAAACCAAATCTCGGAATATTCCAAATGATCGTGCATCCACCACGCCAAATCGCGCCAATCCCGGCCTTCCGCGTAACGATCCGCGAACCACGGAATGACAATCGACGCCCCGGCAATCCGATCAACGCCGGTGCCCCAATCCCAGATATGGCACTCCAGTGGATTATCGTTTCGGGCGCAGTTCAGCCGGTTTTCATTGCCATATTGATTCAACGACGGCGACCGATAACCAGATCGAACCGCCACGCGGCCGAACGTCTCCTCTAACGGGTCAAGTAACGTCTGGCAAAAGGCGCCGCCGGTTTCGATGGCAAAATCAGGGTTGTCGGGAAGGTTCTGTTTTTCATGGAAATTTCCGATCTCAGAATAAAGAAAATCCCGCATGAAAAAGTGCTTGGACAGGCGCACGCGGCCAAGGTTTTCAAGGCTCCACATGCTACCCGGCTTACGCATCACCCGTACCCGTTCCAACGAAACGCCCCATCAGGGGCCAGCGGTGAGAACGGGTTGAAAGCGACCTCCCATATCGTGCCTTCGGGTGCGCGGAAATAACCGTGATGCCCGCCCCAGAACACATCCGAGGCCGGTTTAAGAACCTCGGCACCAGCGGCATGAACCTTGGTTAAAACCTGCGCGACATCTTCCTTTGACCGGCAGTTATAGCTAAGCGTTAGCGCCCCACGGCCCAAGGTGCCCACGTCAATACCAATCTCATCGGCAAGTGCCGGCAGAGGATACAGCCCCAGCGTCTGCCCGATCAGATCAAAGGCAATCACACCGTCCGGGCTGTCGACACGTTTCCAGCCGATCTTTTCATAGAATGCAGCGGCGGTTTCAGGGTCTTCCACCCCGACAGTGATTAGGCTGACGCGCTGTTCCATCATTCGATCCCCTGCTCTTTCAACCATGCCACAATACCAGCGACCGCAGCATCGGTCTGTCCCGGAGACATCAAACGTCCGGCAATGACATGGGATGACGGGTCATCGCCCGGCCCCATTGTAACCGTCTGAACACTTGCAGGTCCGCCCCAAGCTTCGGCCACCTTGTGGGTCAAGTCCGGGCGCACAACCTGATCATCGTCAGAGAACCAGAACAGCGCCGGGACACGCGCCTGCGAGAAGTCCATGGCATAAACAGTCTCAACCAAGGCGGTCATGGGCACAACTGCCTCCCACGGATAAACCGACGACCAGTACTTGTTCTTCTCGGGATCCGGCCCCGAGACGTCCCGTTCTTCCCCCATGATCAATGGCAACCAGCTTCGCGCCCATGGAAGGCCCGGTATCCAGGCACCGGGCGTGTTCACACCAAAGTTCGGAGAGACAAAGACCAAACCGGCTACGTTTTCTATCAGTGCATCGTCCAATGTCGCCGCCGCAGCCAGTGTTCCGCCGGTCGAGGTTGAAATCACGACGACCTGATCGCCCACTGCACGGGCGGCGGCCAACCCTTCGGCCATATCCTGCATCCAGCCCGAGGCGGTGCCTTCGGCCATCGCCTCCCCGCCGCGCCCATGACCCTGCAAGCGGGTGTAGACCAGATTGGCCCCCAACGCATCGGCGACCATGTCCGGGACAGGGCGAACTTCCTCGGACGAGGCGGAAAACCCATGCAAATACAATATGGAAACCGGGGTGCGCTGTTCCTTGAACCCGTCTTGCCAGACAACCCGTTTCTCGACACCAGCAGTGATGTCATCGAAAGCGGACTCGACGCTTTCGAAATAGACCTGCACCCCTTCGCCAAACTTGCGCGGTTCAAATGTCGGGTTCAGGTTCACTTCTTCGCGCGGACCGAACCAATAGATCAGGGCACCAGCCGCGACCAGCACCAGAAGAACACGCCCGATGGCTTTGCCCACCCCCCGGATCATTGCGCGCTCATCACTTCAAGCACGGCGTTTTCGATGATTTCCAAGCATGGCCCGTCCGAGAACCTGTGGTCTGCATCCTTGACCAAGAGCAGGCGCATATCTGAACCGGTGGCATGTTCCACCAGACGCACAGCGGTTGCAGAGGAAACAGCAGTATCTGCAGTCCCTTGCAGAAAACGCACCGGAAACTGAAGATTAATTGCATCCCGCAGAACCAACTGCTGTCTTCCGTCCTCAATCATGCGTTTCGTGATGATATAAGGCTCCATATAGTCAGAGGGTAATTCAACATACCCTTCGGTTTCCAACACCTGTTTTTGCGTGTCAGAAAACGACGCCCAATAACCGTCTTCAGTGAAATCAGGCGCGGCGGCGATGGTAACCATACCTGCAATCCGATCCGGCATTGCCTTCGCCAGCAAAAGCGCTTGCCAGCCGCCCATAGACGACCCGACCACGATCAGCGGCCCATCGGTCAGGGCAGTTACCGCGGCCAAAGCATCCTCGTGCCAGTCGCCGATGCATCCGTCCTCAAATTTGCCCGAGCTCTCGCCATGGCCCGAGTAATCGAACCGCAGGAATGCCTGACCGCGCGCCTTGGCCCAAGCCTCAAGATGCACCGCCTTGGTGCCCTCCATGTCAGACTTCAGCCCGCCCAAAAATACAATCGTCGGCCCTGCCCCATCGCTTTTGTGATAAGCCAGCCGCCGCCCTTGCGCCGTTTCCAGAAAATCCGTCGCTGCCATGTCGCCCTCTTTCCTTTTGCGGTTCATCATGCACGGCTGCCCGGTGGCTGCAATTCCCGAATTCGAACCTCCCGCCGCGTCAGCCACAGCGCGGTTGGGTGCTTGACAGGTCATGCTGCAACTGCCAAATGGATCGAACACACATAACCCGCAACCGGGCGTTCAGTGGGCGCCAAACCGACGAGGAGAGCCGATATGGCCCTGGACAAACAGTCAGTCTCCCTTACTTTTCCCGATGGCAATGCACGATCCTATGACGCAGGCGTCACGCCAGCTCAGGTAGCTGCTGATATCTCGAACTCATTGGCCAAAAAGGCCATCTCGGCCACAGTGAACGGCCAGCACTGGGACCTGCAGTGGCCCATCGAATCTGACGCGCAGATCGCCATCCACACCATGAAAGATGAGGAACAGGCCAACGAGCTGATCCGTCACGATCTGGCGCACGTGATGGCGCGCGCGGTACAGGAAATCTGGCCTGCAACCAAGGTCACCATCGGCCCCGTGATTGACAACGGTTGGTACTATGATTTCGACCGGGAAGAACCGTTCACGCCCGAAGATCTCGGCCTCATCGAGAAAAAGATGAAGGAGATCATCAACAAGCGCGATCCCGTCACCACCGAAATCTGGGACCGTCAGCGCGCAATCGAATTCTACAAGGCCAATAACGAGCCTTACAAAGTCGAGCTGATCGAGGCCATCCCGGGTACCGAACCGCTTCGCATGTACTGGCATGGTCACTGGCAGGATCTGTGCCGCGGCCCGCATTTGCAGCATACGGGCCAACTGCCGGGCGACGCCTTCAAGCTGATGAGCATTGCTGGCGCCTATTGGCGTGGCGACAGCGACCGCGCGATGCTGCAGCGCATTTACGGCGTGGCCTTCACCGGCAAGGAAAAGCTGAAAGCGCACCTGCATATGCTGGAAGAGGCCGCCAAGCGTGATCACCGCAAGCTGGGCCGCGAGATGAACCTGTTCCACATGCAGGAAGAAGCGCCGGGCCAGATCTTCTGGCATCCGAACGGCTGGAAGATCTACACCACCCTGCAGGACTATATGCGCCGGATGCAGGAACGAGACGGCTATGTCGAAGTGAACACGCCGCAGGTCGTGGACCGCAAGCTGTGGGAAGCGTCTGGCCACTGGGACAAATATCAAGAGAACATGTTCATCGTCGAAGTCGACGAAGAACACGCCCGCGAAAAGGCGATCAACGCGCTGAAGCCGATGAACTGCCCCTGCCACGTGCAGGTGTTCAATCAGGGCTTGAAGTCCTATCGCGACCTGCCCCTGCGTATGGCGGAGTTTGGATCGTGCGCCCGGTACGAACCCTCGGGCGCTTTGCATGGGATCATGCGGGTCCGTGGTTTCACGCAGGACGATGGCCATATCTTCTGCGCCGAGGAACAGATCGAATCTGAGACCGCCAAGTTCATTGCGTTCCTGTCCAAGGTCTATGCTGACCTCGGGTTCCATGATTGGACAATCAAGCTGTCGACCCGACCGGAAAAACGGATCGGATCGGACGAAAGCTGGGATCTGGTCGAAAAGGCGCTGGGTGATGCCTGTAAGGCAGCGGGCTATGACTATGAGGTTCTGGAAGGCGAAGGCGCGTTCTATGGCCCCAAGCTGGAATTCACTCTGACCGACGCGATCGGCCGGACATGGCAGTGCGGCACCCTGCAGGTTGATCCAAACTTGCCCGAGCGTCTGGATGCGAACTTTATCGGTGCCGACGGTGCCAAGCACCGTCCGTTCATGCTGCACCGTGCAACCCTGGGCTCGTTCGAACGCTTCATCGGTATCCTGATCGAGGAACATGCTGGCAAACTGCCGTTCTGGTTGGCCCCGCGTCAGGTTGTGGTCGCCTCGATCACGTCCGAGGCGGATGACTATGTTTTGGAAGTTGTCGAAACGCTCAAGGCTGCTGGCGTGCGGGCCGAGGCGGATATTCGCAACGAAAAGATCAACTACAAGGTTCGTGAGCACTCGGTCGGCAAGGTGCCGATCATTCTGGCAGTCGGTCACCGCGAAGTTGAAGAGCGTACCGTAAGTGTGCGCCGCCTTGGCGAAAAACAGACACAAGTTCAATCTCTTGAGGCTGTAACAAAAGAGCTGTCATTGGCCGCGACGCCGCCTGATCTTCTGTAACATTCGGCGACAAATTGCCCGAAATCCGACCCCGAATTCGGGGTCGGATTGAAACATTTTCCATTTTTCATTTCAAAAACAGTTTGTTAACCTTCAAGAGGGCATTACGCTCTTTGACGGGGTTGTGAGACACGGGCTCGTGAATTCACCTGCCCCGATTTAGCTACTACCTTTGTCATTGTCACAAGAAGACATACGCAGTCATCAAAAGGGATTACCGAGATGTCGAACACCGCAAAAACCCTGGTTATCGCAAGCGCAGTTGCAGCAGCCGTATCTGGCGTAGCCACAACCGCCTCCGCACAAGCCAAAGAGAAATGCTATGGCGTTTCGCTGGCCGGTCAGAACGACTGTGCCGCTGGCCCCGGCACCACCTGCGCGGGCACCTCGACCGTTGACTATCAGGGCAACGCCTGGACACTGGTCGACGCTGGAACCTGCGCCGATATCGAACTGCCCAAGTCTGCAGATGGTGCAGCGCGTGAAGGTTCGCTGGAACCGCTGGAGCGCGACCTGCCGGCATAAACCTAAGCATCTGAGAATCGGAGGGGCGGGCCCTATCGCCCGCCTCTTTTCGTGACCGGAGGATTTGCACATGCTGGATAGTTCACTTCGATCGAACAGGCTGCCTGCGGCACCGGGCGTCGGTTATAAACCCCAGCATTACGACCAGATTCTGGACCATGCGCATCCGGTTGGCTGGCTTGAGATCCATGCCGAAAACTACATGGGTGATGGCGGCAGGCCGCTTGCGCAATTGCGCCATCTCTCTGAAAAATTCCCCATTTCCGTCCACGGCGTTGGCCTCTCGATCGGTGGAGAAGGCCCCCTGGACACCGATCATCTGGCGCGCCTGAAACACTTGGTGGGGTGGCTGAATCCGGCCAGCTTTTCCGAGCATCTGGCCTGGTCGACCCATGACAGTCATTTCCTGAACGATCTTCTGCCCCTGCCCTACACGGACGAAACGCTGAAGCGTATCTGTGCCCATATAGACCAGGTTCAGGAAACCGTGGGGCGGCAAATGCTGTTGGAAAACCCATCCAGCTATTTGGCTTTTGAAGAAAGTACATGGTCCGAGCCTGACTTCCTGCGGGAAATCGCACGTCGGACAGGATGTGGTCTTTTACTGGACGTGAACAACGTCTTTGTGTCGGCCACCAATCTGGACTTCTCGCCGCAGAGCTACATCGACGCCTACCCGCTGGACAACGTCCACGAGATCCACCTTGGCGGTCATGACGAAGACGAAGACGACCATGGTCGTCCCTTGCTGATCGACAGCCACGGTCGCGAAGTCGTCGATCCGGTCTGGGCGTTGCTGGATTACGTTTTAGAGCGTTCCGGTTCAAAACCCGTTCTGATCGAATGGGATACGGACGTACCCGACTGGTCCGTTCTTCGGGCCGAAGCAGATCGGGCGCAGGCGGCACTGGACCGCATCCCCGCATGAGCGTCTCGCAAACCTCGTTCCGCGTAGCCCTGCTTGACCCGTCGGCGGCTGTTCCGGACGGATTATGGGATGCCACAGAACGCCCCGCCGGGCGGCGGTTCAGCGTTTACCGCAACAACGTGGCTGTTTCGCTGACCGAGGCGATGCATCAAGCCTTTCCCGTGATCGCACGACTGCTGGGGCCTCAGAACATGGATGGGCTTGCCGGGCTTTTCCTGCGCAAACACCCCCCGTCTTCACCGCTGATGATGTTCTACGGTGAGGAATTCCCCGAATTTCTTGCCGGGATGGAGCAACTGTCGCACCTTGGCTACCTTGCCGACGTAGCGCGTCTGGAACTGGCACTGCGCCGGTCCTACCACTCTGCCGACAGCCAGGCCGCACGGCCCGATGCGCTGGCCATACCACCGGAAGAGATCGTTCTGGCAGAGCTGGAATTTGCGCCATCCATGAAGGTTCTTCGTTCAGATTGGCCGCTGTTTTCGATCTGGCGCTTCAATTCCGAAGAGGGTGCACCCAAACCTGCACCCGGGTCCGAAGATATCCTGATCACCCGACCCGAATTCGACCCGGCCCCGCATTTGCTGCCCAAAGGCGGAGCGGACTGGATCGCCCACGTTCAGGCCGGGCTTACCATTGGCGAGGCATTTGAACAAACCTCTGCCGAATTCCCCGAATTTGACCTTGGGGCCACTCTGGCGCTGCTTTTGCAGGGCGGCGCGATTACTTCTGTGTCTATCGAAAGGCTGGCAACATGACTGCCCTGATCTCTTTTCACAATAATACCCTGGGACGGCTAGAAATGACCTCTGGCTGGCTCACGCCAACACTGGCCCGGGTGGTTTTTGCCGCGACGCTGCTTGTCTACTATTGGAACTCAGCAACCACTAAACTTGGCAGTGGCATTTTGGGTTTCCTGTTCCCGTCTGACGGTGCATACGTCCAGATTTTTCCCAAAGCAATGGAAGCCGTCAGCTATGACAGTTCACAACTCGGCTTTTCTTATTGGGTGATCGCAGTTGCCGGCACCTGGGCTGAGTTTCTGCTGCCGGCCTTGATTCTGGTGGGCCTTCTGTCCCGGCTGGCGGCCTTGGGTATGATCGGATTTGTCTGGGTTCAGACAATTGTCGACGTCACCGGGCATGGCGCAGCGCTTGGAAGCTTTTTCACCGCCGCACCAAACGTGCTGGACCAGCGGACGCTCTGGACTTTCGTGCTGCTCGTTATCGTGATCAACGGCGCAGGCCCCTTGTCTGTCGACCGGGCCCTGCACGTGAAATGACCTAGAAATGTGCCTTGGGCTCGTCCGGTTTTCCTGCGGCCAGCCCAAGGATGCCTGCCACGGCGGCAAAGGCCACCGGAAACATCGTGAAGACGTTGAATCCAAAAGCGAAATACATCCCGACGGCTGAGATCAGCAGCAATATTCCACCGATCAGAGCCCGCGCATGGGCCATTGCGCCCCCCGCGATGGCCAGCAAAGGCGCAATAATGGAAGCGGTCTGGATGAACTGTACGTTGTCCACTTGCTCAGCAAGGCCTTCGATCTCGCCGTAGTGGTTTATGAATTCGATATAGCCATAGCCAAAAAAGCCAACAATCATTCCGATCAAACCGGCAATGACGCCCAAAATCATTGATGCGTTGCGCATTTAAACCCTCATATTTACGTCAGACACATAAGCGCCCGATCAGGCAACGCCAAGGCTTGCCTTGGTTTTCGCGGTCCAGCCCAACAACAACGTACCGTCATCTTCGATCAAGGGGCGCTTCATCAAAGTCGGGTGTTCCTTCAGCAACTCCAGCGGTGGTCGCGTGCGTTGTTCCGCGTCCAATCCACGCCAAGTTGTCGACCGGGTATTGAGCAAAGCTTCGCCGAACGTATCAAACGCCTCTGTCAGGACAGAATCGGGAACTCCTTGCGCGCGAACGTCTACAAATTCAATATTTTCATTTTCTTTCAGTGCCTTACGGCAAGTATCGCAGTTTCTCAGGCCATATAGACGCATTTTGGGACCGTTCCTGTACTTGTATGAATTTTTGGCATTTTTGCCTGCTACATCCAGTTATTCTTGATTTTTTACTTCACCGTGCAATGTTGAAAAAGACGAAACACACAATTCGGGCTGCGTCGTGTGGGCGAAGCGGTGATGCGTTGTGGTTGCGTCAACCACTGCCCCCACCAATTTGTGGGACAACGTGTAAGTAGAAGGAGACACGGGAAATGCCAACTGGCACCGTGAAATGGTTTAATACCACGAAAGGCTATGGGTTTATTGCCCCTGACGAAGGTGGCAAGGACGTTTTTGTTCATATCTCGGCCGTAGAACGGTCCGGTCTGACCGGACTCGCTGACAATCAGAAAGTCTCGTATGAGTTGGAAGACGGACGCGACGGCCGACAAATGGCCTCTGATTTGAAGCCGTTATAAAACACCCCGTCATCTGCGGGTACTAAAAGCAGGCCAACGGCCAATTTCCGGCCGTTGTCCATTCTCAAGGGTTTGAAACCTTACCCTCGCGTCGGTTTGGTATCGGCATGAGTGCTTTCGTTTTAGCCGAACACCACGATTTCCGAGCGTTCTCACATCACACTGATGACTGATGTCATGAACCACTCGAAAAGGCATCATGACATCAGAAGAAAGAGTTCTGTCGGCTTTAACCCTCGCGAATGACAGCCTCGAACTCGCGCCATTCCCGTGCCGTCATGCCCGAGTTTTCCTGCGTCACAGTTTCACCGGCCAACATGCGTCGCAGGCTATCAACCATCTGCGCCGAAAGGTTGACCGCACCCAAACGGTAATCTTCGAACGCTCTATACGCGAAGGGCACCCAGTCGGCGACGATCTTGCACATCATGTCGGCGTAAACTCGGATTTCGTACTGAGCATGTGGATCGGCCCGCAGGCGCAGGAAATGGAACAGGTTGTGCAGATCCACCTTCCAGTACCACTGCGTGTAGATATTCGCAGGCAGGTTCATGCGCGCCAATTCTCGCGCCAGCCCCTGCTGACCATCCTGGTTGATCATGGCTTCGTAATTGTCATAGCACCGCGCGCTGTCGGCCTTGAGCATTTCCAGAACGCGGGCTGCCTCTTCGCCTTGCAGGGCGTCGCCGCGGCCCTGATTGTTCACTTCGGACTGCGCGGCCACGTGGTCCGGTGCGGGGATATAGAACTCGCGGTCCAAAATCGAATAGCGGGCTGAGTATTCGTTCACGTTGGCGGTGCGGTGACGAATCCACTGACGGGCCACAAAGACCGGCAGTTTGACGTGCAGCTTGATTTCGCACATCTCGAACGGGGTCGAGTGCCAGTGCCGCATCAGATAGCGGATCAGACCCTCATCGTTCTGCACCGATTTGGTGCCCTTGCCGTAAGATACACGTGCCGCCTGACAAATTGCTGCGTCATCCCCCATGTAGTCAATGACGCGCACAAATCCGTGGTCCAGTACTTGATGCGCGGTATAGAGGTGGTCTTCCATCCCCTCAGCCACAACGCGGCGTGTTGGATGCGATTGCGCCCGTTGCGCTTCGATCTCGGCCAGTTGGTCAGAGGACAGCGGCATGAATGTTCCTTTCCAGCAATGAGTCGCTCACCACTATATATCGGCAATTCACAGACAGGAACCGCGACATGTGCACCAAGCGTCGCAATTTCCAAATTGTGTCCACCCTGCCCCTCGACACGCTTGGCCCGCGCGCTAAGCTGCAGCCCATCACCTGAATAGAAAGGAAGCCACAATGGGGCTGACATATCTTCACACCATGGTCCGCGTGAAGGATCTGGAGAAGTCGATGGCGTTCTATGAACTGCTGGGCCTGAAGGAAACCCGCCGTTATGACAGCGAAGCGGGCCGATTTTCACTGATCTTCATGGCCCCCCCGGGACAAGAGGATCGGCCGATCGAGCTGACGCATAACTGGGATGGGGATGACACCCTGCCCAGCGACAGCCGTCATTTCGGGCATCTCGCTTATGGGGTCGACAACATCTATGAGGTTTGCCAGCACTTGCAGGACAACGGCATTGTGATCAATCGCCCGCCGCGCGATGGTCGTATGGCGTTTGTGCGGTCTCCGGACAATATCTCGGTCGAACTGCTGCAAAACGGCGAAGAGCTGGAACCAGCTGAACCCTGGGCCAGCATGGAAAGCAGCGGCACCTGGTGATCCGCTGGCTGATAGCACTGGGTCTGGCCGTTCTGGCCAGCCCCCTTCGGGCCGAGACCTGCCGGCTTGCACTGGCACTCGCTATGGATATCTCGACTTCCGTGGACGAGAACGAAGACGTTTTGCAACGGCAGGGTCTTGCGGCTGCATTGATCGCACCAGAAGTGGTCGAGGCGTTTTTTGCCTCGCCCGCACCGGTGGCGCTGGCCGTGTATGAGTGGAGTGGTCGCACCACACAACGCGTTGTTCTGAACTGGACCATGATCAACACCGAAGCCGACCTGCTGGTTGCAGCTTCAACAGTGCAACAATCTGTTCGTTCGGATAGTGGCTCAGCCACAGCAATGGGCTATGCCTTGGCATTTGGCGCGACTTTGATGCAGCAAGCACCGCCCTGCCTGTTCCAAACTATCGATCTGTCCGGGGATGGTTCAAACAATGACGGCTATGGGCCGGACTCTGCATACCGGCACTTTCCCTTTCAAAACGTCGTGGTCAACGGGTTGGTAATCAACGCTGCAGACTTTGAAGGAGAGCTGTTCCTCATCCCGTTCTTCGAGAACAACGTTCTGCACGGCCCCGGTGCGTTTCTGGAAATCGCGCAAGGGTTCGAGGATTTTGAGCGCGCGATGCGTCGCAAGCTGGAACGAGAATTGAAAGGGTTGCAGATCGGTGCGTTGAAGGAGGGTGCACATCAATGATCCGCCTCCTGGCCGCGATAATTTCCATGTTCGCCAGCGCCGCTGCGTCGGAATGCAGGCAAGCACTGGCGTTGGGGCTGGACGTGTCCGGTTCGGTCGACAGCGCCGAGTATAGGATGCAAACCGGCGGTCTGGCTGCGGCCTTGCAACGCCCTGAAGTTGTTCAACTGATCCTGTCCGACATCGGCGCGCCTGTGCGATTGGCGATCTACGAATGGAGCGAGCCCCGCCATCAACGCATGTTGGTAAACTGGACTAAGATCCGCACGGCACAAGATCTTGCACGGATCAGCGACCAATTGAAGACCGTCGCGCGGGGTAACGCACCACAGGGCACGGCTGTTGGGTCGGCAATGCGGTTCGGAGCCAATCTACTGTCGCAGCAACCGAATTGCTGGAAACGCACATTGGATCTGTCAGGGGACGGCAAGCACAATCTGGGCCCTCATCCACGCAGCGTGAAAGCCGAACTGGAAAACACCGGCATCACGATCAACGGGCTCGTGATCGGAGCAGACGATCCCAGTCATGGCGACAAACGCTATGTCCAGGTCGGTGAGCTTTCCGCCTATTACAACACATGGGTTATTCTGGGGCCCGGAGCCTTCGTCGAAGTCGCTTTGGGCTTTGAGGCCTATGAGGACGCGATGACCCGCAAACTGATACGCGAGCTGGAGGGGCTAACCCTGTCCGACGCCACAGATTCCCTGCGCCCCTGATCAATAGATGTACCGGATTTGGTCCGTCCAATACCGCTCGACCCGACGCAGGGATGTGGTGATGTCGTCGATGCCTTCCAGCCCCAACACGCCGCGATTTTGCAGCCCCTCAGCGTGGCGCAAAAACAACTCGGATACCACATCGCGTATTTCACGACCGCGTGGGGTCAATCGAACCCTTACGGAACGGCGGTCGATCTCGCATCTTTGATGGTGCATGTACCCCATTTCGACCAGTTTCTTCAGGTTGTAGCTGACGTTGCTGCCCTGATAATACCCACGACTTTTCAGTTCACCCGCGGTAACTTCATGGTCGCCGATATTGAACAAAAGCAAGGCCTGCACGGCGTTGATCTCCAATACGCCAACACGCTCAAACTCATCCTTGATGACGTCCAATAGCAACCGGTGCAGCCGTTCCACCAAGGCAAGTGCCTCAAGATAGCTGGTCATGAACCCCTTGGTTCCCGGCGCGGAGACCTGCATTTCCATACTCATCCGATCCTCCGATTCAGTCGCGCTGTTTAAGGCAGGATGAATGGAAATCCCGAAAAATCGGTTAAGCCGGATTTTCTTTTATTTTTGAAAGGTCTGCGCGATGTCCGAGATCAATTCGGAATAGGTTTCGGGCGGCTGCACCTGCCCTGTGACCCACTGATAAAGATCCTGGTCGTTTTCGTGCAGCAACGCATCATAATTATCCAGATCCGACGGCTCCATAGCCGTCAGATTTCGGTCAGCATAGGCTGACAGGATCAGATCCATTTCTTTGATCCCACGCCGCATGGATCGCATCTTCAGCCGCTTTATACGAACGTCTCGTGGTTCGTTCACCGACCCTGCTCCAGCATCAGACGGACCCTTTTCTCCAGCTTCGCGGCCCGCTCGGCGCTGGCGCGCATTTCACCGCGAATGGAACGCAGCTCAGCCACGACATCCGCAAGCTCGGGTGCGCCTTCTTCCGCTTCGACGGGGGCATCCATGCCTTCGCCTTCGCCGGTCAGCAGCCACATGATCGACACGTTGACCATGCCTGCCATCATGGAAAGACGGTTCGCGCGTGGCTCGGACAGATCATTTTCCCAGGCTGCAATTGTCGTCTTTTTCACGCCAAGCCTGCGGGCCATCTGGGCCTGGGTCATACCAGCCGCTTCGCGTGCCCCTGCCAGCCTGTCCCCGAATGTCGCAGAGTCCGGTCCGTACCAGTCATTGTCGTCGTTCATCGGGCTCTCCAATTCCATAATTCATATCGCTTGATCGTCATTCGAGCGCACCCTATGACAGTCAAGCTGAACATACAAATCGAGGCCGACCATGAGTTTCCTTTCTGCGACACTGTCACGCGTGAAGCCATCGCCCACCATTGCGATAACCGCTAAAGCGGCCGAGTTGAAAGCTGCCGGGCGCGATGTCATCGGCCTAAGCGCGGGCGAGCCCGATTTCGACACTCCGCAGAACATCAAGGACGCAGCAGTAGCGGCCATCGCAGCCGGGAAGACCAAATATACTGCGCCTGACGGCATCCCAGAATTGAAACAAGCGGCCTGCGCCAAGATGAAGCGTGACCACGGCTTGGATTACACGCCCGCGCAGATTTCGGTCGGCACCGGCGGCAAGCAAACCTTGTACAATGCCCTGATGGCCACGATGAACGAGGGCGATGAGGTTGTGATCCCTGCACCCTATTGGGTTAGCTATCCCGACATGGTGCTTTTGGCCGGAGGCACTCCGGTAATCGCGGAAACTTCGATCCAGACCAACTTCAAACTGACTGCAGATCAGCTTGAGGCTGCGATCACGCCGAAGACCAAGTGGCTTATCTTCAACTCACCGTCGAACCCCACAGGTGCAGGCTACAGCCGTGAAGAGCTGAAAGAACTAACCGACGTCCTGATGCGCCATCCGCATGTTTGGGTCATGTCCGACGACATGTATGAACATCTGGCGTATGACGGGTTCGAATTCTGCACACCGGCGGAAGTTGAACCCCGCTTGTATGACCGGACGCTGACCTGCAACGGTGTCTCCAAGGCCTACGCCATGACTGGGTGGCGCATAGGTTACGCGGCAGGACCGGTCGAGGTCATCGCCGCCATGCGCAAGATCCAATCGCAATCAACTTCGAACCCCTGCTCGGTCAGCCAATGGGCGGCGGTTGAAGCACTGAACGGCACTCAGTCCTTCCTGGCCCCCAACAACGAAACGTTCAAACGCCGCCGTGATCTGGTTGTTCGCATGCTGAACGAAATCGACGGCATCAGCTGCCCGATACCCGAAGGCGCGTTCTATGTCTATCCGTCCATTGCCGGATTGATTGGCAAAACCACCCCCGCAGGCACTGTGATTGACTCGGATGAGGCTTTTGCGACCGCATTGCTGGAAGAGGTGGACGTGGCCGTCGTGTTCGGTGCGGCCTTTGGCCTGTCGCCAAACTTTCGGGTCAGCTATGCGACCTCGGACGAGGCGCTGACCGAAGCCTGCACCCGCATCCAGCGCTTTTGCGCATCATTGACTTGAGTAAGCGCAAATGACGTCGGAACTGCCCGAATATTATTTCCGCGTTCGCGAAAATGGTGCGGCGGTTTTCAGGATCGACACTGAAAACCGCCAGCGCAGGATCGAGATGGATCAGATCGCGGTCATCAACATCCGCAATGGCGAGGTGAAACCGCAAGGCCAACGCACGTTGTCCGACGCCGACAAGGCCGAGATTGCCCGTTGGATGGAGGCGCGCAAAGCATTGCTCGCCCAGCGCGACATCGACGACATTCACCGCGCGGTTGATTATCTGAACCTCACCACGCAATGGGCGCAATCCAAGGCGACACCAGAGCAGCTTGAGGATGTAACCGACCGGTTGCTGCTGGCCATGCATGATCTACGTTCTGTCCTGGTGCGAAAAAAGGCAGACCGCTTCAGCAAAGACTGACCCGCCGAATCTTACTCGGCGGGCACACCGACCTCGCGGACGGACCGCATCCAGAACCGCGCCATCAGCATAACCGCTGCGCAGGCCAGGCCCAGAACAAGGCCCAGCCAGACTCCGATTCCATCCATGCCCAAGACGAAGCCGAAGTAATACGACGACGTGATCCCCACGCCCCAATAGCTGAGTGCGGCCATGACCATCGGGACCTTTGCATCCTGCAACCCACGCAGGAGGCCAAGCGCAATGACCTGTGCCCCGTCCACCAATTGGAACAAAGCCGCCATGGCCAGCAGGCCTGTACCGATCATCAGAATTTCCGGACGCTGCGGGTCATCCGGTTCCATGAACAGGGAAATCAAAGGCTCAGCATAGGCAAGGAACAGGATAACAGTCACGACCGAGATCACCAAAGACATCCCCGTCACCGCAATCGCGCCGCGTTCCAGATGTGGCCTATCTTTCCGGCCCAACGCATTCCCTGCCCGGATCGTCGCAGCGTTTGACAGCCCCAGATGCACCATGAACGTCGCGGATGCCAAATTAAGTGCAATGCCATGTGCCGCCAGCGGAACCTGACCCAGCCAGCCCATCATGATCGCCGACATTGCGAACAGGCTGACTTCGGACAGGGTCGTCAGGCCAATCGGCACGCCAAGGCGGAGAACGCTCAGAAACATCTCCCAGTCCGGACGCCAGAACCTTTGGAACAGGCTATGTTCGGGCAAAACGCGCATGGCGTAGATCACCACGCAGACCAACGATACGATCTGAGTGACAACCGACGCGATGGCGGCACCCATCACACCCAGCTCAGGGGCTCCCCAATTGCCGAAGATCAGGGCATAGTTGGTAATCGCATTGACCACTGCCGCGGCCACGGTGATCCACAAAACGATCTGGGTGCGCTCCAACGCGGCCAGATAAGATTTCAGCACCATCACCAAAAGCGCCGGAATTAAGCCCCACCCAGCAACCCTAAGGTACTGGGACGCGGTTTCAGCGACTTGCGGGTCCTGTTTCAACGCAAGGAAAATAGGGTAAGACCACCACAGCATTGGCATCATGACGGCCGCATAGATCAACGACAACCACAACCCCATGCGCGTTGTACGGCGAATACTTGTTTCGTCTTCTTCAGCCGCAGCCGTCGCCACCATCGGCATGACGGCCAAACCGAATCCGGCCCCAAACAGGAACAGCACAAAGAAATAGCTGCTGGCCAAGGTCACGGCGGCCAGCGCCTCGACACCGTACCAACCCAGCATGACCGTATCCGTCAGCCCAATAGCAAATTGGGCCAGGTGCCCGCCGATCAGCGGCAGGCCCAGCACAGAAATGGCCCGGAAGTGGCCACCATATGTCATCACCTTACTCATCCGGACAGCCTTATGCCCGGCCCGAGGCCGGGACAAGAGGCGAACGACGAAATTTCACCTTGAGACTACACCCGAAGGTTCAAATGTTAGCTGAGAGGACTCTTATCACACGGTTTCAGGATGCAGTGAATTGCCCAGAATATGTTCCGAGTGCTGGATCACGTGGTGCGCCTGCCCAACGATCAAAGGATCGGGGCTGTCGACTACATCCTGGTTTTTGTCCGGGTAATCCAGAGTGGACAGAAAGTGGCGCATGCAGTTGAGCCGAGCGCGCTTTTTGTCGTTCGATTTCACGATGGTCCACGGGGCGTCGGCGGTATCGGTATAGAAGAACATCGCCTCCTTGGCCTCGGTATAATCGTCCCATTTATCAAGGCTGGCCTTGTCGATCGGTGACAGTTTCCACTGTTTCAGAGGATCGGTTTCGCGGCTTTTGAACCGGCGTTGCTGTTCAGGTTGCGTGACCGAAAACCAGTATTTGTAGAGCTGGATACCCGAGCGCACCAGCATCCGCTCCAGCTCGGGCGTTTGGCGCATGAACTCAAGATACTCGTTGGGTGAGCAAAATCCCATCACCCGTTCAACCCCGGCGCGGTTGTACCAGGACCGGTCGTAGAAAACCATTTCGCCGACCGTGGGCAATTCCTGAACATAGCGCTGATAGTACCACTGTCCCTTCTCTTCCCAGGTGGGTTTATTCAGCGCAACTACACGCGCTTGGCGTGGGTTCAGGTGCTCCATGAATCGTTTGATCGTTCCACCTTTGCCTGCGGCATCCCTGCCCTCGAACAGCAGGACAAACCGCTGGCCGGTTTCCTGTGCCCAATGTTGTACTTTTAGCAATTCTGCCTGCAGTTGCGCCTTCTCCGCCTCATAAGCTTTGCGCGCCATCTTGCGATCATAAGGATATTTGCCGCTTTCAAAGGCCTGACGAATTTTCTCGGGGCTAGGCTCGGTCGGTGAGGTTTTGGCTATCGCCGACAGGTTGGCAGGGTCTTGCACATTATCGATCTGCGTCACTACTTCCATCCAGGTTCTCCTTGTCTCACTGTCCGGGAAAACGCCTAGCAGTCGGGTGAAAAACACGCTTTGATTGGTGTCAAATTTCTACATCTTTCTGGGCGTGTGCTTCAGGTACAACAAAGGGCTTCGGCTATGGAAAACAAGTTCATTGATCTTAACGGCCAGAGGTTCCTACTGCGCAGCTGGGGGGACCCCGACCTTCCGCCCTTTTTAATGCTTCACGGTTTTCCCGAGTATGGCGGCGCGTGGCAGGACCTGGCCCCGCATTTGTCCTCCGACTTTCATTGCATCGCCCCCGATCAACGCGGTTACGGGCAAAGCTGGGCGCCGGAAGGCGTTGGCCATTATGCCCTGTCGCGACTGGTCTCGGACATGGTGACGCTGATCGAAGGGCTCGCCCGTCCGGTTTGTGTTCTTGGCCACGATTGGGGAGCGTCCGTGGCCTATGGTTTGGCCATGTTCCGCCCTGACCTGGTGGACCGGTTGATCATCGCCAACGGCGTGCACCCGGCGCCCTTCCAACGGGCCATGGCCGCAGGAGGCGCGCAATCCGAGGCTTCGCAATACATCAATGCCTTGCGCGCACCTGACGCGGCAGAGCGTTTGTCGGCGGACAATTTCGCCAAGCTCGAACAGTTCTTTCGTTTCGGGATGGGAACAGACTGGCTGACGGACCAGCAAATGCAGGTCTGTCGTAAGGAATGGGCGCGGCCCGGGCGGCTGGAAGCCATGTTGAACTGGTATCGGGCGTCACCGCTGGTGGTCGCGAAACCCGGCGAACCGCGCACGGATCTGCCAGAGCTGCCGAAGGAGCGGTTGATGGTTCGCTGCCCCCACCTGTTGCTGTGGGGGCGTGAAGACAAGGCGTTGCTGCCAGAGTCGACTGAGGGGCTGGAAGACTACGCGCCCGACCTGACGCGCATCGACATTCCGAACGCTGATCACTGGCTGCATCACCAACAACCCAAAGCGGTGGCGCAGGCAATCATGGGCTGGATAGCGCGCTAATTCCGTTTACCGGTGCCCCCAATCCGCCGGGTCATCCGAGTTGTTGGGCGACAGGCCCAATATGTCGCCATCCGTTGAACACCCCAGCCCCAAAACGGTCCGGTTCGCATAAGAGAAATACGCGCAGACCTGATTGATTTCGAGGATCTCTCCATCGTCCCATCCGGCCGTGCGCAGGGCTTCCACGTCTTGCTGTTTCAACTCCGCCGGGACCTCGGTCAGTTTGCGCGCGTAACGCATGGCCTCAATCTGGGCCGCATCCAACGGGGCCTCTTTTGGCGAGCCAGCCTCAATCGCCGCGCGAATTGCCTGACTACGCTCCGGATCGCCCAACAAGCGCTGCAGACCGCTGTAATGGTGCTCAACACAATAACTGCATTTGTTCAACGCGCTGACCCACACGCCCAGCACCTCAAGAAACCACTTCGGGATCGTGTTGGCCGAATGGTGCAGCACGTTCTTGTACATGGCCATGTGACCTTCCATCGAATGTGGCCGCAAGGAATGCACCATCATGATGTTGTCGACATTGTTGCCGGGGCCCGTAACACGGTCGTACAGTTTCCGGAGTTTTCCTGTTGCTTCATCAAAAGGGATGGTTCTGATCCAGCTCATCTCTTTGCCTCCCGTATCCATTTGCTTTTGCAGCCAAACCTAAACAGAATGCAGAAACAATGCGAGGTCTTGACGGCCACGTTTATCTGGAACATTTCACGTGACTGCAATGAGAACGCTCTGGGCATCCTCCACCGCCACCTGATAAAGAACTGCCGACACCCCGTTTCACTATATTGATTTTCCAGCGATGCGCCTTCCTCTGTTCTTGTTTGTCCTGTCAATCTGCGGCCTGTTCGCGGCACTGTCCCGCCCTGCTTTTTCTGATTGGGCAATGGTCGCAGGGCTTTGCACCGTTGCAAGCGCGATATTGCTGCTCGGAAAATGGTTGCGCAGATCGAAAGCGCCAGAGAACTGGGCCGTGGTTGATGGATCAAATATTTTGCACTGGCGAGAGGGCATTCCGGACATTGCCACCGTGCGAGAAGTTGTCGATGCTTTGACCGCCTCCGGCCTGACGCCCGGCGTCGTGTTCGATGCAAATGTCGGCTACAAAATCTCGGATCGCTACATGAATGACAAAGCCCTTGCCTTACTGCTTGGGTTGCCCGTTGACCGCGTTATGGTCGCACCCAATGGAACGCCAGCCGACCCGCTTGTTCTACAGGTCGCTCGCGACCTAAGTGCTACCATTGTCACAAACGACCGTTTTCGCGACTGGGTTGACGATTATCCGGATGTGCTGCAGGCCAAAGAGCCTGTGCAGGGTGGCTACCGGAATGGGGCTCTCTGGCTGGCGTTGTGACCGTGGTTCCAGCCTAGTCAAACATGTAGCGTTTCAACCTCAGCTCCCAATCACGGCGCATCACAGCCGACAAACCGCACACAACACTTCGCGCGCCCCTTCCCCCGGACCACATCCCCTGCCATAATGGGACCAAACCCAAAACAAGAGCAGCACCCATGCCCGACGATCTGTTGACGCCAGAAGCGACCAATACCTATGACGCCTCCTCGATCGAGGTGCTTGAAGGTCTGGAACCGGTCCGCAAACGCCCCGGTATGTATATCGGCGGCACGGATGAGCGTGCGCTGCACCATATGGTGGCCGAAATCCTCGACAACTCGATGGACGAAGCGGTCGCAGGTCACGCCAACCGGATTGAGGTCGAGCTGCACGCAGATTACGCACTGACGGTGCGCGACAACGGGCGCGGTATCCCGATTGATCCGCATCCCAAATTCCCGGACAAATCGGCGCTTGAAGTCATTCTTTGCACCCTACATGCGGGCGGCAAATTCTCGGGGAAGGCCTATCAGACCTCGGGCGGTCTGCACGGTGTGGGTGCATCCGTGGTCAACGCCTTGTCGGATTCGATGGTCGTGCAGGTGGCGCGGGACAAGACGCTGTTCGAACAGCGCTTTTCACGCGGCATCCCTCTGGGCCCCGTCGAAAAAGTCGGCGCTGCGCCCAACCGGCGTGGCACCACCGTGACATTCCACGCGGACGAAGAAATCTTCGGCCATCACAAGTTCAAACCCGCACGGTTGTTCAAATCCATCCGCTCCAAGGCCTACCTGTTCTCGGGCGTCGAAATCCGCTGGAAATCCGCTATCGACGACGGCGAAACGCCAACCGAGGCCAGCTTCCACTTTCCCGGCGGTCTATCGGACTACCTGAAGGAAACGATGAATGGCTCGTCCACCTATGCCGAGCAACCTTTTGCTGGCACCGTGGACTTTCGGGAAAAGTTCGGCACCCCTGGCAAGGTCGAATGGGCGATCAACTGGACGCCATCGCGCGATGGCTTCATCCAGTCCTACTGTAACACTGTCCCCACCCCCGAAGGCGGCACTCATGTCGCCGGGTTCTGGGCTGCAGTCCTGAAAGGGATCAAGGCTTATGGCGAGCTGATCAACAACAAGAAGGCCGCGCAGATCACCCGCGACGACCTGATCACAGGTGGCTGCGCGTTGGTGTCCTGCTTTATCAGTGAACCGGAGTTCGTCGGCCAGACCAAAGACCGCCTCGCCACGGTCGAAGCACAGCGGTTGGTAGAGAATTCGGTCCGCGACCATTTCGATAACTGGCTGGCCGCGGACACGAAATCCGCCGGTGCTATTCTCGATTTCCTCATTCTGAGGTCCGAAGAACGTCTGCGCCGACGCGCCGAGAAAGAAACACAACGTAAGTCCGCCACTAAAAAACTTCGTCTTCCCGGCAAGTTGGTGGACTGTTCTAGTTCAACACGCGACGGAACAGAATTATTCATCGTCGAAGGAGATTCTGCGGGCGGTTCGGCCAAGATGGGTCGCAACCGCAAAACGCAGGCACTGCTGCCCCTGCGCGGCAAGATTCTGAACGTGCTGGGCGCGGCCAGTTCGAAACTGGGCACCAATGCCGAGATCAACGATCTGACCCAGGCTCTGGGTGTGGGTCTGGGTACCAAGTTCAACGTTGACGACCTGCGCTATGACAAGATCATCATCATGACCGACGCGGACGTGGACGGGGCGCATATTGCGGCGCTTCTGATGACATTCTTCTTCACCCAGATGCGCCCGATGATCGACACGGGCCACCTGTACCTGGCCTGCCCGCCCCTATATCGCCTGACCCAAGGCGCCAAGCGGGTTTATTGTCTGGACGAGGCCGAGCGCGACGAATGGCTTGAGAAAGGTCTGGGCGGCAAAGGCAAGATCGACGTGTCCCGCTTCAAGGGTCTGGGTGAGATGGACGCCAAGGACCTGAAAGAGACCACGATGGACCCCGCGTCCCGGAAATTGATCCGGGTCACCATCGACGAGGACGAACCCGGCGAGACCGGCGATCTGGTCGAGCGCCTGATGGGCAAAAAACCCGAACTGCGATTCCAATACATTCAGGAGAACGCGCGGTTTGTGGAGGAGTTGGATGTGTGAGGTTTTCCTCAAAATCAGGTATTTCAGCCTAAAATCGGCTTAAAGGGACCTTTGAAATCCAATTGGCTATTGTAAGAACAGCTCAAATCGCGCTTTTCGTTGTACTAGGTGGCCTTGCAGTGTCTGCGGCCGTTATTCCTCGTGACTGGATAATCGAGCCTATCGACGAATGTGATATTGCGCGAACTTGGCACGAATGGGAAATCATAAGGAGGGGAGAACCTGCGTCTTTTCAGGAATTCCTCGAAAATTACTATCGGGCATCCTCTCCGGAATTTACGCGATCAGGATTTAGTCCCTCACCATACGCTGTCTCAATAAAACGGAAGTCAAACAACGAGTTATTTATTCATGAGATAAAGGTGTACGAGTTTGAGATAACTTGGACTGGCAAGACAAAGTCGATTCTGACTATGGGCACGAACGTAGAGAGCTGGGGTATGCGTAGAAAGATAGTTTGTGATTAACGGCAACTTTGGTGCACGTGGTTCCAATCGAAAGTGAACGGCCCAGCGTTCACACCCACCAAAAAACCTAAACTCTTACCTAGCCAAGATACAACGATTTGAGTGTGGGTTGTTCATGTGGGCGGCGCCCGCAAACCCCTTGCCTAACCCGTTGATCTCGTTCACACTTGCGCGCAATTGTCATCAAAGAAAAAATTTTGAGGATCCGAGCGTCCAAGACCCAATTTGAACGAACATAAATTTCGAACGGGAGGACAATATGAAAGCACTAACCCTCGGGCTGGCCTTTGCCTTGCTGGCCAGTCAGGCAAGCGCGCAGCAGTCGCTGATCGGCGCGTCGCCTATTCCGGTCGGGGCAGAGTTACGGTTCTGCTATTACAACGGCCTCGCTTATTCGGTGGACGCCTTTGTTGTGATCTCTGGCAACAACACCGTGACCGAAACGTCCAGTACGCGCGAAGAACACCTTCTGCGTTGTATCAAAAGCGGCGACGGTGTCATGAAGTGGAAACCGGAGAGCGGTATTCAGGTCAATCGCTGAATTGAAAGGTCGGGCCGCCTAACCCACCTTCCCCTCCATCCAGTCCGCGATCTGGCCGGCGGGGCGTTCCCAGCCGGGCTCCATGAACAAGAAATGCGCGTGGTTTTCCACCGGCATAAACGTCGCGCGATCCCCGTACAGATTGGCCAACGCACGGCACGTGTTGGGGTTGACGGCGCGATCCTCAGTTCCTGAAACGATCAGCACAGGGCAATCGACCTTGTCGATATCGACCTTCATCGCGTGGTGATCGTCGAACATCCAAAAGAACATCTCGAACATCACCCGCCCGCTTTCTGCACCCAGCTGGTCGAACACTTGATGTTGCTGCGCCGCGGGCATCTTATTCAGCGCAAAGGGCGCCATCAGGTCGAACTCGACATGCATGGGCTGTTTCCAGAACGCCCCGCCCTCCATCAGCGCGCGCGGGATGGCGCGCTCGTCGTCGGTTTCGGGCAAGGTGCCCCACGGCGCGTTCGGGTTGATTAGAACAATGGCACTGGCCAACCCACGCGCGGCCACCTGCTGCGCCACCACGCCCGCGATGGCATGGCCGAGGATGACTGGTTTGCTGTCCAAGCCCTGCACGAACTCGGCAATATCATTGGCATAATCCGCGACACTGGTATCCGTAAGTCCGGGGTCAGGTTCGGCCTTGGGGTCCCCGCCATGAAAGCGCAGCGCAGGGGTGTGCACCGTCCAACCACGCGCGCGGAAGAAACCCGCGTAGTCAGCCATACACCAAGGTCCGGCAAAGGCCCCGTGGATCAGAACAATGTCTTTGGTCATCAAAACGCCCTCTCGTCACTTGCCCCCACTATGCGAGACGACAGGCGCGCGCGGCAATACCGCCGGCGTCAGACGGACAAACCGATCAGGGCTACCCCAACGGCCATCAGTAGGGCCGCACCAAGGCGACGCATCCAGTTGCCTTCATGCAGGAAGATAAACCCGATCAACGCAGCGAAGATCACCGAAGTCTCGCGCAGTGCTGAAACCGCACCCAGTGGTGCGAAATTCTTGGCGTAAAGCACCAGACCATAGGCCGTCATCGACACCAGCCCGCCCAGGATTCCGATCATCCAGACCTTTGCAGGAAGGCTGGCCAGCGTGTCCCGCTTTTTGATGCCAACGAACCCGGCGATGAACAGGTGCAGAAACGCGCCCCAAGCCCAATAGCTGAGCGTATTGCCCGACAACCGCACGCCGATGCCGTCCACAACTGAATAGATCGAGATGCAAAACCCCGTACCCAGTGCAAACCCCAGCGCCCAGTGCCCGACACCGGACCGCAAGGCACTCCAACTGCTGAGCTGAATACCAAGCGCGATCAGAGCGATCCCGCCCCACGCCTGCACCGGCAGCACCTCGCCCACCAGGATCATCGCCCAGAGCGAGACCAACGCAGGCACGATACCGCGGGCGATCGGATAGACGACGCTCAGATCCCCATGCTGATAGGCTTTTCCTAGCATGTAGTAGTACCCAAAATGCACGACGGTCGAGATCAGGATATAGGGAAAGCTTTCAGCACTGGGCAGAGGCAGCAGCAGGATCATCGCTGTCGCAGGGATGACATGCCCAAATGCGACAAGACCCAAAGTGGTCGTTCGGTCGGCGGCTGTTTTGACGATGGCGTTCCACACCGCATGCAGCAACGCAGCCGTCAAAATGATGGCGATGACAAACAGAGTCACGTCCGAACCTTTCGCGCAGAGAGAACCGGCCCAAGATACGGGCCGGTTTCGTTACTTGCACAGAGCAAGACCGATCACAATGCAGCCTTGAACAGAGCGGTCAGATTGTCTTCTGTCAATTCGATTGGGTTACCCCCACAAGACGGATCGATGATCGCGCCTTGCACCAGTTCCGGGATCGCAGCTTCGGTCACACCCAGTTCGGACAGCCTGGTTGGGATACCCAGCGCGTCGTTGAACTCCTGCACAAAGCCGCGGACGCCATCAAATCCGCCATCAATTCCCAGATAGGCCGCCGCTGACTGAAACCGATCAGCGATAGCTGGCGAATTAAACTCCAGCACTGCAGGCATGCAAACCGCATTAGTTGTGCCGTGGTGAGTGTTGAAAACCGCACCAATCGGGTGGCTCATGGCGTGGATCGCGCCCAGACCTTTCTGAAAGGCGGTCGCCCCCATGGCTGCGGCGCTCATCATCTGTGCGCGGGCCTCGATATCTTTGCCG
The DNA here is from genome assembly GCF_900312795.1 of Ruegeria sp. AU67. Classification (NCBI taxonomy): domain Bacteria; kingdom Pseudomonadati; phylum Pseudomonadota; class Alphaproteobacteria; order Rhodobacterales; family Roseobacteraceae; genus Ruegeria; species Ruegeria sp. AU67. The sequence continues at coordinate 64,122 of NZ_OMPH01000041.1, forward strand.
TCTGCATAGGCACGTGGCAGGTACTCCTTGACCAGCCGCATACCTTCCAACGCAATGCCGTGGCTCATCGGATGATAATGCGGGCTGGAATACGCCTCGACACAATGCGCAAATGCATCCAGACCGGTGCCCGCCGTGATGAACTTGGGCATGCCAACTGTCAGCTCGGGGTCGCAGATCACCACGGTCGGCAGAACCTTGGGATGGAAAATAATCTTTTTCGCGTGGGTTTCGGAATTCGTGATGACACTGGCGCGCCCGACCTCGGACCCGGTCCCGGCTGTGGTCGGCACAGCGATAATCGGCGCGATCACATCGGCATCGGCGCGAGTCCACCAATCGCCGATATCTTCAAAATCCCAAACCGGACGCGTCTGCCCTGCCATAAAGGCAACCATCTTGCCCAGATCCAACCCGGAACCGCCGCCAAAAGCGATCACGCCATCATGGCCGCCCGCATTGTAGGCCGCGACCCCTGCCTCAAGATTTTTTTCGTTCGGGTTCGGATCCACATCGCTGAACAGCCCGCGCCCCAGCCCTGCGGCCTCCATGATATCCAGCGTCGCTGCGGTGATCGGTAGATCGGCCAACCCTTTGTCGGTGACCAGCAACGGCTTTTGCATACCAGCGGCGGCACATGCCTCAGGCAGTTCCTTGATGCGGCCTGCGCCGAATTTGATAGCGGTCGGATAGGACCAGTTTCCAACAAGTGACATGTCAGGTTTCCTTTGTGATTTGAGACCTGCCCGGCCGAGGGGGTCTGAACCGGGCAGGCCGTTGCCCTTAGCCCGTGACCTTTTTCAGGTGGTAGGATTTAGGACGTGTCAGGTTGTGATAGCCAATGACGGACAATCCGCCGCCGCGGCCGGTATTCTTGCAGCCGGTCCAGCAAAGGCCCGGATCCAGATAATCGGCACGGTTCATGAACACGGTTCCGGTTTCGATCGCATCGCCCACGCGCGCAGCCCGCTCTACATCGCGGGTCCACAGGCTGGCGGTCAGACCAAATTCACTGTCATTCATCAAGGCGATGGCTTCGTCGTCCGAGGACACTTTCATGATGCCGACCACGGGGCCGAAACTCTCGTCCTGCATCACCCGCATGTCATGGGTGACGTTGGTCAGGATCTGCGGTGTCAGATAGGCCCCGCCATCGTCTTCGGGGAACGTGCCGATATGAGCCACCGCCCCGGCCGCAACAGCCTCAGCAATCTGCGCGCGCACCTCTTTGGCAAAGCGCACATTGGCCATCGGACCAATCGTTGTATCGCCGTCCAGAGGATTGCCCAGCTTATAGCCTTTCACCACATCGACTGCCTTGGCGACGAAGTCGTCATAAAGGCTTTCGTGAACATAAATCCGCTCAATCCCACAACAGCACTGGCCCGAGTTGAACATGGCACCGTCGATCAGCGTTTCGACCGCTGCATCCAGATCAGCGTCATCCATGACATAGCCCGGATCCTTGCCTCCCAGCTCGGTGCCAACACCGGTGAATGTCCCAGCAGCCGCGCGCTCCATCGCCTGACCGCCCCCTACTGACCCGGTGAAGTTCACAAAGTCGAACGCATTGCCTGCGATCAGGTCATTGGTCATGTCATGGCTCAGGAAGACATTCTGAAACACATCATCGGGTATACCCACGGAATAAAACGCTTCCGCCATGCGCTCGCCCGCCAGCAGCGTCTGCGTGGCATGTTTCAGGATCACAGTGTTCCCCGCGATCAGCGCCGGGGCCACAGTGTTGATTGCGGTCATGTAGGGATAGTTCCAGGGCGCCACTACAAAGACCACGCCGTGCGGAATGCGCTTGATATAGCGTTTGAAGGTTTCATCCTCGCCCACTGCGATATCAGCCAGAGACGCCTCGGCAATCTGAGCCATATGGCTCGCACGCTCGTTAAAGCCGCCGAACTCACCGCCATAACGTACCGGACGACCCATCATATGCGCCAACTCGGGCACAATCTCATCGTTCATCGCCCCAACCGCAGCCACGCCTGCCATGACAAGATCGATACGTTCCTGCAACGGCCGCGCCGCCCATTCTGCCTGTGCCGCCCGCGATCGCGCTGCAGCTTCAAACGCTGCATCCCGTGACAACACCTCACGTTCAGCAAAAACCGATCCATCAATCGGCGAGACACATTTCAACATCTGCCCCATATCCACTCCAATTCCGAAAGAAACAGGATCCCTGCTTCGTCTGGCCACAAATATCCTTTGGGTGCTGCCATTGGTGCGCCATTGGTTCGAGCGCCAATGGCGTCGGGCAAAGCCCCCAGCCGGACCCAATCTCAAGCCCGCTCAAACCCCCGGGCAATTTCCCAATCCGTCACAACCCGCTCGAATTCCTCGATCTCAACTTCCGCCGCGCGGGTATAGTGTTCGACCACCTCATCGCCCATGGCAGCCCGCAGCATCGACGACCCGTGCAACCCATCCCGTGCTGCGCGCAAATTGCCGGGGATCATGCCGGTGTCACCCTGATAGACATCACCGGTGGTGGGCGATTGCAGTTCCAGGCCTTCTTCAATACCGGCAATCCCGGCGGCCAACATGCCAGCCATCGCCAGATACGGGTTCATATCTGATCCCGGAATACGACACTCAACCCGCACAGCCTTCGTCCCATCGCCGCACAGACGGAAGCCAGCCGTACGGTTGTCCACCGACCAGATAATCCGTGTCGGCGCAAAGGTGCCCTTCATGAAGCGCTTGTAACTGTTGATGTAGGGGGCCATGAAATAGGTATAGTCAGCGGCATATTTCAGCAGGCCCGCCATATAGTTTTTCATCAGCACCGACATACCCAACGCATCATCCGCATCATAAAACGCTGGCTTGCCATCCGCCCAAAGCGACTGATGCACGTGGGACGAACTGCCCACCTTGTCATGGTGCCACTTCGGCAGGAATGTCGCCGCGTGACCGTGTTGCCAGGCAATCTCTTTCACCGCGTTCTTGGCGATCGAGTGGTATTCGGCCGTGTCCATCGCCGGTGCATATTTGATGTTCAGCTCTTCCTGCCCGGTCTCGGCCTCGCCTTTCGAATTCTCAACCGGAATCCCCGCATTCCACAGATGGTTGCGGATCGGGCGCATCACATGCTCTTCCTTGGTGGTCTGAAGGATGTGATAATCTTCGTTATAGCCCGAGATCGGCTCCAGATCGCGGAAGCCTTCCTTGCGGATCTGGTCAAAGCTCTTCTCAAAGAGGAAAAACTCCAGCTCGGTGGCACACATCGCGTCATAGCCCATGGCTTTCAGCCGGTTGACCTGCTTTTTCAAAATAGACCGAGGCGCGTGTGGAACCTCTTCATGCGTGTGGTGATCCAGCATATCGCACATCACCATTGCGGTGCCTTCCAGCCATGGCACCGGGCGCAAAGTGCTGAGATCCGGCTTCATGACATAATCGCCATAACCCCGCTCCCAACTGGTCGAGGCATAGCCGTCGGGTGTCGCCATCTCCAGATCTGTGGCCAGCAGGTAGTTGCAGCAATGTGTCTCTTCCCATGCGCCCGCCACGAAATGGCCTGCGTGAAACCGCTTACCCATCAGGCGGCCCTGCATGTCCACCATGCAGACCAGCACCGTGTCGACCTCGCCCGCCTCGAATTTGGCTTTCAGATCAGCCAAAATCGCATCATTGCCCATCATTGGTATCCTTTGTCACTTACAGAGACCTCGGTTTCGATTACCTGCCGTCAGTCATCGTTGGCTTCTTTTCCATTTCCATCACCAGGCGCGTTTCCAGAACCTGACCGCTTTTGTAGAGGATCGGATAGGCGATGGCGGCGATGTGCCCGTGCAGGTCCCGCATGGACCGCAGCGTTTCCAGATGCAGGTCGGAGGACTGGAAACTCTCAGTCTGACCGCGCTCCAACCGTTTGAGGTGCGCCTTGCGGCTATTGCGGGACATCCGCTTGACCTCGGCCTTGTCCAACACCAGCCGGCGGGCACAATCCATGTCGTCCACCAACAGCACGTGACGCGCCAGTGAGAAACTTTCCAGAATGGCCGCGTGCAAATCTTTCAGCTCTTTCCAGCCCTGCGCTGAGAACTCCGAACGTTCGGTGTGCTTGATCTGCGCCGTCCGGGTCATCCGGTTCGAGACAACATCGCCTGCAGCCTCAAGACGGATGGCATATTCGACCAACCCTCGTGCGGCTTTGATCTGCCCTTTGCTCATATTCTGCCGCGGCATGCGCGCGACGAAACGGCGGATCTCGGTCAGTTGCGTATTGACCCGCTCATCCTGCTGCCAAAGCGCGGAAATCGCGTCGCTGTCATCCTGTTCGTAGATATCCAAAACGGGGCGGAACATACGCTCGACCTGCGTGATCATCTGCAACAGCTCGTGACGCACCGAGGACATCGCAACGCTCGCCCTTTCGCCGCTGGGGTCCCCCAGCGGTGTCAGCGCATCCGAGAACTGATCCAGCGCATTGGCCTCAGCTTTGGGCTCCGACATCAGAACGGCCATCGGCTGTTCCAACTGGTTCACGAAGCCTGTGGCCAGCAGGAATACAGCCAAATTGAATCCGATATGTGCAAAAATCAGAGACTGCGCCGGGCTCGTCACCAATAGCGCCTCGTGCAACCCGCCAACATTCACGACGATCAGCATTACCAGCGCCGCGCTTCCCCGCAATAAGAGATTTGCCAGAGGGATACGCCGGGCTGTGACCGTCATATCGCGCGTCAGCCACATTGGAATAAAGGCCGAACCCAGATTTGCTCCCAGCACCAGCGACAACCCGGCGGCAAAGGGAATTGCACCGATCTGAACCAAGGCCACGCACATCAGGATCGTCGCGACCGAGCTGTGCATTACAAAGGCCAGCACCGCACCAACGATAAAGGCGCTGAAATAATCGGTCTCAAGATACCCTGCGATTGCGGGCAAAAACGTGCTTTCGCGGATCGGATCAACTGCTTCGCGCAGGAATTGAAGCGAGATCAGGATAAAGGCGACGCCCAGAACGATCCGGCCCATAAGCCGTACATTCGACCGTTCGGATTTCAGGTACAGCCAACCGCCCAACGCCAACAATGCGGGTTGAAGCCAGCCCAGATCATAGGACAGAACCTGAATGACTAAAGCGGCGCCCAAATCCGCGCCCAGAACACCCGCCAGCGCCATCCCAAACGTCACCATCCCCGCCGCAGCGAAACCGGTCAGCAAAACCGTAACGGCGGCCGAGCTTTGCAGGATCGTGGCCAGAACCATGCCAGCCCCCCCTGCAACAAAGCTGTTGGAGTGGCGTGTCAGGATCGACTGGAACAGCGAACCAAAGCGCCGTTCGATACCGGTACGAACCAAGCGTACGGCGAATAGCAGCAACATGGTTGCGGCAAAAATCTCAATCAAAAAGCTCGCGATAGCCATATGTTCACACCTCGTCTGACCGGTGCGCACAAATGTGCTTCCGGGTTTGTTTTTCTATTCTTGGAACAGACGAGAGCATAAATGGTGTCGCTTATTGATGTCCAATCCCGACGCACGGGGTGCCCCACGCGTCGGGAAGAAGGGTTTCTTAGGTGTAACGATAAGGCCGACCAGCCTTTAGCATCTCGGCGTTGTAACGCTTGAAGATGTCGACAACTTTCGCTTTGGTCTCGGACTCGGCTGCAACTTCGTCCCAGAACTTCACGGCGGCTTCCTCAACGGTTACCCATTCTTCGTCCGGGATAGAGGTCAATTGCATCTTGGTGCCGTTGACGCGCAGGTTGGCCTCACCACCCCAATACCACCACTGACGGTAGTAATGTGACTGATCACAGCAGACCTTGAACAGGGTCTGCAGATCTTCGGGCAGTTCGTTCCAGCGGTCCATATTGGCAAAGAAGTGACCTGCCCATGCGCCCGACACGTTGTTGGTCAGGAAATAGTTAGTCACATCGGCCCAACCAACAGTGTAGTCCTCGGTGATGCCCGACCATGCGATACCGTCCAGCTCACCTGTCTGCACGGCAACCTCGATGTCTTCCCATGGCAGGGTGACCGGCACAACGCCAAACTGTGACAGGAAGCGCCCCGCCGTCGGGAAGGTGAAGATGCGCTTGCCCTTCATATCCGCCAGCGAGTTGATCGGGTCCTTGGTCGCAAAGTGGCATGGGTCCCATGCACCGGCGCTAATGTGCTTGACGCCGACCTTGGAATATTCCTCATCCCAGATCTCGTTCAGGCCCCACTGGTTGAACAGCACAGGCACGTCCAGAGAATAGCGCGAAGCGAACGGGAAATAGCCACCGAAAACAGTGACTTCGGTAGGCGATGCCATCGAGTCGTCGTCCGACTGTACCGCGTCGATGGTGCCTTTCTGCATCGCCCGGAACAACTCTCCCGTGGGAACCAGCTGATCAGCATAGAACAGCTCAATCTGCATCCGGTCACCGGCGATTTGGTTGAACATCTTGATCGCAGGATCAATCACGTGCTCGGCCAAGGCTGGGCCAGCATATGTTTGCATCCGCCATGTGATCGTGTTCTGCGCCAAGGCAGGCGTCGCCAGTGGTGCGGCAGCAACGCCAACCCCAGCGGTTTTCAGAAACTTACGTCTTGTCGTCATGTCAATTCCTCTCCGTTAAAGTTTCTGTGCCCGTTCACCGAGCATTCTTGTTAATTTCCATAGACATACCCGGGCAACCACAGAGCGATTTCCGGGAAAATCATGATGATTGTCAGCGCCAGCACCATCACCGCGACAAAAGGAAAGATCGAACCATAGATGTCCCGCAGGGTGATCTCGGGCGGGGCCATCGCGCGCATCAGGAACAGGTTGTACCCGAAGGGCGGCGTCATATAGGCGATCTGCGTCGTGATCGTATAAAGCACCCCGTACCAGATCAGATCAAAGCCCAACTCGCCGACCAGCGGTACATATAGCGGTGCCACGATGACCAGCATTGCTGTATCGTCCAGGAACGTGCCCATGACGATAAAGCTCAGCTGCATCAGGATCAGGATCATCCAGGGCGACAAGCCAAGTTGATCGGTGAACAGATTGTCGATGGCTTTCACCGCGCCGAGACCGTCAAATACGGCCCCAAAGCCCAACGCGGCCAGAATGATCCACATGAACATACAGGAAATGGCCAACGTCTGCTTGGTGCAGTCTTCGAAAATCTTCCAGGTCATGCGGCGCTTGATGACGGACACAGCCAGCGCGGTCAGCGCTCCGATCGCCGAGCTTTCGACCAGCGAGGTCCAACCATTCACAAACGGTACCATCATCGCCGCGAAGATGATCAGCGGCAGCGCCCCTGCCCCCAGCAGCCGGATTTTCTCGGCCCACGGCACTTCATGCGTGTCTTCCATTGCGGGTCCCAGCTCGGGTTGAATGCGGCAGCGGATCCAGATGTACAGAATGAACATCGCGGCCATCAGCAGACCCGGGATAATCCCCGCCAGCCACAGTTGCCCGACAGGTTGCCGCGCGATCATCGCATAGAGGACCAGAACCACTGAGGGTGGCACCAGAATACCAAGACTAGAACCCGCCTGAATGACCCCGGTCACCATCGTCTTGTCGTAACCGCGCCGAAGCAGCTCCGGCAGCGCAATGGTCGCGCCAATAGCCATACCTGCAACGCTCAGGCCGTTCATGGCCGAGACCAGCACCATCAACCCGATGGTGCCGATGGCCAGACCACCATTGATGGGCCCCATCCAGACGTGGAACATCTTATACAAGTCATCCGCCAGCCGGCTTTCGCTGAGCACATAGCCCATGAAGATAAACATCGGCAGCGTCAGCAGCGGATACCATTTCATCAGCTTCATCGCGGCCGAGAACGTGATGTCCTGCCCGCCTGTGCCCCAAAGCGCCAGCGCGGCAATGGTAGCCACCGCGCCAATCGCGCCAAAGACGCGCTGACCTGTGAACAGCATCAGCATCATCAATGCGAACATGAAGATGGCGATATATTCCTGGCTCATGCCCGCACGACCCCGATTTCCTGCCCGTTGATCCGGGCTATGTCTTTGAAGAATTCTGATATCGCCTGCAGCAGCATCAGGAAGAAACCGAATACCATGATGGTTTTTACCGGCCAAATATACGGCCGCCACGCCGTTGATGAGCGTTCAAGCCGGCCAATTTCCTCACTGCCCGTCAACAGTCCAAAAAAGTAGGAGACCGGTTCATCGCCCCAATAGCCAAGGCTGTAGGCCGTCGACCCAAGCCCGCCATAAAACAATACCCCCAGGTAGAAGATCAGCAGCAGAACGGTGAAGGCATCGAACCAGGCTTTCCGGTGCGGGCTCCAGTTATGATAAAACAGATCCATGCGTACGTTCGATCCCAGCTGGATCGAATACGGTCCACCCATAATGTAGTAGGTCACCATCGCAAACTGCGCCATTTCCAGCGTCCAATGCGATGGCACGAAAAACGTTTTTGAGATCGAAGACCACAGCAGGATGCCCATCATCACGAACAGGCCCCACATCATGACCCGTCCGATCCTGTAGTTGACCGTATCGACGATCCGGACATATGACGCCATCGCCTTGATCACGCCGCGCCCCCTTTCTGAAAATCTGCAAGGGTCCGCGCGATCCATGACGCCAGGCAATCGGCCATCGCCTCTTGCTGCTCGGGCGTTTGAATCAGGTCATTGCGGATCTCGATCATGACGTTCAACAGCCCTTTCGGCAGCGCCTGCGCGTCAAGGGTATGGGCAACTCCGTCCGCCGCCGAATACGGCTCATTCAAGCAAGTCTCATAGGCTTGGTCGGCGGGTGTTGTCGTCATCATTGCCCGGGCGAACCGGTCGTCCACCCCGTGTAATATGCCTAGTTCCACCTCACGCGTCTGACCATGATAGACTGGCGTAAAGCTGTGGATTGTCACCATGAGTTCAAGCGTGTACCCGTTTTGGGAGATCAAGTCAGACAGCGCCCTGCTGAAGGGCCGGTAGATGCTCTCAATCCTGCTTTCGCGCTCTTCCTCGGACAGATCGACATTCGCTGGGATTTGATAGTCCTCGCTGCGCGCCGGCATGGCCCCTGCGGCTTCAGGAGGGCGATTGCAGTCATAGACCAGCCGGGACACCCCGCCATACACCAGCGGTGCCGACAGGCGTTCTGCCATCAGCTTGGCCACAGCCAATGCCCCCGGATCCCAAGCGATGTGGCTTTGAAGCGCGTCCACAGGCAATCCCATATCCCCCAAAAACGCGGGAATGCGGCTGGACGCGTGTTCGCAGACCAGCATTACCGAATAGGGACCATCCACTATGTCCGTGTGAACGACTGTTCCGAAGTCCAAAATACCGCCTTGCGATTCCAATTAAGATGCGTGTGGAAAAATTTCCACAAGAGACCTTAACCTGTCAATATTTTTCCTGTATAAAATTCACCACTCTTGATCTTGCTGAAAAATTTTTCACACTAAGATCGAAAAGATGCAGGAGGAACGCCGCGTGCGGGTGACGGACAGGCTGCTGGCCCACAAAGACAAGATGACCCCATCCGAGCGGCAACTGGTCAGTGTATTGCTGGACGACTACCCCATGGCCGGCCTTGGCAGTATTACCGAACTGGCCAGCACGGCCTCGGTTTCCACCACGACCGTCGCACGGATGCTGCAGAAAACCGGCTTTGACGGCTATCCGCAGTTTCAGGCCGCCCTGCGGGGTGAGGTGAAAGAGATGATCTCGGGGCCGGTCGCCAAGCGAGACCTGTGGCAGAACGACCTGCCCGAAGAACACATTCTGAACCGGTATTCCCAACAGACTCTCGCCAATCAGAAACGCACGATTGATGAGGTCGACCCCGGTGAATTCGACAGCTTCTGCAATCTGTTATGTGACCCCAACAGGCGCATTTTCATTACCGGCGGCCGCATCACCGGTACGCTGGCCCAATACTTGTACCTGCACCTGCAGATGATCCGCCCAGATGTCCGACTACTGCCCGTTGCTGCATCGTGGACGCATGATTTGCTGGACATACGCAAAGATGATGTGCTGGTGACGCTGGATGTTCGCCGATATGAAAACGCGTCACTGCTGATCGGCCAGCTGTGCCATGAACGTGAGGCTGAAATTGTTCTGTTCACCGATCAGTGGCGCTCGCCCATTCACCGGTTGGCAAAGCATACCTTTGCAGCACGCATTGCCGTGCCGTCCGCGTGGGATTCCATGGCGGCCATTCTGGTTCTGATGGAATGCGTCATCGCCGAAGTACAGGAAAGGCTGTGGGATTCGGTTAAAGAGCGCACGGATGAGCTGGAACAAGCTTTTGACCGCACCAAACTGTTCCGGAAATTCGGTCAAAGCTCAGCCTCATAACGGCTTTTTCCCACCCAAACAGAACAACTGAGCGTGAGGAGTGTTGCCAGCCGCATGGCAGGCCGTCACTTTGAAGGCATGAGTTTCGTGACCCAAAACCAACTGCCGCTTTTGATCCTGTTCTTTCTGATTGGATCGATTGGCACCGCCTTTCTTTTCCGTAAACCCGCCGGGCATCGCGCCTGGAAACTCGCGGACCTCGTCTGGGTTGTACTGGGTGGCGTTGGCGCGCTGGTCGCAGTTTTGGCCGGGCTTTACACTTCGGATAGCTCGCGACTGGATCGCCAGATAGACGTGGCTTACGCCGCCGGGCTGGCCTTTGACCGTGATGCCGCGCGGTTCCGCCTGCGGTTCTGCGACCCGGCTTTTGATCCGGATACTGCAGTGCTGTGCGAAAAGGTCGAATTCCTGTCGGCCTCAACCGCCAGCAATGCCGACCTGCCATTGTTCATCGCAGTCACAAATGAGGTCGCGCCGCTACAGGGGCTGCATTTTCTGTTTGGCAGTCAGGCAAAAGACGAACAGGACGAAATGCGCGCAATGGCCGACAAGGCTGATGCGTTCAACATCGATCAGTTCCTTGTCTTTACCACGTTGGACGACATAACACAGGCCGCGATCGACAACATGCGCCGCAAAGTCCCCGCGATTGCGGGAGATTATCTGATCCTGGCGCAAAGCTATGATGATCTGGTGGAACAGGTCGGCAAGTTAAAGGACGAATGGGAATACCTGCAGGACAATGCGCATATACTTGTGCTGCAGATCATCGCGTTATGTCTGGTCAGTTTCGCGGCGCCGTTCCGGCTGGGCAAGTCCGTCGTCGAGCTGCGCGCGTCGCTCAGCGCCGATAGTCCTGCGCCAGATTCGCAGGATCTGCCCCCAGAAAATACCGCGTCAGGGTCCACAGGTTCCGCCCTCCCCGACGCAACCAGCCCGCACGCTCATAGCGATCCGCGCTCGTAACTGCCCGGCTGGGCAGCAAAGTGATGCCGCGCAAGCTGCGGACCAAAGCGACGTCCTCCATCAAAGGTTGATCGGGAAAGCCCCCTGCCTTTCGATACATCTCACTCGGGACCAACAGGCCCTGATCGCCATATGGCAGGCCAAACAGTCGACTGCGTAAATTGGCCCAACCCGCCACCCATACCGGCGCTAAGCCTGATGCCCGAAACGCCAGACGAAACGCCGCCGGGGTTCCGGTGCCAAGGTGGTCGCCTACAACTTTGCTCCACCCCGCTTGCAAAACCGTGTCCGCGTGCAGGACCAACAGCCAGTCCCCTTTGGCTGCGGCGCATCCTCGGGCCAATTGCCCCCCGCGCGAAGGTGGCCCAGTCACGATCTCAGCGCCGGCCTCATTCGCAATCTTTAGCGTCTGATCATTCGACCCACCGTCCGAGACGATCAATTCGCGGATCAGCCCCGCATGCAGGCCTTCCATCAAGGCCGCAAGGGTCGCGGGAAGGTTCCCGTCCGAATTCAGGGTTGGGATAACGATGCTAATCGGCGCAGGCACGGCGGAAACCCTCTGGTCATGGCAGCGGAAACCCCTATATCACGAGGTCCGAGGAAAAGACGAGGACAACCCAGATGCCCAACCGCCGTATATTGCGCCTGAGCGGCTCGGACACCGACAGCTTTCTTCAAGGGTTGATCACCAACGATATTGCAGGGTTGGACAATGGGCTGGTCTACGCCGCCCTGCTGACCCCCCAAGGCAAGTATCTGGCGGACTTCTTTCTGAAGCGGGAGGGTGACGCAGTTTTGCTGGACGTTGCCGAAAGCCTTGCCGATGGATTTGCCAAACGGTTGGGCATGTACAAGCTGCGCGCAGATGTCAGCATTGAAGACAGCGGCCTGAACCTGCAGCACGGCACCGGCCCTGCGCCCGAAGGTGCCCTGCCCGACCCGCGCCACCCAGGCATGGGGTGGCGGGCCTATAAAGCGGGTGCGGAAAGCGACGACGGTACAGATTGGGATGCAATCCGCGTGCGACACTGCATTCCCGAAACCGGAGTCGAACTGACCCCCGACAGTTATATCCTTGAGGCCGGGTTCGAGGCGCTGAACGGCTTGGACTTCAAGAAAGGCTGTTATGTCGGGCAAGAAGTCACCGCGCGGATGAAACACAAGACTGAACTGCGCAAGGGTTTGCGCAGCGTTAGCGTCACTGGGTCTGCAGCGGTTGGAACTGTAATTACTTCTGGCGGAAAACCGGCCGGTACATTGTTCACCCAATCCAATGGCCGCGGGATCGCCTATTTGCGATTGGACCGCGTAGGTAACGACATGCAGGCCGGTGACGCCACCATACAGTTAGACACTTAACGTGTTGCCGAACCGGCACGGCTGAGCAACCGACTGAATTGGTGTGGTTTGAACATAGCCAAGTGCGCTGTCACACTGGTTTGAATTCAGCAATCCGGATGCACGTATGTTCCAGCTATACAGGGCAATCTGGCGCGCCAGCGCCGGACGGCAGATCATCCTCATCGTTCTGTCCATTGCGATCTCGGGTCTGGCTGCAGTTCCGCTGGAGTTTCAGCGCGACATCATCAACCACCTGACCTCGGCCGATGTAAGCACGGACAGGCTGATCTACCTGGGTGCCGGAATGATGTCGGTCATCTTACTCAGCCTCGCCCTAAAGTGGCTTTTGAGCTATCGCGCAGGAACGTTGGGCGAAGATCTGATCCGCATGATCCGCCAAAGGCTGCTGCTGCGCGCCTCAGATATCAATGTCTCGGGCGAAACGATGCGCAAGGGCACGATGACCACGGCGATTTCAGCCGAGGCAGAAGAGCTGGGGAAATTCGCGGGCGGCGCTTTCTCGGACCCGGTCGTTCAGATCGGCACGTTGATCAGTGTGATCGGTTATATCTCATCAACGCAACCGGGGCTGGGCATGATCGCCTTTTCGATGATCGTGCCGCAGATCATCATCGTGCTGGTATCCCAACGCAAGGTGAACGTGTTTGTCGCCGAACGTGTCCGGATATTACGCGGAGCCAACGATATGCTGAATGTCGAGCGGATCAACGAAATCGCGCGCGAGGTTGAGGCGCAGTTCGACGATATCTACGAAACGCGGCGCAGGATGTTCATCTGGAAGCTTTCTGCCAAGTTTCTGCTCAGCGTCATAAACGGAGCCGGAACCGTTGGCGTGCTGATGCTGGGTGGCTATTTAGTTCTGAACGGGAAAACGGATGTCGGCACTGTTGTCGCTGCCACAAGCGGCCTCAGCCGCATTCAAGGCCCCACGGCATTCCTGATCGCCTTTTATCGGCAGGTCAGCGCCAATCGCATTAAGTATGAACTGATGCTTGAACTGTTTGGCCCCAACCCCGAACGGTATCGCCAAATCAGATGGGGCAGCTGACAAATAAACCGCGCGGCACGGGTCCACGCGGTTTTTCTTTACTCTGGCAATCGCGTGGTTAGGCGCGTTCGGAATAATCCATGGTTTCGGTGTTCACCACGATCATCTCATCCTGACCGACGAATGGCGGCACCATGACTTTGACACCGTTGTCCAGAATGGCCGGTTTGAACGAATTCGCGGCGGTCTGACCTTTGACCACAGGCTCGGTCTCAACGATCTTGCAGGTCACTTTCTGAGGCACCGTGGCGTTCAGAGCCTCGCTTTCATAAAATTCGACGACAATTGTCATGCCGTCCTGCAGAAACGGGCGGCGTTCGCCCAGCAGTTCCGCAGGCAATTCGATCTGCTCATATGTCTCGGAATCCATGAAAACCAGCATGCCGTCAGATTCGTACAGAAACTGCTGGTCTTTCTGCTCAAGACGCACGCGTTCCACTTTGTCAGCCGAGCGGAACCGCTCGTTCAACTTCGAGCCATTACGCAGATTGCGCAGTTCGACCTGTGCAAAAGCACCGCCTTTACCGGGCTTTACGTGGTCAACTTTGACAGCGGCCCATAGCCCGCCGTTATGCTCAAGCACATTTCCGGGGCGAATTTCGTTCCCATTTATCTTGGGCATGACTTAAATCCTTCACAAACGGTTGATGCGTCAGTTCCTGCTCCTATATCTGGCGGGAACACACCTGACAAGATGACGAGACTTAGTGCTGCACCTGCAGCAAGCCATGCAAATGACGCAACGCAACTATGCATTTTAAGTGTATCCGAATCGCACTTAATCGGTCATAAGAACCGTCACGCCGAAAATGCAAGAGCAAGAACAACAAGGAAGACGAGATGAGAGATTTCGTTGACGGCACTGCCTTTAACAACGAGCAAGGCAATCGTGCACGCAAACTTTTCGCGGCTGTCGTACTGGCTGCGCTGGATGACGCTATTGCCGATGACAAAAAATATGGCAATGGTCCGGAACAAATCGCCCGGTGGGCGCGCTCTCGTGATGGTCGCGAGGTCCTGTCCTGCGCGGGTATCGACCCGAATGAGCGCGTTGTTGGCGGACTGATGGAGTTCGTTGGACGTGGTGTGCGCACCTCGGTTGCGCTGTCGCGTGAAGAAAGCGAACGTCGCAACGCGGCCCAACAAGCAGAAGCCGCCTGATCCAAGGTGACTTTCGCATGAAAAAGCGCGCTCCCTAGCTGGGAGCGCGCTTTTCTTATTCTTATGCCATCAATCAAAAGAACAACAGCCACTGCCGCGCGACCCACAGTTCGGCCATCAGCAGCAGGGCAAAGAACGCTTTCGCCCAGATGGACAAGCCGCGACGCCACAAAATGGCGTAACACGTGACACAAAGCGCGGCCGAAATTGGCGCCACCCATAAGGCGTGATGCGTGCTGTCCCAATAGCTGACGGGGCTGTGAAACACCCAATCGCTGAATGGCCAAAACTGTGGCCGCCCGTCCCCGGCATGCAACAGAAAATCCATCGAAAGATGCAGCAACCCGGCGGACGCCCCAACGGTCCAGACCATCCAGCGCATCCATACCCCGACAAGCAAGGCACCCCCCCAAAGGACAAAGGAATTGTCGATAGCAAACACGGTCTGCCAGCCGTCGGAAAAATAAAGCTGGTCGTAGACCACGCTTGGTGGAATCCCAAGTACGTAAAGGGACGTGCCCGCCATCAGGTAAAGCGACAGGTCCGGCAATAGCGAACCCAACAGAGCCGCCCACAGGATACGTCCCTGGGCTGGGCGGGCAAAGGCGGCAGCTCCGATCAAAAGATGCGCTGGCGTGTTCAACTTTGGCTTTTCCTTTGCCCGCAAATCAGGTCATCTGCGCGTCAACATAGGAGACAGGCCATGGTTCGGTCCATCATGATTCAGGGCACCGGCAGCAATGTCGGGAAATCGGTTCTAGTGGCCGGTCTGGCGCGGGCTTTCACCCGGCGCGGGTTGCGCGTTGCACCGTTCAAACCGCAGAACATGTCGAACAATGCCGCCGTCACCGAAAATGGCGGCGAGATCGGGCGCGCGCAGGCCCTGCAAGCGCTGGCGGCGCGGCGTGCGAAGCATACAGACATGAATCCAATTCTGCTGAAGCCGGAAACCGACACTGGTGCTCAGATCATCGTACAGGGCCAACGCGCAGGCACGATGAAAGCGGGCGATTACCGCAAGGATAAATCCAAACTGTTGGGTGCAGCGCTTGAAAGCTTTGCCCGCTTGTGCAGAGACGCGGATCTTGTCCTGATCGAAGGCGCGGGCAGCCCGGCCGAAACCAACCTGCGCAAGGGTGACATCGCCAATATGGGATTTGCGCGCGCTGCAGGCGTACCCGTTATTCTGGTAGGTGACATTCACCGCGGGGGTGTCATTGCCCAGATCGTAGGCACCCAGGCGGTATTGGATGCAGGCGATCTGGAGATGATCCGGGGTTTTGCCGTCAATCGGTTCAAAGGCGACGTATCCCTTTTCGATGAAGGTCGCGATGAAATCGCTGCACGTACCGGATGGCCCTGTCTGGGCGTCGTTCCCTGGTTCCATGATGCGTGGAAACTGCCAGCCGAGGATATGATGGATATTCGGTCCCACTCTGGCGGGGCCTGCAAGGTGGTTGTTCCGCAGTTGGAACGCATGGCAAATTTTGACGACCTCGACCCTTTGTCTGCCGAACCCGGTGTCTCGGTCGAGATCGTGCCAGCAGGACGCCCCCTGCCCGGTGATGCCGATTTGGTACTGCTGCCCGGCAGCAAATCCACCATCGGCGATCTGGCTTATTTCCGGGCTCAGGGCTGGGATATCGACCTATATGCCCATGTCCGCCGGGGCGGCCATGTTCTGGGCCTGTGCGGCGGCTATCAAATGCTGGGCAAGACAATCGCTGATCCGGATGGCGTCGACGGACAACCGGGGACTGTTGAAGCGTTAGGCCTGCTGGATGTTGAGACCGTGATGGCAGGGAAGAAACAGGTAACGCTCACTTCAGCCCGCGCCCTTAACGGAGGAGAACCGGTGTCGGGCTACGAAATCCACATGGGCCGTACCGAAGGCCCTGATTGCGCCCGCGCTTGGCTAGAGGTCGAGGGGCGGCCAGAAGGTGCAGCAAACGCCTCTGGTCGTATCCGCGGTAGTTACCTGCACGGTATCTTCAGCTCGGACACATTCCGCGCGTCTTACCTGTCGCAATTGGGCGTGACCTCGGACCTGGCCTATGAAGACGGGGTCGAAGATACGTTGAACGCGCTGGCCGACCACCTTGAACAGAATATGGATCTGGACCGCCTGCTGGCGCTTGCAGAAACGCCCAAAAGCGTCTGAGTGTTACTCGAGGTCCTGCTCGGCCAGGGCCTTATAGATTTCGCGCCG
The DNA here is from genome assembly GCF_900312795.1 of Ruegeria sp. AU67. Classification (NCBI taxonomy): domain Bacteria; kingdom Pseudomonadati; phylum Pseudomonadota; class Alphaproteobacteria; order Rhodobacterales; family Roseobacteraceae; genus Ruegeria; species Ruegeria sp. AU67. Next base: position 81,175 of record NZ_OMPH01000041.1, read on the forward strand.
AACCATCTTACGGACGTTGCGGGTGATACGTTCGCCCAAAACACCCTGCAATTCTTCACGGACAACCTCGGCGATCATTTTGCGCAATGCGTCTTCGCTTATGCCAGCTATCGCTGAATCTTCCGCTGCTGTTTCGACAGGGTCAACAGGTGTTGCGGCGATCACCTCGGGGTCGCGAACGAAAGTTGCCCTGGTCGTCGCCACGGCTTTTTTAGACTTTGCCTGAGTGGGTTCGGCGTTATTTTCCTCGGTATCCGAAAATTCTTTGCGCACGCTGAACTCAAGGGCTTTCGCAGGAGTGCCGGAATACTCGTCTTCGCTGTCGCCGTCCGGCTCCCACTGGTCCTCAGTGCGTGCAATCGCCGCCTCTAGGGCTTCGATCTTTGCGCTCAAGCTGTTGGTCGGGTTTTTGGGCGGTTCTGGCGCGGCCTGTTCTTTGTTGGCGGGATCTTCACGATCTATGATGTCACACGCGCGCAAAAGCATCGGCTTGACCGACGCGTCGACCGTGTAACCTTCGTTGGCCTCGGCTTCATTCTCCGGGCCGTCCTGAATGCTGGATGTTCCGCCGACCCGCAATGCATCGGTCAGCACTAATCGCCCGGGCTTGCGGGCGATTGAAGGCGTCGGCTCCGAGGTTTGTTCACCTCTTTCACCGACCAGCCGTTTGATCGAGGACAGCACGTCCTCTACTCTGCCGTTCACGACTTTTTCCGTCATTGTTCTCTACCGCTCTATCCTCAGGATTGAGTGTAGCCAAACAAGCCGGGCGTCACAACAGATAGTATTGGCCCTTAGTCGCGACGCAACGCTTTGAGAACGCGATCCAGGTCCTTGCTTTGTCTGCTGACCTGAGCCGGCGCTTTCTTGACCAGGTTGTAATACAGCGTCGGATCATAAATTTGCACCGCCAGTCCCAGACGTTCAGCAGTCAACAGACCCTGTGCCTGCAACAGCTGGTAAGCAGCGCGCGAACGCTCGATCCGCGACGCGACCTCGGCCAGCTGCGCATCCAGCAGATCCTGCTGAGCGTTCAAAACGTCCAGCGTGGTCCGTGCACCCAGAGTGGCCTCTTCGCGGATACCGTCAAACGCCACGTTTGATGCGCGAACCCGTTCGCTCGACGCCCGCAAACTTGCTGATGCGGCTTGGAAACGAGCGTAGGCTTCTGTCACACCCTGAGTGATATCTTTTTGCACATTCAAGAGGTTGGCACGCGATGCATCCCGTGTTGCCATGGCGCGGCGTACGCTTGCGGCCAAACGCCCACCAGCGTAAATTGGCTGACTGAAGTTCAGCGACACCGTCCCGTCTTCGATACTATCATCGTTGTCATAGGTCTCGGTGATACCGGCGTCGGCGTTCAGGCTGACGTTCGGACCCAGATTGGCGCGTTGTTGCGCAACGATCAGATCGAAGGCACGCACCTGGTGCTGTGCCGAAAGAATAGCCGGGTGGTTACGCTGCGCCAGGCTAACGGCCTGCGGTTCCGAATTAGGCAGGTTTGGCAGGCTCGGTTGACCCGCTGTGCGTCCGGGCGATTTGCCAACGGCATTTACATATTCCGCTTGCGCTGTATCGAGATTACCGCGCGCAACGGCCAGATCAGCCTGCGAGCTTGCAAGCTGGGCTTGTGACAGTGCAACGTCCGTGCGTGTAACTTCGCCTACATCGAACCGGTCCTGCGATGCGCGCAGTTCTTCAGCCGATACATCGACGTTGTTCAAGCGAATCTGTACGGTTTCTTCCTGCAGAAGCACTTCGAGATACGCATTGGCACCGCGGAACAGAACCTGCTGTTCGATATCAACAAGGGTCTGCCTGGTCGACAGCACCGTTTCTTGCGCTGACTGTTTGCCCAGAACGGCAGCCCCACCATCGTAGAGCAGTTGGCTGAGGGTCAGCCCCGTAAAGAAGTTGTTCGGGTCGGTTCTTGTCACCACATTGTTGATGTTGCGACGTGTGTAGTCGCTGCTGATCGCAACCGTCCAATTGATGATCGGACGAAGCGCCGACAATGCGATTGCCACGTCTTCGTCGGCCGCGCGCAACAATGCGCGGTTCTGTTCAAGCAACCCGCTGGTATTGTAGGCGCCAATGAATGCGTCAGTTATGTTGTCGGCCCAAACGGCCCGTCCTGGTACAAAGCTAAGTGCGACCCCCGCAGTCAGCGCCAGCGCTTTGACCAGCTTCCCTCCCGCCATAGAACCCATAACGAAATCCTCTCAAATCGAAATTACTCTGCTCTGCCGATAGTTTGCGCGTTTGCGTTAAACTAATCAAGGCGGCAGAAAAATCAGCTATCAAACTATAGCGAAAATACACGGTCCGTGGAAAATGCCTGCAAAATCGGTGCATTGGCATTAAACGCGTCCCGCCAGGTCACCCGACCCCCAGATTTATGGCCGATACGAACGATCCCCAGTGCACCTTGGACAAAAAGGCACGCAATTCGCCCATGGTCCTTAAGTTGCGCGATCAACGCATCCGGAACCTGTTCCACACCACCCTGGACCATTATCACGTCATAGGGCCCATGTTCGGGGGCACCTTGTTCAAGCGGGCCGACATGGACAATCGCATTGTCTGCCTCCGCCTCCATCAGGATAGTCTGAGATTCGGCCGCCAGATTTTCATCTTCCTCTACGGCAATAACCAGCTGTGCCATGCGCGCGGCAACAGCGGTCGAATACCCCAAGGTTGGAGCAATATCCAAAACCGACTCGTCGTTGGAGATATTTAATATGTCCAGCATCTTAGCCAAGGTCCGCGGCTCCAACATGCAGCGCCCATCACCCAGTTCGATCAATCCCTCGACATATGCCGCTTCGCGCTGCGCGTCCGGCACGAAATTCTCGCGCTTGACGGTCAGCATCGCGTCTATGATGGGAAACTTCGTGACATCAGAAGGACGTATCTGCGTATCGACCATCGTCCGGCGGCGGGCTGCGAAATCTGTCATTGGATCGCTCATCTTGCTCCCTTGGGTGATTGAGTTCTGCCACATCCTTGAAAAACCGGCAACGGTCCAGACACGGAAACTTTCCAATCTTCACAAGATACAACGTCGCAACCAAAGACTAAGTTGGCACCCGGCCCTGAAAATTGCGCTCCCCCCTCTGGACGCTCCTGTCGAAAGCTGCTAAAACGCCGGTCACACCACGGCAAGTATTTGATTTTACTTGAAAAGGCGAGTTGGCGGAGTGGTGACGCAGCGGATTGCAAATCCGTGTACACCGGTTCGATTCCGGTACTCGCCTCCATTTATTTCCAAGCACTTAGCTTTCTGCGCTGCTTTCGCAATTTCGGACGCCTAAAGTTCAGTATCAGATGCATGTTGCGATTGCGGGTCCAGCGATTCCATTTACACAACCGCACTACTTGATTGCCAAACTGAGAAGTGCTGAATCATCTGCGACGGCCGGGCTGAATTGCGCCTCGCTGCGTGATCGGATCGCATCGGATGCCGCTGACTGACTTCGGCAAGTCGCTTTTCTGACGTAGCGGGTTTTCAAACCCCAGTCGTGCTTGACAAGCCCCTGCCCGTGCCGCATGTCGCATGCGTTGGTGTCCATCCCCGGATGGATGAAAAGGGAATGTGCCAGCGGTTATTCCGCCAAGCACAGCCGCCCCCGCGACCGTGACCGGAGAGGGTGCCCAAAGCCACTGGCCTAATAGGCCGGGAAGGCGGGACATCCAACAGAGGCTCGCCTCTGACATCCGCAAGCCGGGAGACCTGCCAGCACCCGAAGTTGAAACCGGGCGGGGTGTTCCGGTGTCGGGTCCATGTGCAGACGCGTGGCCCGCATGAAACCCCGTCCCCCGTATAAAGGATGAGGGGGATGAGAGACGTGACCGAGACCGCACCAGTCGAGTTGCTGGTCTGCACGACATGCCGCCGTGGGCTACCTATCGAAGATGACGCCCAGCGACCTGGCACTTTGCTGCATAAAGCACTTGAACAGGCTGGCTTGCCGGACGGCGTCGACCTGAAACCGGTGGAATGTCTGTCGAACTGTGATCAGGGATGCTCGATCGTTTTGCGTGGCGGCCCGTCCCGATGGACCTTCGTTTATGAAAACCTCGACGAGACTGACCATGTCGAGACCATCGTTGAAGGCGTCACCAAGTATCTGGCCGCTGAAGACGGTCTGGTGAAATGGCGCGAACGCCCCGAACATTTCCGCAAAAACTGTGCGGCCCGCATTCCCCCGATTGGAGCCCTGAAATGAGCAACCTTGAAAAACTCCCCGTCACTGTGATCACCGGCTTTCTGGGCTCGGGCAAAACCACCCTGGTAAAGCACCTGATGCAGAATCCGCAGGGCAAGCGCCTGGCCGTTATCGTCAACGAATTTGGTGATGTGGGTGTGGATGGCGATATTCTGAAATCCTGCGCCATTCCGGATTGCCCGGCGGAAAACATCATGGAACTGGCGAATGGCTGCATCTGCTGCACCGTAGCCGATGATTTCATCCCGACCATTGAGGCGCTGATGGCGCTGGAGCCGCGCCCCGATCACATCCTGATCGAAACGTCCGGTCTCGCCCTGCCCAAACCGCTGCTCAAGGCGTTTGATTGGCCCGATATCCGCTCGAAAATCACCGTTGATGGTGTGATCGCTCTGGCGGACGCCGAGGCCGTCGCCGCTGGGCGTTTCGCACCAAATGTCGAAGCCGTGGACGCCCAGCGCCTGGCTGACGACTCGATCGACCACGAAACGCCCCTGTCTGAGGTGTTCGAGGATCAGATCTCCTGCGCGGATATCATCCTGCTGACCAAGCCCGATCTGGCTGGCCCCGAAGGCGTGGTGAAGGCCAAAGGGATCATCGCCGACGAAGCTCCCCGCCCCCTGCCCGTAGTGGAAGTCGCCGAAGGCGCCGTGGACGTCCGCGTCGTATTGGGCCTCGAAGCCGCCGCCGAGGATGACATGGACGCGCGCCCGTCGCATCACGACGGCCACCACGACCACGAACACGACGATTTCGAAAGCATCATCGTCGAGTTGCCCGAACAAACCGACCCGGCGGAACTGGTCGCCAATATCGAACGTCTGGCCAATGATCTGAACATTCTGCGCGTCAAAGGCTATGCCGCCGTTCAGGGCAAACCTATGCGTCTGCTGGTGCAGGCCGTTGGTGCCCGCGTACGTCACCAGTATGACCGGCCGTGGGAGCCCGGCGAAGAGCGCCGCTCGCGTCTGGTGGTCATTGCCGAGCATGACGACATCAATGAGGCCGCAATCCGCGATATCCTCGTGGGTGTGACCGAGGCCGCCGAGTAAGCCATGCACGTCGTCTTCCGCGAAAGCCACGGGTTAGAAGAGACCGAAACCCCGACCGATCTGGGTCAGAGCCCGGCGGATCTGGTGGTGCTATCCTTTTCGGACAGCGACCTTGGCGCTTTCGCGGCAGGATGGCATCGCGGTGGCGGGTCCGAAGGTCGCATGCCGACGATGCGGCTCGCCAACCTGACCGCGTTGAAGCACCCGCTGTCCGTCGACACCTATGTCGAGCAAACGCTTGAGGGGGCTAAGGGCATCCTGATCCGCCTGATCGGCGGTGTCCCTTACTGGTCCTACGGCTTGCAGCAAGTTCTGGCGCTCGCACAGGCCAAGGGCGTCGCGCTGGCCGTCCTACCCGCCGACGGGCGCGAGGACACGCGTCTGGATGACTACTCCACCCTACCCGTTTCGACTTTGCGGCGGCTTGCACATCTGTGTGACATCGGCGGCGAAGTCGCCGCGCAAGCGGCCTTGGCGCAATTGGCGCTTGCGGCGGGGCTTTATGCCGGGCCGGTGATGGGGGCAAAGGCCCTGCCGGAATGCGGCGCATGGTGCCCGGATCGTGGTGTGATCCCAATAGATAGGGCGTTTTTGGGCGACGCAAAGCGCATCTTCGTAACCTTCTACCGAGCATATCTGACGTCGGCGGACACCGCCCCGGTCGCAGCGCTGATCCGCCGGTTGCGAGAGCGAGGCTTCGAAGCGGTTGGCTTGTTCGCGCCTTCGCTGAAAGCCCCGCTTGCCGCCGATTGGCTGCGCGAAAATGTCGTGGCGCTGAACCCGGCGGCGATCATTAATGCCACCTCTTTCTCGGGCAAGGGCGCATCCGGCACCTCTCCACTGGACGCCGCCAATGTGCCGGTGTTTCAGGTTGCTCTGGCCACCTCACGCCGCCAGGCTTGGGCCGAGGAGGAACGCGGTCTTTCGCCCGCTGATCTAGCGATGCATGTCGTCCTGCCCGAAGTGGACGGTCGGATCTCGGCAGGCATCGCCTCTTTCAAGGAACCGGGCAAGCGTGACCCGCATCTGGAGTATTCCCGTTTTGCCCACCGGGCTGAACCGGAACGGATCGAGGCTATCATCGACAGGGTCACCGGCTGGTTGAACCTGAACGACAAGCCCAAAGGGGATCAGGTCCCCGCCTTGGTGCTGTCCACCTATCCCGGCAAAGACTGGCAGATGGCCCATGCGGTGGGCCTCGATGCTTTGGCCTCGGCCGAGGCGATGCTGGCCGACCTGCAGGGCGAAGGGTATGACACCGCTCCTGCCCAGCCGATTTCTGATACGTTGTTGGACGCGCGGATTACGTGGTCGCTTGGCGAATATCTGACTGCGCTGGCAGAATTGCCGGAACAACTGCGCGCAGACCTCGAAATCGTCTGGGGCAAGCCCGAGGATGATCCGGCCTTTGCAGATGGCGCGTTCCACTTCACCGCCCTGCGCCGCGGCAAGGCGCTGGTCGCGTTGCAACCTGAACGCGGCACGCCCGAGTTGCGTGATGACGATTATCATGACCTGTCGCGTACCCCGCGCCACAGCTACGTGGCCTTCTACCTTTGGCTGCGCAAAGGTCTTGGTACGGATGCACTGATCCATATCGGCGCGCACGGTACGCTGGAATGGCTGCCAGGCAAATCTGTGGCACTGTCCAACGAATGCTGGCCCGAGGTACTGATTGGCGATCTACCTGTCATCTACCCCTTCATCGTCAACGACCCTGGCGAGGCCGCGCAGGCCAAGCGCCGGATCGGGGCGGTCACGCTCGGCCATATCCCACCGCCAATGAAAGAAAGCGGTACCCCGGATCGGATGGTTCGGCTGGAATCGCTGCTGGATGAGTTCTCGAACGCAGATGGTCTGGACCCCAAGCGCCGCGACCGCCTGCAAGAAGATATTCGGGACGAAGCGCAAGCCATCGGGCTGGAGAACGACCTCGGTCTCGATCAGGCCACCTGCATCGCCGAGGCGATCACCCGGATCGATCGTTTCGTCTGTGACATCAAGGAAAGCCAGTTCGGAGACGGGTTGCATATTTTTGGGCGTGTGCCCAAAGCCGCCGCCAATTTTGACACGGCCCCTTCGGCCGATGCCGAACGCCAGGCATTGATCGACGCGCTGGCTGGCAAACGGATCGAGGCAGGCCCGTCCGGGTCCCCGTACCGCGGACGGTCAGACGTCCTGCCCACCGGGCGCAATCTGTATACCACCGATCCGCGCTCAGTCCCCACCCGTGCAGCCTATACCCAAGGCGTGAAGCTGGCCGAAGAATTGGTGCGGCGACACCTGCAGGAAGAGGGCGATTATCCCAAGGGGCTGATCGTTGATCTCTGGGGTTCAGCCACGATGCGCACGGCGGGCGAAGAGTTTGCCATGGCGCTGCACTTGCTGGGCGTCAAACCCGTTTGGGACAAAGGGTCCGAGCGGGTGTCGGGCATCGAAGTGCTACCTATCACTGACCTCAGTCGCCCACGTCTGGACGTGACCTTGCGCGTCTCAGGCCTGTTCCGCGATGTGTTCCCGACCCTTTCAGCGCTTTATGGTCAAGCTGTTCGCGCGTTGTCGGATCGCGATGAAGCCCCGGACTGGAACCCTTATGCCGGACAGGCCCCGGCGGCGCGCGTCTTTGGCCCGGCCCCGGGCAGCTATGGCGTGAACATGACCCAACTGTCCGAAATCTATACGGATGAGGCCCGCGCGCAGGCGGGTAAGGCATGGCTTGAGGCCAGCTCTTTCGCTTTGGAAGGCGAACACATCACACATGATATGGACGGCATTACCCAACGGGTCACGAATGCCGACAGTTTCGTGCACCTGCAGGATCTGACCGAAACCGATCTGCTGTTGGCCAACGACTATGCCACCCATGAGGCCGGATTCGCCGCCGCCAAGAAAGTCACCGGTGGTACGGCGCAGCTATACCATCTGGACAACACCAACCCGGATAACCCGCGCGCCCGAACGCTGCCTGAAGAAATCAGCCGTGTGGTTCATGCCCGTGCCGCCAACCCGAACTGGATTGCAGGCATGCAAAGGCATGGCTTTCGGGGCGCTGCCGAAATTGCAGCGACACTGGATCACATGGCCTCTTTCGCCCATCTGTCAGGCACGGTCGCGCCGCATCTGTTCGACCTCTATCACGACACGACTTTGGGCGACGCCGAGGTCGACGCATTTTTGCAAGAGGCCAACCCGCGCGCGTATCAGGCGATGCAGGACAGGTTCCGCGCGTTGTTGGACGCGGGCCTTTGGAACACCCGCCGCAACTCGATCCGGGCCGATCTGGAGGGGCTGGGATGAGCGCCCCGGTCGTTCAGGGTTGGTGCCCCGGCGCGCATCGGCCGATGATGTCGGGCGATGGTCTGGTGGTTCGGGTGCGCCCGCGTCTGGCCCGTTTGAGCGCCGAACAAACACGTGGTCTTTGTGAGTTGGCCGAGCAATTTGGCAATGGCACAATCGACCTGACCAACCGCGCCAATTTACAGCTGCGCGGGGTAAAAGAAGTCGATCATCAAGCATTGCTGGCCGAGTTGGCCGCGCTGAACCTTTTGGATGCTGAGCCCGGTATTGAAATGCGCCGCAATATCCTGGTGTCGCCCCTATACCGATCAGGTGATCGAACCGCACATCTGACACAGGAACTGATCGACCGGTTGGAGGAATTGCCGACTCTGCCCGCCAAATTCGGCTTTGCCATCGACACTGGCCCCAAGCGCCTGTTGGCGGCGGATTCGGCCGATATCCGGGTCGAGGCAGGCACTGATGGCCTCATCCTGCGCGCCGACGGGGCCAAGACTGGCTGCCGGGTCACAGAAACCAACGCAATTGACCGGCTTATCGCCTTGGCCGGATGGTTTTCCGAACGTTTCACGCCAGAAACCCGCCGCATGGCGCGGGTGGCCGCGACGCAGGATTTGCCAGCAGAGTGGCAAGGCAGCGCGCCCGGTGACATCGGCACACCGCCGCAGCCCGGCGTCTGCGATCTGGGTGTGTTGTATGGCGCGGCGTTCGGACAATTGCCGGCGCGACAGCTCTTAGCCCTTGTTACAAACAGCGGAGCCACTGCCCTGCGCGTCACTCCGTGGCGACTGATCCTGCTGGAAGGCGGGGCGGCGATACAAGCACCGGACTTTGTTATTGATGGCACCGACCCGCTGATGACAACCGACGCCTGCCCCGGCGCACCGTTCTGCCCGCAAGCTCAGGTGGAAACCCGCGAAGTTGCCCGCGTCTTAGCCGCCCAAATCCCAGGAAGTTTGCATGTATCCGGTTGCGCCAAAGGCTGTGCCCTTATGGGTCCGGCAAATGTCACACTGGTCGGCAACGACGGACGATTTGATCTTGTCAAAAACGGTCGCGCGGGGGATGAGCCCTCCCAACGCGGGCTGACACCCGAAACACTTATGACTATGGACCTCACCTGATGCCCTATGAATACGAAACCGACGGCGCAGCGATCTATAAGCAAAGCTTTGCCACAATCCGGTCCGAGGCCGATCTGGCGCGTTTTGACGCTGATGAAGAGCAGGTTGCGGTTCGCATGATCCACGCCGCCGGAATGGTCGGTCTGGAAGAATTCGTACATTTTTCACCTGGTTTCGTGCCAGCCGCACGGACCGCGTTGGAGAATGGCGCGCCTATCCTGTGCGACGCCCGGATGGTCAGCGAAGGCGTGACCCGGTTCCGCCTTCCCGCCGAAAACCCGGTGATCTGCACCCTGCATGACGAGCGCGTGCGCCCGTTGGCAGCTGAGATGAGCAACACCCGCTCTGCCGCCGCGCTGGAGCTGTGGCGCCCGCATCTGGAAGGCGCTCTGGTCGCTATCGGCAATGCGCCGACCGCGCTATTTCACCTGCTGAATATGCTGGAAGACCCCGACTGCCCGCGCCCGGCCGCCATCATCGGCTGCCCGGTGGGCTTTGTCGGTGCCGTCGAATCCAAGGACGCATTGTGGGAGGCCCAGCCTGTACCATCTTGCATCGTCAAAGGCCGTCTGGGCGGCAGCGCCATCACCGTCGCCGCAATCAACGCCATTGCGAGCCGCACCGAATGAGCGCCGGCAAGATATACGGCGTTGGCCTTGGTCCCGGTGATCCGGACCTGATGAGCGTGCGGGCCGACCGCCTGCTCCGCAATGCACGTCACGTCGCGTTCTTTCGCAAGCCTGGTCGCAGCGGTCAGGCACGCAAGATCGTCAATGGGATGATCCCGGACAGCGCAGTTGAGTTTCCCATGGAATACCCTGTCACTACGGAAATTCCGCTGGCTGATCCGCGCTATAACGAACTGCTCTCGGCCTTTTACAAAGACTGCGCCGCGCATCTCAAAGCCCTATCGGATCAGGGTGAGGATGTGGTGGTTCTGTGTGAGGGTGATCCGTTTTTCTATGGGTCTTTCATGCATCTTTACAGCCGCTTGCGCGATCAGGCTGATGTAGAGGTCGTGCCAGCCATTACCGGCATGTCCGGCGCATGGACAGCAACGGGTAACCCGATCACCTGGGGCGATGATGTGCTTACAGTACTGGTCGGCACCCTGCCGGAAGAAGATCTGGCAATTCGCATGGCGCAGACTGACGCTTTGGTTGTCATGAAAATCGGACGCAATATAGACAAGGTAAAGCGCGCACTGAAAACAGCCGGTTTGTATGACCGCGCATGGATCGTCGAGTTTGCACAGATGCCGAACCAGGTGGTGACGAAACTGTCCGAGGCATGCGAAAAAGTGACGCCCTATTTCTCGATCATCATCGTGCATGGTCAGGGACGGCGGCCATGAGCGGTTGGGTAAAGATTGCGGGTCTGGGGCCTGGTAACGAAGATCTCGTAACCCCCGAGGTTTCAGCTGCGTTGACGGATGCCACGGACGTGGTCGGGTACATCCCCTATGTCGCGCGCGTGACCGAGCGCCCTGGTCTGACGTTGCATGCCAGCGACAACCGTGTCGAGATCGACCGATCCCAACACGCGTTGCAGATGGCGGCTGAGGGCAAACGCGTGGTCGTTGTCTCCTCGGGCGATCCCGGTGTGTTCGCTATGGCGGCTGCGGTGTTCGAAGCCCTGGAAAACGGTCCAGCCGAGTGGCGTAACATCCACATAGACGTCCTTCCCGGCATAACCGCGATGCTGGCGGCATCCGCGCGGGCCGGGGCACCGCTGGGTCATGATTTCTGTGCCATCAACCTCAGCGACAATCTGAAACCCTGGTCGCTGGTTGAAAAACGTCTTCGCCTAGCAGCGCAGGCGGATTTCGCGATGGCGTTTTATAACCCGCGCTCGAAATCCCGCCCGGAAGGCTTTGTAAAAACACTGGAAATCCTACGCGAAGAATGCGAGCCCGAGCGCCTGATCCTGTTCGCGCGTGCCGTATCCCGCGCGGATGAGGCGATCCGGATTTCGACACTCGCCGAGGCGACGCCTGACATGGCTGACATGCAAACCGTCGTCATTGTCGGGTCATCCCTGACGCGCGTCATCAACCGTGACAGCGCACCGATCGTCTATACCCCGAGGTTCACCCCGGAATGAGCCAACCAGTCCAGAACCTGCGTCACGTTCGACAATTCGGTCCTTTGCGGAAGGGTCGGCCTGTCAATCATCAGCACCGGTACGCCCAGAGCGCGCGCGGCATCCAGTTTGGCGCGTGCACCGGTGCCGCCAGAGTTCTTGGACACAACCAGTTCAATGCCATGCTGCAGCATCAGCGCCCGGTCCCCTGCTTCAGTGAAAGGTCCGCGCGACACGATCGCCTCGCAATCGGGCAGCGGCAGTGCATCCGGTTCATCCACCAACCTCAGCAAAAAATGATGTTGGGGCTGAGCCGCAAAATCTTCAAGATGCAGGCGGCCAACGGCCAGAAAAACGCGCCGTTTAGGACCGCGCAGAGCGGTAACCGCCGCGCCTATGTCAGAAACGTGCTGCCAACGATCTCCATCTTGCGCGCGCCATGCCGGACGGGTCAATGCGGCAAGGGGCACCCCGGCCTCGCAGCACGCGGAAATGGCGTTTGTGCTTATTTGCGCGGCAAAGGGATGGGTGGCATCGACTACATGAGTGATCGCGTGGTCCGTCAGGTAACGGGCCAGGCCTTCAGTACCTCCGAACCCTGCAACACGCACCGGCAGGGGCTGCGGTCTTGGATTGTCTACCCGACCGGCATAGGAATAGGTTGCCGGGATGCCCTGATCGGCCAAAGATTTGGCCAGTGCATTTGCCTCGGTCGTGCCACCAAGGATCAGGAGGTTGGTCATGCATGAAGCTCCGTGGCTAAGCGTTTTGGGCTTGGGCGAAGATGGACTGGATGGCCTGTCACCCGCAAGTCGTCAAGTACTGGAGCGTGCCGAAATCATCATGGGCCCGCCGCGCCATTTGTCACTGATCCCCGACACAGGCGCACAGCGCGTAGATTGGCCCGTGCCTTTTTCCGACGGCCTGCCGATCCTGACCGGGTTTCGCGGACACCCAACGGTTGTTCTGGCCTCGGGCGATCCGTTCTGGTTCGGCGCGGGCTCGGTAATCGCGCGCAACTTCGACGCCGGAGAATGGACAGCCCATCCGGGTCAGTCCACGTTCTCGCTGGCTGCGGCACGTCTGGGCTGGCCGTTAGAAAGTACGCAGACATTCGGTCTGCACGCCGCCCCGCTGACTCGTCTGCGCCCGCATCTTTCGCCTGGATTGCGCGCCATCCTGCTGCTGCGCAACGGCGCTGCGGTGGCCGAGCTTGCGACATATCTGAACGAAACTGGCTTTGCCGATACGCAATTGCATGTCATGGAAGCCCTTGGCGGCCCCCGCGAACGGTCGCGCAGCGTGTCGCTGACCGAAGCCCTGCTGGGCGGGTTCGATCATCCGGTCTGCGTTGGGCTTGAAGTTGCGGGTGAAGGACAGGCGCTGCCCAAGGCCTCGGGTAAGCCGGATGAGATCTTCGAGAATGATGGCCAGATCACCAAACGCCCAGTGCGGGCGCTGACCCTGTCGGCGCTGGCCCCCAAGCGCGGCGAGCATCTGTGGGATATCGGCGGCGGCACCGGCTCGATCAGTATCGAGTGGCTGATGTGCGACCCGACCCTGACCGCAACCACGATCGAACCCCGCGAGGATCGCGCGGACCGCATTCGCCGCAATGCCGACACGTTAGGGCAAGACCGGCTGCAAGTGGTGCATGGCACCGCGCCGACCGCGCTGGACGGCCTTGGGTTTCCGGATGCGGTATTCATCGGCGGCGGCCTGAGTACCGAATTGCTGAATTGGTTGCACACCGCCCTGCCCTCCGGCACCAGGTTGGTCGCCAATGCTGTGACGCTGGAAAGCGAAGCCTTACTGGCGCAATGGCACGAAAAACTAGGCGGAGAACTTTTGCGCATCGAACTGGCGCAGGCTTCGGCACTGGGACCTCGGCGCGGCTGGAAATCCGCATATCCGGTGGTGCAGTGGAGCGTAATCTTATGATCATCGCAGGTTTGGGGTTTTCATCAACGGCGACCGTGGACAGCCTGCGCGCTGTATTTGAGCGGGCCAGCGTTGGGCAAAACGTCGACGCGCTGGCCACTGTTGCCGACAAGGAAGGTCACGCCGCGCTGTCGGAGTTTGCCGCAGAGACCGCCCTGCCCCTGCATTTCATCGCAGCTGCCGATCTGGCGGGACAGCGCACTCTCACCTGCTCGAACCGCAGCCGTGCCACCTATGGCACCGGCAGCGTAGCCGAAGCATCCGCCCTTGCCGCCGCCGGAACAGGCGCGCGGCTGACCTCACCCAGACAGATTTCGGACGACCGGCTTGCGACCTGCGCCGTCGCCATCGGAGGACAAACATGACCGTTCATTTCATCGGCGCCGGACCCGGCGCTGCCGACCTTCTGACCCTGCGGGGGCGTGATATCATCGCGTCGTGCCCGGTGTGCCTGTATGCAGGATCGCTGGTGCCGGAGGAGATTCTGGCCCACTGCCCCGAGGGCGCAAAGATCATCAACACCGCGCCAATGGATCTGGATCAGATCATGGCCGAGATCGAGGCAGCGCATAAGGCTGGCAATGACATTGCACGTCTGCATTCCGGCGACCTGTCGGTTTGGTCGGCAATGGGTGAACAGATCCGGCGATTGAAGGCGATGGGCATTCAAGTCAGCGTGACCCCCGGTGTCCCATCGTTCGCCGCAGCGGCTGCATCGCTGGGAACGGAACTGACCTTGCCCGGACTGGCGCAATCTGTGGTTCTGACCCGGACGCCCGGCCGCGCGTCCTCTATGCCCGAAGGCGAAACGCTTGAGAACTTTGCCCGCACCGGCGCAACCCTGGCCATTCACCTGTCGATCGGAAATCTGGACAATGTGATCGCAGAACTTACCCCGGCCTATGGAGCAGACTGCCCGGTGGCAGTGGTATATCGCGCCAGCTGGCCGGACGAACGGATCATTCGCGCCACGTTGGCGACCCTGAAAGACGCACTGGACGAGAGTATCTCTCGCACCGCTCTGATCATGGTTGGCCCGGCACTTGCGGGCGAAGGCTTTGACGAAAGCTGTCTCTATTCAAAAGATTACGACCGCCGGTATCGCCCGCAAAGCGCGGACAGCCCTTGGTCAAGCTGGAGCCCCGAGAATGAATGACGGGATGACCAACCCTCCGGGACTACTGATTTCTGCGCCGTCTTCCGGGACGGGTAAAACCACCGTCATGTTAGGCTTGTTGCGGGCGCTAGCCGAGGATGGCCTGACGGTGCAACCGTTCAAGAGCGGACCGGACTATATCGATCCAGCCTTTCACCGTGCCGCAGCGGGACGCGCCTCGTTCAATCTGGACAGCTGGGCGATGGCCGAACCTTTGCTGAACGCGATTTCTGCCCAAGCCGAAGGCGCGGATATCGTCGTGGCCGAAGGATCGATGGGCCTGTTCGACGGCGTTGCCAAGCCCGGAGAGCTTGGGCACGGATCAAGTGCCGAAACCGCACAGCGTATGGGCTGGCCCGTGGTTCTGGTGCTGGATGTGGGCGGTCAGGCCCAATCTGCGGCGGCCACTGCGCTGGGATTTCGGATGTACAATCCCGAGCTGCCCGTTGCCGGTGTGATCCTGAACCGCTGCGCCAGCCCACGCCACGAACGCCTGACCCGGTTGGGTATGGAGCGAGCAGGATTGCCGGTTCTGGGCGTGTTGCCCCGGCGTGGAGATCTGACCTTGCCCGAGCGGCATCTTGGTTTGATTCAGGCGGTCGAGCACCCAGATCTGGAAAGCGCGATTGCCGGGTATGCCGCGTTCCTTCGCGAACACGTGGACCTTGAGGCGATCAAGGCGGCGGCTTCCTCAGGCCCCAAGGGGCCATCGTCAGCCGCGCTGCCGCGGCCTCCGGCACAGCGGATCGCGCTGGCACGGGATGCGGCGTTTTCGTTCACCTACCCGCATTTGCTGGAAGGCTGGCGCGCAGCAGGGGCGGAAATCCTGCCGTTTTCACCGCTGGCCAACGAATCCCCGGCTGCGGATGCCGACATGGTCTGGTTGCCCGGTGGCTATCCTGAATTGCACGCGGGCACTTTGGCTGCTGCCGACACATTCCTGAGCGGTCTGCGCAAACATGCGGAGACAAAACCCGTTCATGGTGAGTGCGGTGGGTATATGGCCTTGGGCGAAGCTCTGGTCGACAAGGAAGGGGTCCGACATCAAATGGCAGGTCTGCTTGGGCTCGTGACCTCCCATGAGAAGCGAAAGTTCAATCTTGGGTATCGCAAGGCGCAATTGTTGGCCCCAATGGCAGGGTATGCCGCTGAAGCGACATTGCGTGGCCATGAGTTTCACTATTCTTCGATCGTGGAACAACCCGATGCGCCTTTGGCCCGGGTGTTCGATGCTGAAGAGGTTGAGGGACCACAAACTGGATCATTTCGGGGCAACGTGACCGGAACATTTTTTCATCTGATCGCAGAGGCGCAGGCATGAGCGGTTTCGTTTCGTTCATTGGCTCCGGTCCCGGGGATCCGGAACTGCTAACGCTTAAGGCCGTGGACCGTATGCAAAAGGCGGACGCGGTGCTGTTCGATGACCTCAGCAGTGGCCCAATCCTGAGCCATGTGCATCAGGACGCAGACCTTGTTGGCGTCGGCAAACGCGCCGGCCGCCCGTCACCGAAACAAGACCACGTCAGCCGCCTGTTGGTGGACTATGCCAAAACCGGTGCCCGCGTCGTGCGACTGAAATCCGGCGATGGCGGTCTGTTTGGACGTCTGGAAGAAGAACTGGTGGCGCTGCGCGAGGCAGGGATCGAATATGAGATTATCCCTGGCATCCCTTCGGCGGTTGCCGCAGCAGCGGCAGCTGGCATTCCCCTGACACGGCGACTCACGGCGCGCCGCGTACAATTCGTCACCGGCCACGATGTCAGTGGCAAGCTGCCCGATGATCTGAATCTGACCGCCCTTGCCGACCCAGATGCCACTACAGTTGTATTCATGGGCAAGCGCACATTTCCGTTACTGGTCAAGGCACTGAATGAACATGGCTTGCCGCTGGAGACGCCGGCGCTGATGGCCGAATCCGTTTCGACCCCGGATCAGGTGCTACACCGATCTACGGTTGGTGAGTTGGCGGACAAGCTGGGCGCTGAGATCGGCACGGCCCCTGCCCTGATCCTCTATGGCCCTCTGGCAGAGACCGACAATGTTTGACTTAACTCTGATCGGTATTGGCACCGGGAATCCGGACCACCTGACGTTTCAAGGCGCTAATGCCATTCGGGACGCAGACCTGATCCTGATCCCGCGCAAGGGCGAGAACAAGGCCGATCTGGCCGGTTTGCGGGAAGAGATTATCGCGCAGGTGACCGACACCGCGCCACAGATCGCATATTTTGATATTCCCAAACGACGCGCCGATGATGGGTATCTGCGCGGCGTTGATGAATGGCACGATGCCATCGCTCTGCGGTGGCAGGAGGCGATCGCGGCGCATCCCGATGCAATGCGGGTTGCCCTTTTGATCTGGGGCGATCCCTCGCTTTACGATAGTTCGCTGCGTATCGCCTCGCGGCTACAACCCCAGCCGGAGACGCGCGTAATCCCCGGTATCACCGCGCTTCAGGCGCTGACCGCGGCGCATGCGATACCGATTAACGATCTGGGCGCGCCGTATGTCGTGACTACCGGTCGGCGCATTCGGGATGAAGGCTGGCCGCTAAACGCTTCAAAAGTAGCTGTTATGCTGGACGGCGAGTGTTCGTTTCAAAGCCTTGAGATGGCTGACTACGAAATCTGGTGGGGCGCTTATGTGGGGATGAAGGAAGAAATCCTGATCCACGGTCCTTTGGCTGATATGGCGTCGCTGATAGTCGAAACGCGGGCAAAAGCGCGGGCGGATCATGGCTGGATCATGGACATCTATCTCCTGAAAAGGCACGTGGACTGATCCGAAGGCAACTTCTGCGACTGCTACCCACGGGATTGTGACTGCGCGAAATACGAGTTTCTGGCATCAATTTCGTACCCATACCCATGAGGACAGCACGATGAAGGCTATTTCGACCGTACTGTGTTTACTGGCCCTTCCCGCGCTGGCGCAAGAACCGCTGCCGGGCTGGGCCGTTCACTTCACCGACAAAAGCTATGATGCTTTGGTCGCGGATACGAAGGCCGCTGTCAAAGAAAATGGTCTGATTGTTGTAACGCAGGCCGGGCCCACCAAGGCGGCGGCGGCCCGTGGCATCATTATTCCCGGAAACTTGGTAATCGGTGCCTTTAACAACGACTACGCGGTGCGGGTTCTGGAAACCTCGGTCAACGCAATGATCGAAGCGCCCATCCGATTCTACGTGACCGAGAATGCGGACGGCACGGCGACTTTGTCCTACAAAACCCCAAGCCACGTCTTTGCCCCCTATGCCCAGCAAGGCGGTGAGCCACTGCAAGAAATTGCGACGGAACTGGATGAAAAGTTTCAGGCAGTGGCGGAATCCGCAGTCAATTAGTCACACTGCCGTGAACCTGCTTGCGTCCGGACGCGTCCTCCGCAATCTGCAATGACGTATTATTTCGGAGCATAACTAATGCAGGACCTTTCGCCCCGCGCCGCGGACCTTTTGGCCCAAAGACTTTACGAGGCCGGATGCCGCCATGCCTTTGGTATGCCCGGTGGCGAGGTTCTGACGTTGGTGGATGCGCTGGAACAGGCGGGGATCACCTTTCACCTGACCAAGCACGAAAACGCCGCCGGATTCATGGCCGAAGCCGTGCATCACCGCGACGGCGCACCTGCTATTCTGGTGGCGACGCTTGGCCCCGGCGCGATGAACGGGATCAACGTGGTCGCCAACGCCTTGCAGGACCGGGTGCCGATGATCGTGCTGACCGGTTGCGTCGATGCGGATGAAGCGCTGACTTATACCCATCAGGTTATGGATCACGCACAGGTCTATCGCTCGATCACCAAAGGAACCTTTAAACTGACGGCACAGGGCGCGGATATCGTGGCAGACAAGGCCGTATCGCTGGCCAACCAGCCGCGCCCCGGACCCGTGCATATCGATATTCCGATCTCGGTTGCGGATATGTGCGTATCCAGCGTCAAGAAGCGGCGACTGGTCAAGGCTGCCGCCGTCGCGCCCGAGGGCAATTGCCTTGAGAAAGCGCGCCGTTGGGTGGCTGACGCGGAACGTCCCATTGCGATTGTGGGGCTGGACGTGCTGTATGACGGATCGCGCAATGTTGTGCAGGCGTTTCTGGAACATTTCGGCATCCCCTTTGTAACCACCTACAAAGCCAAGGGAGTTGTGCCCGAAGATCACCCCCTTTGCCTTGGCGGGGCCGGATTGTCACCGCTGGCCGACAAACACCTTTTGCCGCTGGTTGAACAGGCCGATCTGGTCTTGTGCCTTGGCTACGACCCGATCGAGATGCGCCCCGGCTGGCGCGAGGTCTGGGACCCTGAAGAAAAGCGAGTCATCGACATCTCGGCTGTGGTCAATGACCACTATATGCATCAGGCCAGCCTGAATATGGTCGCCGATACGGGTGCCACGTTGGAGGCCATGGCAAAGGGCAACCCTGCCCGCGAAACGTGGCCGGACGGCGAACCCACACGGGTCAAAACCGCGCTGGCTGAGGCGTTCCCGACCGATGAGGAATGGGGCCCCGCCGCTGTCATCGCCGAAACCCGTGCAACCCTGCCTGCCGAAACACTGGCTACAGCCGACAGTGGCGCGCATCGTATCTTGCTGAGTCAGATGTGGGATTGTTCCGAGGAACGCGGACTGATCCAGTCCTCGGCGCTGTGTACCATGGGCTGCGCCGTGCCAATGGCGATTGGCATGAAACTGGCCGAACCGGACCGCCCAGTCATCAGTTTTTCGGGCGACGCCGGGTTCCTGATGGTAGCCGGAGAGCTGTCGACTGCCGCCGAAATGGGCGGAAACCCGATCTTTCTTGTCTTTGTCGATGCCAGCCTTGCGCTGATCGAGCTGAAACAGCGCCAGCGCCAGATGGGCAACAGGGGCGTGGATTTCGACCATCACGACTTTGCAGCCATGGGCCGGGCGTTTGGCGGTAAAGGTCACACCGTTCGCAACCGCGAGGAACTGCGCAATGCCCTGAATGAGGCGATGAAAGCCAACTCATTCACCGTGATTGCCGCAGAAATTGACCGTGGGGGCTATGATGGCCGGATCTGAAGGACCGCTGAAGGGCGTCAAAATCCTGGACCTCAGTCGCATTTTGGCCGGACCGACCTGCACGCAGTTGCTGGGCGATCTGGGGGCCAGCGTGATCAAGATCGAAAACCCCGCGACCGGCGGGGATGACACCCGCCAATGGGGCCCTCCTTACGTCGAAGATGCGCAAGGCAACCGGTCCGATCTAAGCGCTTATTTCATGTCGGCCAACCGCAACAAGAAATCCGTGGCTATCGACATCACCACGACCGAGGGGCAATCTGAAATCAAACGGTTGGCCTCGCATGCGGACATTCTGATCGAGAACTTCAAACCCGGCGGATTGGCGAAATACGGTCTGGACTACGCCACGTTGTCGCAAGACTTCCCCAGCCTCGTCTATTGCTCGATATCGGGTTACGGCCAGACCGGGCCAAATGCGTCCAAGCCGGGCTATGACCTGATGGCACAGGGGTACGGCGGGATCATGTCGCTAACAGGCGAACCCGATGGCGCGCCGATGAAGGTGGGCGTGGGCATCGCCGATGTGATGTGCGGAATGTACGCAAGTGTCGGCATTCTGGCGGCCCTGCGCCACCGCGATCAGACCGGCGAAGGCCAGCAGATTGATCTGGCGCTGGTAGATGCGCAGATCGCGTGGCTGATCAACGAAGGTGCGAACTATCTGACCTCAGGCACCGTACCGCAACGGCGCGGTAACGGGCATCCGAACATCGTACCCTATGACGTTTATGAAACCGCCGATGGCCACGTCATTCTGGCCGTCGGAAATGACAGTCAGTTCCGCCGGTTCTGCGAATTCATCGATCACCCCGATCTGGCGGATGATCCGCGTTTCGCCACCAACCCAGCTAGGCTGGAAAATCGTGAGGCGTTAAACGCCGTGCTGCGTCCGGTGGTGAAGACCCATGCTTCAGAGACCATGATTGAGCAGCTCGAAGCCCGCAAGGTTCCGGTTGGTCCAGTACAGACTTTGGATCAGGTTTTTTCAACCGATCAGGTCGAAGCCCGCCAGATGCAGATCGCGATGCAGGCCGCACCGGGTGATGTTCAACTGATCGGGAATCCGCTGAAACTGTCGCGCACACCTGTAACATATCGGGCTGCTCCGCCCGTCTTTGGGGCCGATACGCAGGCCGTTTTGCGCGCTGAACACCCCTTTGACGATTGAAACACTCTGCCCATTTCGGCGGCATGTTGCTGAAACATGCCATTGAATCGGCGGTTTTTTTCAATTTTTGCCCACACGGCATTTCACCAATTCGAGAGCAGGGCCGATACTGATACGACCCACCCAGAGTCTCTGCTACATCAGGTGATGTAGATATTCTCGATTGGATCGGAACATGAACATGAAGCAAGACGTTTTCGGACAGATGAACACCCTCAGCCACCCGGCAAGTGCCGAGGCCTGGGATGGTGTTCTGCTTGGGTTCATGGCCCATGCCGCCGTGACGCCGCAGCATCTTGGCAAAGTTCTGGAGCTTGAACCCGATTTTGCCCTGGGTCACGCAATCAAAGGCTTGTTCATGGTCCTGCTGGGCCGTCGCGAGATGATGCCGGTCGCCGTCGAAGCGATGGCAGCCGCCAACAGTGCCATGGAACGCCAGCCGGTCTCAGCGCGCGAGCGACTGTATGTCGAAGCGCTGGGTCTGTATCTGGCTGACCTGCCCACGCAAGCCATACAAAAATTCGAAGAGATTCTGCGCGACCACCCACAAGACTCGCTGGCAATGAAACTCAGCCACGCGACGCGATTTGTACTTGGCGACGCGGAAGGCATGCGCCGGTCGATCGAGCGGATTCTGCCGGCGTACGAACCCGATCATGCAGGTCGTGGGTATTTGCTGGGTTGTCATTCCTTTGCGTTGGAAGAAACCGGTGCCTACGAAAAGGCCGAAATCGCAGGTCGGCAGGCGCTGTGGATGGTGTCGGACGATGCCTGGGGTCTGCACGCCGTTGCACACGTGCATGAGATGACAGGCAACGCGCAGCTGGGCCTTGATTGGTTGGCAGGACGCGAAGAGGCTTGGACCCACTGCAACAACTTCCGCTATCACGTCTGGTGGCACAAGGCGCTGATGCATCTGGATCTGGGTCAGGTCGATCAGGTAATGGAGCTGTATGACAACTACATCCGTCAGGACAAAACCGACGACTACCGCGATATCTCGAACGCCACGTCCTTGCTGTCACGACTTGAGCTTGAGGGCGTCAATGTGGGCAACCGCTGGGAAGAACTGGCGGATCTCAGTGCGGCGCGGACCGAAGACGGCTGCCTGATTTTTGCCGATCTTCACTACCTTCTGGCCCTGACCGGCGACAATCGCCCAGAGGCGACCAGCAAGATGTTGCAGCGTATTCAGAAAGATGCGCAGCGCAATCAGGGGGACACCCCGATCCGCATGTCCGATCCGGGCATTGCAGCCGCCAAGGGGCTTGAGGCCTTTGGCGAAGGCCTTTACGGCGACGCTTTCGACTTTTTGTCGAACGCCCGAGCAGGTATGCAACTGGCAGGTGGAAGCCACGCCCAACGTGATGTATTCGAGCGCATCACAATTGATTCCGGCCTGCGCGCCGGCCGTCTGGATGCTGTCGAGCGCATCCTGGATGACCGTCGCGCCAAAAGAGCCGGGGGCGAAGACAATTACGCTCTTGCGCGCCGCACATTGATCGATGCAGCACGCGACAACGGAGACGCACAAAGCGTCCCGGCTGAATAACAAAAACTAAGACCAAGAAGGACAGAATACGTATGGCGACAGTTTCGCCCGCTTCTGATTTTGCGCCAGTGGCTGCCTCTGCGGCGGCCCCTGTCCGCACGCGCGACCCGCGCCTGGATTTCTATCGCGGCATCGCGATGTTCATCATCCTGATCGCCCATATCCCGAACGATCCATGGGCTAAGTGGATTCCCGCGCGGTTTGGATTCTCGGACGCGACCGAGATTTTCGTGTTCTGCTCGGGCATGGCGTCGGCGATTGCCTTTGGCGGAGCGTTCCTGCGCAAGGGGTGGTGGATTGGAACGGCCCGCGTGTCGTTCCGTATCTGGCAGGTCTACTGGGCGCATATCTGCCTGTTCTTCTTTGTCGCCATGTCAATGGCGGCGCTGGATCAATCAGGGCTGTTTGAAAAGACCTACGTTTCGTCTTTGAACCTGCAGCACTTCTTCAACGATCCTGCGCCTCAGATCGTGGGTTTGTTCACGCTGACCTATGTTCCGAACTATTTCGACATTCTTCCGATGTACTTGGTGGTTCTGGCGATGATGCCCATGTTTCTGGGCCTCCACCGGATCGGGTTTTGGGCGGTCGCCGCAGCATCCGTCGCGATTTGGCTGGTCGCGCAGACCGACGTTCTGGACCTACCCGCCGAGCCGTGGTCTGAGCGGCAGTGGTTCTTCAATCCTTTCGGTTGGCAGCTGCTGTTTTTCACTGGTTTCGCCTTCATGCGCGGCTGGATACCTGCCCCCCCGGTATCGAAAACCTTGATCTGGGCGGCAGCACTGTTCCTGATCTTCTCGATGCCCTTTGGTTCGTGGAAGGTGTTCACATGGATCAACGCAGCGGCCCCCGATCTGGCTGACGAAATCCGCAAGGTCTGGCCCGTGACGAAAGAGTTCCGTGACAAAACCGATTTTGGCCTGTTCCGCTATCTGCATTTCCTGTCACTCGCGTATCTGGGCTGGGTTGTCGCCGGGGAACATGGGCATCGCCTGATTGCAACCGGTCAGGGTACCGCGGCCAAAGTCTGGCAATTCCTGCTGACCGTCATCACTAAAGTTGGGCAACAATCATTGGCGGTGTTCGTATTTTCGATGGCTGCAGCACGACTTATCGGCGTCGGTCTGGACCTGAGTGGGCGGGATGTTGCCAGTGTTTTCGTCGCCAACATGATTGGCTTTGCGATGATCATCGGCGTGGCATACATGGCCGCTTGGTTTAAGTCACAACCTTGGAAGTCTAAGAAATGAATTTTACACGTCGCGCATTTCTGGTTTCAACGTCGGCGCTTGCATTTGCGCCCGCGACCTTCGCCACCGGCGGCGAGGTCCCATTTGACCGCAACGTCGTCATTGAGATGGCCCGCGATCTGGCCAGCCGGCCTTATGCGGAACGCGAGATGGTGCCGCAGGA
The DNA here is from genome assembly GCF_900312795.1 of Ruegeria sp. AU67. Taxonomy (NCBI): domain Bacteria; kingdom Pseudomonadati; phylum Pseudomonadota; class Alphaproteobacteria; order Rhodobacterales; family Roseobacteraceae; genus Ruegeria; species Ruegeria sp. AU67. The sequence goes on from NZ_OMPH01000041.1 coordinate 105,234, forward strand.
ATGGCAGGATCTGACGTACCAGCAATATCGCTCGATCCGATTCCGGCTAGACCGCGCGCTTTGGTATGAAACCGAAACGCCTTTCAACGTCGATTTTTTCACACCAGGCCTGTACTTCCCGCGCACTGTTAAAGTTGAAACCGTCGAAAATGGAATGGCTACTCCGATCGCGTTTGATCTTGAGATGTTCGACAAATCCGAGGACGTCCCGGAACTGCCAATCGACGACACGCTGGGCTTCTCCGGCCTGCGATTGCGCACCGAAATGCACCGTCCCGGCAAGACCGATGAGTTCTGCGTCTGGCAAGGGGCCAGCTATTTTCGCGCTATTGGCCTGCATGAGGTCTATGGCCTCTCTGCCCGTGGTCTGGCCCTGAAAACTGGCGACCCGGATGGAGAGGAATTCCCCGAATTCATCCGATTTTGGCTGGAACGCCCAAAACCCGGCCAGCGCGACATGGTCGTCCATGCGCTGATGGACAGCCCCAGCGTGACCGGAGCGTATCGGTTCAATGTCACCGCCGGTGCGGACTGTGTGATGGATATCGAAGCCACGCTGTTCCCACGCGAAGAGCTGACGCATGTGGGTATCGCCCCCGGCACGTCGATGTTCCTGTTCGATCAGACCAACCACAGCCGGTTCGACGACTTCCGCCCTGCCGTACACGACAGCGATGGTCTGTTGGTGCGCAACGGTGCTGGAGAGGTTCTGTGGCGGCCATTGGCGAACCCGACCCGCCTGCAGATTTCGTCGTTCGTCGACACCAACCCGCGCGGCTTTGGCCTGTTGCAGCGCAAGCGTGAGTTCTCGGATTACGCGGATCTTGAGGCGAATTATCACAAACGCCCCAGCCTGTGGGTCGAACCCGGTGCGGATTGGGGCAAAGGTGCGGTCACGCTGGTTGAAATTCCGGCGGATCAGGAAATCTACGATAACATCGTTGCCTACTGGCGCCCTGCCGAACCCTATACGGCTGGCAGCCAGGTCGACCTGTCCTATCGCCTGATCTGGGGGCATGAGCCCCAGCGCACACCGATGGCGCGCGTGATCAACACCGCGATGGGCGACAACACGTTTGGTGAAGGGCGTCTGGCCGTCATCGATTTTGAAGAAAGCGAGCTGTTTGACGACCCAGAGGCGATGACCATCTTCGTGGACTCGCCGCATGCCGAAACATCCGAAGGTGTGCTGCAACGCAACCCCGACACAGGCGGTTTGCGGCTGGCGTTTTCGTTCAAGCCCGGCGACCGCGACCATGTCGAATTGCGCGCGCAGTTGCTGAAAGACAAACAGCCAGCCTCTGAGGTCTGGCTTTACCGTTGGACCTCATGAGCAGAGATCTTCATATCATGCCGCCCGAGACGCCTCTGGCCATGCCTGCGCAGGATTTCAGCGCAGGGTTTCGGGATGCACAGGTTCCTGATGCCAAACGTCCCTCGGCCGGGTTCTGGCGTGCGCTGGCTTTTTCGCCCGCAATGGCGGCGACGCTGGGACTGTTATGGGTGATGACGGACTGGTTCGACGCCGAAGGCATCAACCTGATCGAGGCCATCCTTCTGGCACTAATTTCATTCAACTTCTTCTGGATCTCCTTCACGGTCTGCACTGTGTTGCTGGGCATGGTCTCCCTGTCCCGGCAGGAGCGTCCCGTATGTCAGGGTCGCGCCCAGCCGTTGCGTGTCGCCCTTTTGATGCCGGTCTATAACGAGGTTCCCTGGAACGTGCTGGGCAATGCCCGGACCATGCTTGAAGATTTGCAGGCGCGCGGTGTGCAGCATCACTATGCCATGTTCATCCTCTCGGACACGCGCGACCCCGAGATCGCGGCACAGGAGCAAGCCAGTGTCGAGGCGCTGCGTACCACCCTCGCCCCCGGGCTGGAATTGTATTACCGCCGTCGCGAACAAAACACCGACCGCAAGGTTGGCAACATCGCCGACTGGGTCAGCCGCTGGGGTGCCGAGTGGGATGCGATGCTGGTTTTGGACGCAGACAGTCTGATGACCGGTCGCGCCATCGCCCGATTGACCGATGCGTTGGCGCGGGACCCGGGCGCTGGATTGATTCAGAGCTATCCTCAGCTGATCGGTGCACAATCGGTCTTTGCGCGGATGCAGCAATTCGCCAATGGCGTCTATGGAATTGCTTTTGCCGAAGGGCTTGCGCGCTGGTGCGGGCAGGAAGGCAACTATTGGGGTCATAACGCCATTATCCGCACCCAAGCATTCGCCAATTGCGCGGGTTTGCCAAAACTGCGGGCATTGAACGGTCAAGAAAAACTGATCATGAGCCATGACTTCGTCGAGGCCGGTCTGTTGCGCCGGGCCGGTTGGGGTGTGCGGTTCCTGCCCCGCATTCGCGGGTCTTATGAAGAAACGCCGCCGACACTAATTGATCACGCCCTGCGCGATCGGCGCTGGTGTCAGGGCAATTTGCAGCACCTGAAGCTGTTGGGCTCAGCCGGATTTCAGTCGGTTTCACGGTTCCACATGTTCCACGGCGCAGTCGGATATCTGATGTCGCCGCTTTGGTTTGCGCTGCTGGTGATGTGGGCGCTGATCGGTCAGGGTGAGGATGCCTCGGTCCTGCACTATTTCAGCCCAGACAATCCACTGTTCCCGCAATGGCCCGAGATGACGGAAACCCGCCATGTGCTGATCATTCTGGTCATGTACGCGATGCTGCTTGCGCCAAAGGTGCTGGGTGTTCTGGCCCTGCCACTCAGCGGTGTGCGCTATGCCGAATTCGGTGGCGGGCGCAAATTCCTGACCTCATTCCTGGCCGAGGTTGTTCTGTCGATCCTCTACGCCCCTATTCTGATGGTGCAACAGATGATCGCCGTCATTCGCACCACCTTTGGTATCCAAAAGGGCTGGTCCCCACAGGCGCGGGATGGCGGCAGCTATGGTCTGCGCACGCTGATTCTTTGCCACACGGTCGAAACGATCAGCGGCGTTGCCCTTAGCGCGGGCATCCTGTCCGGTCTTGTATCAGTCTGGTTGGCCCCGATTGCGATCAGCCTTGCCTTTGCCATTCCCTTGTCGGCGCTCAGCGGAGTATCGGCCGGAGCAGCCCGCCGTATGGTTGGCATGAAGGAAGACTTTAACGAGCCCGCAATTACACGCTCGGCCCGTCGCTACAGGGATGAACTGAAGAAGGTGATCGAAGGCAAGGGCGTGATGACTCCTGCCGAGTGATCACCCACCCGGCAGACCTTCGTACCAATCGATCATCATGTCGGCCCAGCCTTTGGGCACCATGTGACCGCTGGGAAACAGCGCAAACTCCAGCGCGCTGCCATCGTCACATCCGCCCCAGTAGCGGCGCATGAAAGGTCCGGTGGTCGAGAACCCGCTGGGCTTGGTATCGACACAACCATTTGCGACGCGCCAAATCTCGAGCCCGGCAAAAATATCGCCCTGATGAAACCGGCCACCGCCCAACAAGCGCCCTTCCAGCGGCACCACGTTGTCCGTCCAGCCATGGGTGTGGAACATCCGCACCGGGCCATCGCAAGATTCAGGATCAGGGCGCCAGAACCCACCTGAAACGGGCACATAGGCCGAGAACGTATCGGGCGCGGCGCAGGCAAGGTAGTAGACCATGAACGCGCCCGCCGAGAACCCGCCCAGAACGACCCGGTCCGTATCCACACCAAACCGATCCGCGGCATCCTGCACCGCCTCGGTCAAAAATGCGGTTTCATCGCGCCCTTCCCAGCCCGGAAAGAAGTTCCAGCTTTGCCGCCCGTTGCGCTCCGACCCTTCTGGCGCCATTACAGCGTAGCCGCGCGCCAGCAACGGTTCCACCATGCCACGGTTTTTCAAAGTACCGGTGGCGTTGCCACCATAGCCGTGCAGAAACACCACCAGTGGCGGGTTCTCATCCTTTGGCAATTCGATATGGTACCCGCCTGAGGCGGTTTCGCACATACCCTCCAGATCGGCACAGGCGGCCAGCCCCGACTGCCCGACCAGCGCCAAACCCGTTGCCAGTGTTAATTCCCGGATCATACTGCACTCCTGTCGTAGTCGCGAACCGGCAATCCGGCGCGCACCCATCCCGGCCCAGCGGCCGACCCCAACATGCCTTCGGGCACATCAATGATATTCGTAAATCCTGCTTCGGTCAGCCGGTTGCTCAACCGCGCCGAACGCACGCCCCGCGCACAGATCAACGCAATTGCCGCGCCCTTGTCACCTTTGACGAGCTGCGTCAGAGCGGGAATGAAATCGTCACGGCGCATGTCCAAATATTTCGCGCCCTCACCGATCCCAGTGGACTGCCACTCTTTCGGGGTGCGAATGTCCAGCAACAACACGTCTCCGGCCGCGGCCTGCCTATGCGCATCCTGCACGCTAAGTTGCCGTCCCGAATAGTCAGGCGGAATAAGCCGGTATTCGCGTATCGCAAATCCCCCCGCCACTGCGGCACAGCCTCCAATCAAGATCCACCTGCGGGATCGGTTTAAGTTTCGGGCCACGTCGCACCCTCCTGACCTGACACGGGGTTTCTATCACAGCGCAGATTTGGAATCCGCGCCGAATTTATCCTGGCAGTTCAAGTTCACGTCATTTTTGCAGGCAAAAGCCGCAGCCTCGCTGTGTTGGCGCGCGGCAAATGAGTTGTATTAGCTGGACAGTAAGAAAATTATCCTTACAAAATCAGTACTACTTGACCGCCCAGAACGGAGTATCGCACTTGTCCCTATTCCTCATCGCGGCCCTTCCTTTTCTCGGCGCTGTTTTTCCAGCTCTTCTGATCAGGGCAGGACGAAATGCAGCTGCTTCTGCTGCTGGGTTGACCACATTTCTGGCGCTGATGGGTCTGTTGATCCACATCCCGTCTGTGATGCGAGGCGATGTTGTGACCGCCCGGTTCGAGTGGATACCAGCCCTTGGATTGAACGCAAATTTCATGCTGGATGGCTTGGGATTTTTGTTTGCTTTGCTGATACTTGGTATCGGGTTACTTATCATCCTCTACGCACGATTTTACCTGTCGCGCGAGGACCCGATGGGGCAGTTCTACACCTATCTTCTGCTGTTTCAGGGCGCGATGGTCGGGATTGTTCTGTCCGACAACATACTGCTTTTGCTTATCTTTTGGGAACTCACGTCGCTTAGCTCCTTCCTGTTGATCGGATATTGGAAACACCTGCCCGAAGGACGTCAAGGTGCGCGGATGGCGCTTGCAGTGACCGGCTCTGGCGGGTTGGCGATGATCGCCGGGATGCTGATCCTGGGCAATATCGTCGGGTCTTATGACCTAAGCGTAATTTTGCAGAACAAAGAGCTGATCCAGGCGTCACCCTATTACCTGCCCGCGTTGATCCTGATCCTGCTAGGTTGCTTTACCAAGTCGGCGCAATTCCCATTCCATTTCTGGCTGCCCCACGCCATGGCGGCCCCGACACCGGTTTCTGCCTACCTGCACTCGGCCACCATGGTGAAGGCCGGGTTGTTCCTGATGGCCCGGATGTGGCCCGTTTTGGCCGGCACCGACGCTTGGTTCTACATTGTTGCCACAACTGGACTTATCACCATGCTGATGGGCGCGGTGATCGCTCTGTTCAAGGATGACCTCAAGGCCCTTCTGGCGTTTTCGACCGTGTCGCATCTGGGGTTGGTCACCATGTTGCTGGGCTTTGGCACAAAGATCGCCGCCGTAGCCGCGATATTTCACATCATCAACCACGCCACGTTCAAGGCTGCGCTGTTCATGACCGCAGGGATCGTGGATCACGAAACCGGTACGCGGGATATCAAACGTCTGGGTGGTCTGCGTCATCTGATGCCGATCACCTTTACGATTGGCACAATCGCTGCGCTGTCGATGGCGGGCATACCGCCCCTGAACGGGTTCCTGTCCAAGGAAATGATGCTGGAAGAGACCGTTCACACCACATGGCTGCACTCTCATTATCTTGTGCCGGGTCTGGCATTGTTGGCGGCGCTGTTTTCAGCGGCCTATTCCTTCCGGTTTGTCAGCCACGTGTTCCTGGGCCCGGAGCGGCATGATTACCCGGCCCATCCGCATGATCCGCCAGTTGGTCTGTGGCTGGCTCCTGCCTTCCTTGTCGTGCTGGTTGTACTGATCGGGCTGAACTCTGCCGCCATCGTGGGCCCCCTGCTTGCAGTTGTGTCCAGTGCGGTCATTGGCGGTGAGAAACTGCCGTATTACTCGTTAAAACTGTGGCACGGCTTTACGCCTGCCCTCTATATGTCCGTGGTCGCGACACTGGGCGGTTTGTTCCTGCTAAGCTTGCATCGGCATGAAGAGAAAATCTGGAATGCTTTGCCGCGTCCCGAGGCCAAGGTGATCTTTGACACTGTGATTGGCATGCTGACAAAACTCAGTCGGTTGATCACCGATACTTTGCATAACGGCGTCCTCAGCCGTTACGCGATCGTTATGATCGGTTTCACCCTCGCGCTGGGTTATTATGCCTATACAACCGGCACGATTGGACCCGAAACGCGGGAGGCGCTGCCCATTCAGATTATTCCGCTTATCGGATGGATCTGCCTTGTCGGTGCAACGCTGGCGATTATGTGGTTCCACCGCAATCGCCTGTTGTCGCTGGTGCTGATTGGTGTTGTCGGCCTGATCGTTTCGATGGCATTCAACTATCTGTCCGCCCCGGATCTGGCGCTGACGCAGATCTCGGTCGAAGTGGTCACGATGATCCTGCTGTTGCTGTCGCTGAATTTCCTGCCCACGGATACGCCCTGGGACAGCAGCGCCGCGCGCCGCTGGCGCGACGCGGCTATTTCAGTCGTGGCGGGCATTGGTTCGGGCGCGCTGATCTATGCGCTGCTGCTGCGGGATTTTGCCTTTCCGACGATTTCGGAATTCCATCTGGCGAATTCTTACAAAGGTGGTGGCGGCACCAATGTGGTCAACGTCATCCTCGTGGACTTCAGGGGCTTTGATACCTTTGGCGAAATCATCGTTCTGGGTATTGCCGCGCTGATCATCTTTGCCCTGACCGAGGCTGTTTTGGGCACCAATGTCCGAAGCTATCTGCTGAACAGGAAACCGCATTGGCCACAGTCGGGGGACTCGCATCCGTTGATGATGGTGGTCGTGACCCGAATGATGATGCCCATCGCGCTGATGGTCGGGGCTTATATCTTTTTCCGCGGCCACAATCAGCCGGGCGGAGGCTTCATCGCGGGCCTTGTCGTCGCAATCGCCTTCCTGATGCAATACATGGCAAGCGGCTATACTTGGGCCATCGAACGCCAGAGGTTCTACTACCATGGCTCCATCGGCTGGGGTGTCCTTATCGCTGCCGCCACCGGATTGGGTGCGTGGTTTAACGATCGTCCGTTCCTGACCAGCGATTTTGGCTATATTCACTGGCCACCGCTAGAAGAGTTCGAATGGGCCACCGCCATCCTGTTTGACACCGGCGTTTTCCTGGCTGTTCTGGGGGCGGTGATGCTGGCGCTGGACAGCCTGTCTAGGTTCGCGTGGCAACCGGGCATGGCGCAGGAATTCCCGATGGATATCAACCCATTGCGGGATAATCCGCCGCAAGAAGAAGAAAACAAGGAGCAGGTCTGATGGAAGCGCTCGTAGCCTCTGCCGTTGGCGTCATGACTGCTGCCGGGATATTCCTGATCCTGCGCCGCCGGACCTTCCCTGTCATTCTGGGTCTGTCTCTGCTGACTTACGCCGTGAACGTGTTCCTGTTCGCAACGGGCCGATTGGCTTTGGACGCGCCTGCCGTTTTGAACAAATACAAAGAGGTGCCCTATACCGATCCGCTGCCGCAGGCTTTGGTGCTGACGGCCATCGTGATCTCGTTCGGAATGACCGCTGTGATCGTGATGATCGCACTCAGCGCCTACCTGTCCTCGAAGGATGACCATATCGACATGAACGCCCATGACAGCGTTGACGCGCCGGGAGAAGACGCATGAACCATTGGATCGTTGCGCCAATCGTCCTGCCCGCGATCCTGGCCCCGTTCATCATTATGGTCCTGCGCTTTCACCTGGACCTGCAGCGCATCTTTTCGGTCGCTGGGGTGGTGGCCCTAATTGGTATTGCCCTGACTATCACTGCACAGGCCGCAGGTGGCGATATTCAGGTTTACGAACTGGGCAACTGGCCTGCGCCCTTTGGCATCGTTCTGGTGTTGGACCGGCTATCGGCCATGATGGTGCTTCTGACTGCACTGTTGGCTTTGCCGATCGTGCTTTATGCTATCGCCTCAGGCTGGGACGACCGGGGCAAACACTTTCACGCCCTGTTCCACTTTCAACTGATGGGTGTCTGTGGCGCATTCCTGACCGGTGATGCCTTTAACCTGTTCGTGTTCTTCGAGGTTCTGTTGATCGCGTCCTATGGCCTGATGACGCATGGGGGCGGTGCAGTACGGTTGAAAGCCGGGGTGCAATATGTGGCCTATAACCTGCTGGGGTCCACCCTGTTCCTGTTTGCTTTAGGCACGCTTTATGCTGTGACCGGAACGTTGAACATGGCCGATTTGGCCGTGCGGGTGGCCGAATTGCCAGCGGATGACACCGCCCTGCTGCGGGTTGGTGCGGTTTTGCTGCTGCTGGTGTTTTGCATCAAAGCCGCTGTGTTGCCACTGCACTTCTGGCTACCGGCGAGCTACGCCAGTGCACCCATGCCCGTGGCCGCCCTGTTTGCGATCATGACCAAGGTCGGCGCCTACTCGATCCTGCGGATGTACACGCTGGGCTTCGGCCCAGAGGTTGAGGCAACGCAGGGGCTTGTTGGCGCTTGGTTGCAACCCGCCGCTTTGGTGACCCTGGCTGTTGGTGCCATCGGCATTCTGGGCACACAGCATATCGCGCGTATGGTGGCGTTCTGTGCCATCACCTCGATGGGAACGTTGCTGATCGCGATCTCGCTGTTTACTGAGACGGCCACAGCAGCGGCACTGTATTACGTGTATCATTCGACCCTGGCCACAGCGCTTATGTTCCTGGTTGCCGATCTGGTGATGGAGCGTCGTGGCGGCGCGATTGCCCCGACTGCACCAATGCCGCAAACGGGTCTGATATCGGCTCTGTTCTTTGTGGGTGCGATAGCGTTGGCGGGCATGCCACCGCTATCGGGTTTTGTCGGCAAGTTGCTGGTGCTGGACGCCGCACGGGACGCACCGGATGCAAACGCCACCTGGGCCGTTATCCTGATCGGTTCCTTCGTCACCATTGTTGGCCTTGCCCGAGCGGGCTCGTTGATCTTCTGGAAAAGCCATGATGCCCAGCACAACACGGAAACGGACCCAGAAAACGAAGAAGAAACCCCGCCCGCGCCTGCGCCCGAGCCCAACCCCGGGCTGGCTTTCACCGCCGTATGCGCAATGGCGATCGGCCTTGTGCTGCTGACCCTGTTTGCGGGACCTGCGCTGGAGTATACCAATAAAACGGCCGAGCAATTGTTCACACCTGAGAACTACATCGCAGCCGTATTGGGAGGCGACACATGATCAGACTTCTGCACCGAATATTTCCGCACCCGCATCTGACATTCCTGCTGACCATCGTGTGGGTCCTGCTGGCCAATAACTTGACGCTGAATTCGCTGGTTTTTGGCCTGATCCTGGGCATCATCATTCCCTTCATCACACAGCCCTACTGGCCTGATCGCCCAAAGCTGCGCAACTGGCCCATGGTCGTTGAATACATCCTGGTTGTGCTTTGGGACATCGTGATCGCGAACATCACCGTTGCCCGGATTATCCTGTTTAAACGCGACGCAGATCGTCAGCCGGCCTGGATCTCGATCCCGCTGGAATTGCGCACACCTGAAGCTATCACAGTGCTGGCGGGTACGATCACCATGACCCCCGGAACCGTCAGCAGCGATCTGTCCGCACAGGGGCATAATCTTCTGGTGCATTGTCTAGATGCCCCCGATCCTGATGCCGTGCGCGACCAGATCAAAAGCCGCTATGAGCGTCGCCTGAAGGAGATTTTCGAATGATCGACATTGCAATCGCCTTTGCATTCGCCTGCTTCGGCGCGGCCATTATGATGTGCCTTTGGCGGATCATCACCGCAGACGGCGTCGGCACCCGCGTTCTTGCTCTGGATACGATGGTCATCAACACGATCGCGCTGTTGATCCTCTATGGTCTGACTCTGGGAACCGAAGTGTTCTTCGAATCCGCCATGATCATCGCCATGCTGGGCTTTGTCTCAACGGTTGCCTACGCGCGCTTCATGCTGCGTGGCAATATCATCGAGTGAGGGTGGAATGGGTTTCATCGTAGAACTTCTGATTGCCTTCTTCCTGGTCATCTCAGGCATCTTCGGCTTTGTCGGGTCCTACGGCATGATCAAACTGAAAGACCCGATGTCCCGCCTGCACGCACCCACCAAGGCGACGACCCTGGGCGTGGGAGGCGTGTTGCTGGCATCGATCTGCCACTCGGTTCTAATCGAACAGCACCTGTCGCTACACGAACTTCTGATCACACTGTTCCTGTTCCTGACCGCGCCGATCACGGCCCTGTTCATTGCCAAATGGCACATTCACCGTCATGAAAAGCCCAGCGATCTGCCGGATGCGGGCGAGGATGAACTTTGGGCCACGCACGCGGTTGAGCAAGTCGAAGACGTCCCTGATCACAGCAAGTCCTGAGTTTGATGCACCACCCACCGCTGCCCCTAACCCGCGATCTGGTTCTAATCGGCGGCGGTCACACCCATGCATTGTTGCTGCGCAAGTGGGGCATGAACCCCCTGCCCGGCGCACGGGTGACGATGATCAACCCCGGTCCCACGGCGCCATATTCGGGGATGCTGCCGGGCTTTGTCGCCGGGCACTACGCACGTCAGGACCTGAACATAGATCTGGTCAGACTAGCCCGCTTTGCCGGCGCGCGGATCATTCTGGGCGCGGTTTCCGGCATCGACCCAGACCGACGCGAGGTTCATGTGCCAGACCGTCCTCCGGTGGCGTTTGACGTGGCTTCAGTCAATGTCGGAATTACATCGGACATGCCCGACGTGCCCGGTTTTGCCCAGCATGCGGTTCCGGCCAAACCGTTGGGCCCGTTTGCTGCCAGATGGGCAGAATATCTGGAAAGATCAGGTGACGCCTCGGTCGCTGTGATCGGCGGCGGGGTGGCCGGTGCCGAGCTTATCATGGCTATGGCCTTTGCCTTGCGCACCAAGGGGCGCACCGCGAACCTGACCCTGATTGACAGCGCACATGTCCTGACGGCGACTCATCCCAAATCCGCGCAGACCATTCGCAAGGCAATGGCTGATCTGGGTATCGAAGTGGTCGAACAGGCATCTGTTTCGCACATCGCCAAGGATCACGTCGCATTGCAAGATGGCCGTCAAATTGCGGCCAGCTTTGTAACTGGTGCGGCCGGTGCAAAACCCTATAACTGGATCGCGAATACAGGGCTGGATCTTCAGGATGGCTTCATCCGCGTCAACGCTCAATTGCAGTCCAGCGACCCTGCCATTTTTGCGGCGGGTGACTGCGCACATCTGACCGAAAACCCCCGCCCCAAAGCCGGAGTTTATGCGGTGCGCGAGACCCCCGTATTGTACCAAAACCTAAGGGCCGCCTTAGGGTCAGGTGTCGCGCGTCGGTATGAGCCGCAAAAGGATTACCTCAAGCTCATATCACTAGGCGGCAAGTCTGCATTGGGGGAGCGGCTGGGGACCTCGTTTAGCGGTTCGTTGATGTGGAAATGGAAGAACCACATCGACCAGAGTTTTATGGACAAGTTTCGCAACCTGCCGCAGATGAAGCCTCCGTCCTTGCCTCGCCATCACGCGGCTGGTTTGATCGAAGCCTTGGGCGACAAACCCATGTGCGGGGGCTGCGGTGCCAAGGTCGGGCGCGGCGCGTTGCAATCCGCGCTTGCCGATCTGCCCACCCCTGTTCGTGCGGACGTGACACCACTGCTAGGCGATGATGCCGCCCTGTTGCAGACTGGGGGTGCCCGGCAGGTCATGACCTCGGACCATCTGCGCGGCTTCGTGGACGATCCCGCCTTAATGACTCGCATTGCAGCGGTTCACGCGCTCGGGGATATCTGGGCCATGGGGGCCCGCCCACAGGCCGCCACGACGACGATCATCCTGCCCCGCATGTCGCCAACCCTTCAGCGTCGCACCATGGCCGAGATTATGACCACGGCCAGCGACGTCATCCGTACCGCCGGGGCCGAAATTGTCGGCGGCCACAGCTCGATGGGTGACGAGATGACGATCGGGTTCACCCTGACCGGTCTGTGCGACGCCGACCCGATCACACTGACCGGCGCCAGACCCGGTGATGCCCTGATCCTGACCAAACCGTTGGGCAGCGGCGTTCTGATGGCGGCAGAGATGGCGGGCGCAGCAAAGGGCGAATGGGTTGCGGCGGCCCTTGCACATATGGTGCACCCACAAGGCAGGGCTTCGGAAGTATTGGCAGGCGCACATGCGATGACCGATGTAACGGGATTTGGTCTGGCTGGACACCTGCTGGGCATGACCGAGGCCTCGGGTTGCGGTGCCACCCTGGATCTGGAGGCAGTTCCGGTGATGGTTGGCGCGCGGGAACTGGCCGCGCAGGGCATCCGGTCAACACTGTTCGAAGACAATCGCGCGATTACGCCCGAATTACCGACGGGCGGCAAAGCTGACCTGCTGTATGATCCTCAGACTGCCGGAGGCTTACTGGCCGCAGTACCTGCAGATCAGGCGCGGGTGATTTGCGAAGCTTTGCGCGAAGCGGGATATCCTGCCGTAATCATTGGGCACATGACCGATGCATCGGGGCTTCGGGTTCAAACCTGACCCAGAATGGCTTCGATCTGCGCTGCTGTTGCAGACAAGCCAGCATGATCCAGCGCCGAAGCATGGATTTTCGCGATAACGTCCGACCTGCGAACGCGGCTGGACTTGGCATATGCAGGATCATAGTGCTGCTCGATCAACGCCTGAGTCAGTGCGCGTTTGTCACCAGCGTCAATCATGTCCAGCCAACCGTCCACCACGTCATGCCCGCGGTGAAACCGCAGCGGGGAAAGGCGGTCGCGCAGGCGGTCAGAGTCCGACAGAACGTCATCATAGGCGGATACCAAGTAGTCCGAACGCGCCTGAACGGAGGCTGTGATCTGGATGCGCGGGGCTTGGCGTAAAGCCACCCAAAGCGTCGGCGGCAGGATCAGAGACCCGATTTTGGACGACTCCGCCTCGACCACCACGGGGCGCGACATGTCCAGACGGCACAGCACAGACGATAGGGCAGACTCGAACGCCTTTTGGCTGGGTTGTCCACCGGGCATATCACCCAGCAAGGACCCACGGTGGTTGGCCAGCCCCTCTAGATCCAGAACCTGAACGCCGCGAGCCGCAAGATGCACCAACAATTCAGTCTTGGCCGTGCCGGTATATCCGTCCAGCGCGATCAGGTGATGCGGCAGCGGGTCATCATAAAGATACCGTTTCACCAACCGGCGATAGCTGCGATAGCCACCCTCCACCACTTCGGCTCGCCAGCCGATCTGTTGTAGCATCCATGTGAACGAACCCGATCTTTGCCCACCGCGCCAGCAATACACCAAAGGTCGCCACGCTCCTTCATGATGGGACAGGCTGTTCTCGATGTGATTGGCCGCATTCCGAAACACCAGCGCGGCCCCTAGTTTGCGCGCCAGAAAGGGACTTTCCTGAACATAGATTATACCGACGCGGGCGCGTTCTTCGTTGTCGAGAACAGGCAGGCTGATGGCGCCGGGAAGGTGGTCTTCGTCAAATTCCGCCGGGCTGCGCACGTCGATCACCGTGTCAAATTCATGCGCATATAGATCGGGCAAACTGTCGAATTTCAGAACCATGTCAGAGGTCTATCCCGCAAAGCCGTGAATGAAAAGGCAGGGCTAAATTTCGATCGGTTCAATCAATTCCAGCCCGCTGGCGCGGTTCGAATTCACGGTCGGGCTGACGCGATGATAGCTGAGGACATCTTCGTCCCCTGGCTGCATCAGACGCGCGGCCCCCTTTCCGGCCTCCCCCAGCCACAGCGGCCAGTCATCGGGTTCCAGAATCAAAGGCATGCGATGATGGATCGCGCTGAGGTGACGGTTGGCCGGCGTCGTGACGATGGCGCAGGTGCCCTGCCGCGCATCTTCAGGCCCCCAATCCTGCCAAACACCGGCAAAGGCAATCGGTGCGTTGTCCTGACGGAAGATGTACCATGGCAACCTGTCGCCTTGTTCCGTCTTGGTCCATTCATAGAACCCCGTCGCGGCGATCAGGCAGCGGCGTTCGCGGCATGCAGCGCGAAAGGCGGGCTTTTCGGCAAGCGTTTCCGCCCGCGCGTTGATCAACAGAGGTCCTGCGTTTTCGGCCTTGTACCAATGGGGCAAAAACCCCCAGCGCAGCGGATCAAGCGTACGCCCGTTTTCGCCCGCGCGCACCACATGCACCTGATTGGTCGGGCAGACGTTGAAATTCGGGACCGGTGGCAAATTGTTAGCCGGGCGGGCCGAAAAAAGCTGCGCCATTGCATCGTTGGGAAGTGTTACGGCAAACCGTCCGCACATAGGCCTTGTCCCTTCTTCAGAAACTGTAGGTTAATGTCGTTTTCGCCGATACCGAGTGGAACGCCATCAAGCCGTTTCTGACCATAAGACTGAAAAGGCCGCGTCAAACGCGGCCTTTTGGGTTGTTTATCGATGCAGATTTACTTCTGCTTGATCCGCCCATCCAGATAAGGCGTGTAGGGCGCGTTTTCGGCCAGGTATTCTGCCGTTACATCGGCCAGATCGGGGCCAAAGTCATAGGCGTTCTTGTCGTCGCCCGAGAACATCTTATAGCCATCACCGCCATTGCGGACGTAGTTGTTGGTGACCACCAGATAAGTCGCGGCCGGATCGATGGGAACAAACCCGTCTCCGTCGGCAACCATGACCTCAGCGATACGCCCTTCGTTCGGCGCAACGGCCGGGTCCCAGGTGAAGGTCAGGCCAGCAACCTGCGGAAAGCGGCCTTTGACCTCTTCCACCTGGCTGACGCCGTTTTCCAGCGCATCGATGACGCCCTGGCCGCTGATCTCAAAGGTCGACAACGTGTTCTGGAACGGCAGCACGGTCAGCACTTCGCCCATGGTCACGTCGCCCGGATCGATCGAAGCCCGCAGACCGCCCGAGTTGGCAATCGCAATCTTGACGCCCTGATCCGCGACCCGAGCCAGCATGGCGTCGGCTACAAGGTTGCCCATCTGGCATTCCTGAACGCGGCAAACAGCGCGGTCGCCTTCAATGGCATCGGCAGAGCTTGCAACCACCTTGTTGCGGATTTCATCCAGAGGTACCGCCAGTTCGGCAATACGATCCAGAGCCGCCTGATCCTCGGTAACGGTGTTGTCCATGATTAGCGGCTCGCCGGCAGCCGCAACCACGTTGCCGTCATCGTCAAAGGTCACATTCAGCTCACCCAAGAATTTGCCGTAGGCGTAGGCCTGAACGATCTGAACGCCGTTGACCACGGTCGGATACGGGCCAGCGGCCTTGTCCGACGTGTTCGACAGATATGTGTTCGAGTGTCCGCCAACGATCACGTCAACGCCGGTGGTTTCCTGCGCGACGCGCTGATCCACACCGTAGCCCGAGTGGCTGAGAACGATGATCTTGTTGACGCCTTCACCGGTCAGCTTATCCACCTCAGCCTGAACCGCAGGCACCGGGTCCGAGAACGAGATATTCGGCCCGGGCGAGGCAAGTTCATCAGTGTCGATAGGTGTCAGGCCGATCAGGCCGATCTTTTCGCCGCCAACTTCGATCACGGTCGATTTCTTGATCTTGTCGGTCAGCAACTCTTCGTCCGCAATATCCGCATTGGACATTAGAACCGGGAAATCGACCGAGTCGATAAAGCCGCGCAGAACCTCGGGGCCGTCGTCGAATTCGTGGTTACCCACCGTCATCGCGTTGTAGCCCAGCTTGTTCATGAACTCGGCCGCGACCTTGCCCTTGTAATAGGTATAGAACAGAGATCCCTGGAACTGGTCTCCGCCATCAACTAGAATCGAGTTTTCGGCACGGCCACGCGCCTCCTCGACCGCAGTGACCAAGCGCGCGGAACCGCCAAAGCACTTGCCTTCGGCGTTGTCTTCATCACCGCAACCGCTGTCGTATTTGTTGATCGGCTCAAAACGCGAGTGGAAATCGTTGGTGTGCAGAATCGTCAGTTTGTACTCGGCAAATGCCATGCCTGCGGTCAGGCTGAGCGCGGCGGCAGATGTCAAAAGACGGGTGAGCATAGTTTAACTCCCTATTGTTAATTGCGGAGATGTTGCGACGCGCAACGCCGAGAGTCAAAGGGGGAAATCCGGCTTGATTCTACCCGTGGCCCGGTGCATCACGACCGCATGCTGATTTACAAAATATTTCGGGCCGATGAATGGGCCACGTTACAGGCGCAAGGCGCATCAGACGGGGCTCCGATTGATGTCTCTGACGGATATGTTCATTTTTCGACCGCCAAGCAGGCCGCAGAAACAGCCGCCAAACACTTTGCCGGTGTCGAAGGGCTGACCCTGCTGGCATGCGACGCTGATGCGATGGGCGACGACCTAAAATGGGAGGTTTCGCGCGGTGGCGCGCTTTTCCCGCATCTATACCGGCAGATCAAAATGACCGATATTGTCTGGTCGCGCGCCCTGCCCTTCGATGGAACCGCTCACCAGTTTCCGAAGGATATGGAATGACCAATTTTGTCGATCCGGACCGCGCCCAGTTTGAGGCCTTCAAAGACCTTGATCGGGACCGCCCGATCGAGATGCTGAACTTGGTGAAGTTCCGCGAAACTGCTGATTATCCTGCGGGGCACAGTCTCGCGGATGTCGGGCTGACCGGCGTGCAGGCTTTCGGCAAGTACGGCTCGGAAACCGCTCTGATCATAGCGCGCCTTGGCGCTTCGATCCTGTGGCGCGGCGTGTTTCAGACGACACTGATCGGCCCGCAGGACGAAGACTGGGACGCAGTGTTCATCGCCCGCTATCCCACGGCACACGCGTTTCTGGAAATGGTAACGGACCCGGTTTACCAAATGGCTGTGGCGCACCGCCAAGCCGCCGTCGAAACCTCGCGCCTTATACGATGCGCCCCTACCGGTGGCGGAGAGGCATTCGGATGAAACTGACTGAAAAACTGGGGCTGGCAGCCCTGCACCGCATGGATCCTGAGACAGCTCACGGGCTATCTATCAATGCGCTAAAGGCCGGATTGGCCCCTGCGCCGGGACCAGTGACCTCCAATCGGTTGCGCACCGAAGTGGCGGGATTGGACCTGCCGAATCCCGTTGGCCTGGCCGCAGGCTTCGACAAGAATGGTGAGGTTCTTGCGCCTTTGGCCCGCGCGGGGTTCGGGTTTATCGAGGTCGGTGCCGTGACCCCGCGCCCGCAGCCCGGCAACCCGAAACCACGTCTGTTCCGCCTGACCCAGGACATGGCCGCCATCAACCGGTTCGGGTTCAACAACGAAGGCATGGAGGTCATGGCCCGCCGTCTGGCTGACCGTCCAAAGGACGCGGTGATTGGCCTGAACCTGGGTGCCAACAAAGACAGCGACGACCGCCCCGGCGATTTCGCCAAGGTCCTGGCCCATTGCGCCGCGCATCTGGATTTTGCCACGGTCAACGTCTCATCTCCGAATACGGAAAAACTGCGTGATCTTCAGGGCAAGGCGGCCCTGAGTGCACTGCTAAGTGGCGTGATTGAAACCCGCGACGCACTGCCCCGCACCTTGCCGATCTTCCTGAAGATTGCCCCGGATCTGACCGAAGGCGAATTGCACGACATCGCCGATGTGGCCCGCGAAACCGGCGTGGATGCGGTGATTGCCACCAACACCACCCTGTCACGCGATGGTCTGCGCAGTGCCCATAAGGGTGAAGCAGGCGGTCTGTCCGGCGCACCGTTATTCCAGAAATCGACCCGCGTTCTGGCACGTCTTAGCCAGTTGACCGACGGGCAAATCCCGTTGATTGGCGTTGGCGGGATCGGGTCGGCAAAGCAGGCTTACGCCAAGATCTGCGCCGGGGCTTCGGCTGTGCAGTTCTATACGGCCATGGTCTATGGCGGCATTTCACTGGCCGCAGAAATTGCCGAAGGTCTGGATGACCTGCTGGCGCAAGACGGGTTCACTTCGGTCGCAGAGGCCGTTGGCAGCAAAAGAGAGGACTGGCTGTGATTGACTATTGGCATAACCCGCGCTGTTCAAAATCCCGCACAGGTCTGGCGTTGCTGGAAGAAAAAGGTGCGACCGTCAAGGTTCGCAAATATCTGGAGGATGCGCCGTCGGCTGATGAGCTGCGCGCGGTGTTGTCCCAATTGGGAATTCCGGCCATCGAGATGATGCGGACAGGCGAAAAGCGGTTCAAGGAACTGGGCCTGTCAAAAACAACGCCCGATGATGACCTGATCCAGGCTATGGCGGAAAACCCCATCCTGATCGAGCGTCCTCTGGCCATTGCCGGCGACAAGGCCGCGATTGGTCGTCCGCCCGAAAACCTGCTGTCGCTGCTTTAAGCGATCTGCGCTTCCAGCTTAGGGTATCGCCATCCCAACGTGACCCCGCGCACGATGTTCAGGACCATCAGCGCGGCCCAAAGCCCATGATTACCGAACGTCGGCACCAGCAGGAACAGGGCCACCACATAGATCGCGACGGACTGGATCATCGCCTGCCGCATGGCGCGGGTCCAGGTCGCCCCGATATAGATACCGTCGAACATCCAGCTGGCTACGCCGATCACCGGCGCAAGGGCCGCCCAGAGCAGGAACTCGCGCGCGGCAACCCGTACTTCGGGTGAGGTTGACATCAGATCAATCAGGGATGGTCCGGTCAGAAAAAACACAAGACCCAGGGCAAACGCACCTCCGACGCCCCATTGCGAGGCCATGATCGACGCGCGCCGTACCTGGGCGCGATCACGTGCACCGACCGCGCTGCCCACCAGCGCCTCGGCAGAGAATGCGAAACCGTCCAAGGCAAAAGCCGTGATCTCAAGAAATTGCAGCAGCACCTGATTTGCCGCCAGATTGACGTCCCCCAGATCGGAACCAACAAACAAAAAAGTGGTAAATGCGCCGGTCAAAAGCACCGAACGCACCATTATGTCGCCGTTCACCTGCATCATTCGGCGCAGACGCGCTGGGTCAAAGATCCTGGGCCAGTCGCGCCACTGATTTCCAGCGAAAGCGTCGTGGCACAACCAGAGACCAAGCGCCAACCCGGTCCATTCGGCGATGAGCGTCGCGATGGCGACACCTTCGACGCCCCAGCCAAGGCCAAGAACAAACCAGAGATCCAGAACGATGTTCAGCCCGTTCATCCAGATCTGCAAAACGAACACACCCTTGGTGCGCTCTACCGCGATCAGCCAACCTGTCACGGCAAAAAGCGCGATCGTCGCCGGGGCACCCCAGATACGGATCTCCAGATACGCACGGGTCAGCGACTCGACCTCGGGACTGGCTGGAGACAGGGCGAACGCCCCCCAGAACAACCAGACTTGTGTCAGGATAAAGAACAAACCTGCCGCGCCGCCCAACAATAGCCCGCGCATCAGCAAGGCTCCGGTTTCCGCCGTGTCCCCTGCACCACGTGCCTGGGCAGCAAGACCGGTTGTCCCCATACGCAGGAACCCGAACACCCAGTAGATGGTCGCTAGAATAACGGCTCCCATGCCGACCGCACCGATTGGGGCCGCTTGACCCAACTGCCCTACGACACCAGTATCCACCGCCCCCAGAATTGGCACCGTCGCATTGGACAATACGATCGGCGCTGCAATCCGGAGCACCCGCTTATGCGTAATGGGTGCCGAAGCGTCCTGCATGGGCTTTATTTTCTGTCGGTAGCGGGCTGTGGCATCAGGAAATGTCCCGAAGCCTGTGCAAAGAGCTTCGCGTGATTGTCCTGCCAAGCCTCAACCCGGACAGAGGCATAGCGACGCCCGGCCCGACTGATGAACGCGCGTGCATAGGCATCACGCGGCAGGCCTGACCGCAGATAGTCGACGGTGAAATCGACGGTCTTTGGAAAACGTACCTTTTCATAGTCGGCGATATCACTGGCATTCAGTTCCCCGCTTTCGATCTTGGGCAGCAAGAACTCCCAACTCAGCGTGATGACGGCCGTGACTTCTAGAAACGCCGCCGTGACGCCGCCGTGCAATGCGGGCAGTAACGGGTTGCCGATCAGTTTCTGGTCGAAGTTCAACACGCCGGTCAGTTCATCACCGCGGCGATCAAAGCCGATGTCGAGAAACCGGATGTAAGGCACACCATCGACTATAGCATTCAGCGCCGCATCCCGGCGTTGTTTTACGACCTGCACTGGTTCAGGGCGAGTACGCGCCATTACAGACCCTCCACCGTGAATGACCCTGCCGCTGTGGCCACCGGAAGACCATCGTCTTCGTCCATCGCCGTCGCGCGCACAAAGGCGACGTTCCGTGTGATGTGGTAGCATGTCGCCTGGGTCGTTATCGTCTGTCCCGGTGTTGCCGCCCGCATATAGTCGATCCTCAGGTCAATTGTCGCCGTACCCCCTGGGGCCGACGGATGGCTCATGACGGCGGCACCACAACAGGTATCCAGTGCGGCGAAAACAGCGCCGCCATGAATCACCCCGGTGCGCGGATCGCCAACAAGCTCTTTGCTGTACGGCATTGTAATACCCGCTTCGCCATTTCCGATTGAGGTCAGCTTCAGACCCAACGCCCTTGCATGCGGGATCGCCTCGATGAACTGGCGCGCAATTGCGGCTTTGTCGACCATGTACTTGAATCCGTTCTTTTGGTTTATCCCTTTATGAGCCCGTGTCCGCCAAAAGAGCAAGCCCGCCGGTTGCGCTTGCCGCTGACAGAACATAGGCTGCGCCAGAGGAGATCAGGAATGTCCGACAACCGTTTGTCATTCAAAGAGATGTGCGCCGAGTACGATGTGACTCCACGTACCCTGCGCTACTATGAGTACATCGAATTGCTGCAACCCGATCGGGAAGGCAGATCGCGATATTATGGTCCGCGGGAATGCGCACGCATGACTTTGATCCTGCGCGGCCGCAAATATGGGTTTTCGCTGGAAGATATCCGGCAGTGGCTGCTGATCTATGAAAATGAAGGCAACGAGATCCAAATGCGTGCATTTGTCGACGTCGCGGATAAGCAGATCGTCGAACTGAACCAGCAAAAACAGCAATTGGACGAGGCAATTGATGCCCTGACCGAGATGCGCGACCAGACTGCCAAATCGCTCGAGTGATTCCGTTGGCGCACCATCGCGCACTCAAAAAATGAAGCGACTCTCGCACACTTCGGCCATGCCTTAAGGTGTGTTGGGTCGCTCTGCGGGAATTGGCACCCACAAATTCCGTTACGTTAATTCCGAAAAAGTCGGAAATCCGCGACTTGACGCGCGCGGAAGTTACGTAAACTTCTGTTGTGACGCAGCGTTCACATTACGTGAACGTCATCTACATGTTGTAACGTGCGCATCGACTGCGCAACTGACTTTCATTGACGCCAGTGACGAGAGTGCTGAAACCATGACCGAAGATCTGATGACCATCCGAGAAATGTGCGAGACATATGATGTCACGCCCCGCACGTTGCGGTTTTACGAGGCCAAAGAGCTTTTGTTTCCGATCCGCGAAGGTCAGAAACGGCTGTTCACCAAAAGTGATCGTGCCCGCCTGAAACTCATCCTGCGCGGCAAGCGCTTTGGGTTCAGCCTTGAAGAAATACGCCAGCTTCTGGACCTTTACCATGTCGGCGACCAACAGATGACTCAGATATCACGCACCTATGAAATTGCGTGCGAGCGCCTGGAAGATATGGAAGCGCGCCGTGAGGAACTGACCCAGGCGATCGACGATCTGAAAGAACAGTTGCGCTGGGGCGAGAAAGTCATCGCCTCGGTCAAACAAGACAAAAAGGCTGCCGAGTAACCCCCTCGCCTGCCTACCACCCGGACATATGAATTAAAGGGAGCTTCACATGCCCGTCTACAACGCGCCAACCAAAGATACGCAGTTCATTCTGCACGACGTACTGAAAATCTCGGACTCCGACGTTCCGGGGTACAACGAGCTTGAAGCCGAATTCACAGGCGCCGTTCTGGAAGAAGCAGGCAAAGTGGCCACCAATGTTCTGCACCCGCTGAACGTGGTTGGGGACACCGAAGGATGCCGGTTGGAAAACGGTATCGTATACACGCCCACCGGGTTCAAAGACGCTTTTGAGCAGATGAAAGAAGGTGGCTGGACTGGCCTCGACATGCCGGAAGAGTATGGCGGTCAGAACATGCCATACGTCCTGGGCACCGCCGTTGGCGAGATGTTCTCGGCTGCGAACCAGGCATTCGTGATGTATCAGGGCCTGACGCACGGCGCGGCGTCAGCGATCCTGGCGCACGGAACCGACGAACAGAAAGACAAATACCTGCCCAATATGGTCAGCTGCGAATGGACCGGCACCATGAACCTGACGGAACCGCATTGCGGCACCGATCTGGGCCTGATGCGCACCAAAGCAGAACCGCAGAGCGATGGCAGCTATAAGATTTCGGGCCAAAAGATATTTATCTCGTCCGGCGATCACGACATGGCTGACAACATCATCCACCTGGTGTTGGCCAAGATCCCCGGCGGCCCCGAAGGCATCAAGGGCGTCTCCCTGTTCATCGTGCCCAAGTTCATCGTCAATGAAGATGGTACGCCGGGCGAGCGTAACGGTGTCTCGGTCGGCAAGATCGAAGAGAAGATGGGTATCCACGGCAACTCGACCTGCGTCATGAACTATGACGAAGCCACCGGCTGGCTGCTGGGCGAAGAGCACAAAGGCATGCGTGCCATGTTCACAATGATGAACGAAGCGCGTCTGGGTGTGGGCATGCAAGGCCTGTCTCAGGCAGAGGCCGCGTACCAGAATGCCGTCGAATACGCCAAAGACCGCCTGCAGGGCCGTGACGTGACCGGTGTAAAGAACCCGGACGGCCCCGCCGATCCGCTGATCGTGCACCCGGACATTCGCCGCAACCTGATGGATCAGAAAAGCTTCACCGAAGGTGCGCGCGCGTTCATCCTGTGGGGCGCGACCATGATCGACAAAGCACACCGGTCAAACGACAAAGATGCGGACGGACTGATCTCGCTGCTGACACCGGTCATCAAAGGCTTTTTGACCGATCAGGGCTATGACATGACCGTTCAGGCACAGCAGGTCTATGGCGGTCATGGCTACATCGAAGAATGGGGCATGTCGCAATACACCCGCGACGCACGCATCGCGATGATCTACGAAGGCGCCAACGGCGTCCAGGCGTTGGACCTTGTCGGTCGTAAGCTGGCGCAAGACGGCGGCAAGCACGTCATGGCGTTCTTCGACATGGTCAAGACATTCTGCAAAGACAACGCTGGTAAAGACGAAGCCTATGACAAGGCCTTCATCGAACCGCTGAAGGCTGCGTCCAAAGACCTGCAGGCCGCTGGCATGTACTTCATGCAGGAAGGCATGAAGAACCCCAACAATGCTCTGTCCGGTTCTTATGACTTCATGCACATGTTTGGACATGTTTGCCTGGGCTTGATGTGGGCGCAGATGGCCAAAGCCGCGCAAGATGCGCTGGATGGCGGCGCGTCGGACAAAGAGTTCTACGAGACCAAGATCAACACCGGCCGTTTCTACATGGCGCGCCGCCTGCCTGCTACAGGCATGCATCTGGCACGTATCCAGACGGGCGCGGACACGGTCATGGCTCTGGACGCGGCGAACTTCTGATCTCAGTCTGGGTCCGGGCGATATTGCCCGGACCCAGCTTACCGGAGGAACCACATGCCAAAGCGTTTTCGACTAACCCGCCGCTTTCCCGTCGCAATGACCGAAGACGGGTATCGCAAGCTCAAAGCGTTCGCGCGTGATGCTGGATTGGACGAAGGAGAAGCACTGTCGTTTCTGTTCGAGAATTTCAACAACGTGATCAACGAGGACAACCTGACCCATCGCCTGCGAATCTTCAATTCCGAGTTGGATAACCGCAAGCGTTAAACACTACAGCCACCTTCACTCAGGTGGGCGTGTTTTCAGCAAGACAATGCCCTTTGGCGCACAGCCAAGCGGATCGTCTTTCTCGAAATACGCGAGTTTCGACTTCGCACCGTACGCCTTGGGAGGGGCGATCACATGACAATCGAACTTCATTGCTTCGGAGAAAGCGGAAACAGCTACAAGGCTGCCTTGGCCCTGGAAATGTCCGGGCTGGACTGGGAGCCGGTTTTTGTAGACTTCTTCAAAGGCGTTACACGTACTCCAGAATACCGCGCCGAAGTCAATGAAATGGGCGAAGCGCCCGTGCTGGTCGATGGCGATTTCCGGACCAGCCAATCGGGCGCCATTCAGGCCTATGTGACTGAGAAATCCGGCAAGTTCGGCGGTAAGAACCGGGATGAGAACTACGACGTTCTGCGCTGGGTGCTGTGGGACAATCACAAGCTCAGCTCAATGGCTGGCTTGACCCGTTTCCTGATCAACTTCTTGCCGGAACAGCACCGAAATCCTGATGTAATTGCCTTCAATCAAGGTCGCCTCAAAGCGGCCTATGACGTTCTGAACACTCATCTTGAAGGCCGCGATTGGATTGTTGGTGATGACGTCACGAATGCCGATCTCAGCTGCTGCAGCTATCTGTATTACCCTGAACCATTCGGCTTTGACCGCGCCGACTGGCCCCATATCGATGCCTGGATGACCCGCTTGTCAGAACAGCCAGGCTGGAAACACCCCTATGACCTGATGCCCGGCAAACCGTCGGATCGAGCTTAAGGAGAGACCCCATGACCGAAGCTTATATTTATGACGCCCTGCGCACCCCGCGCGGCAAGGGCCGCAAGGATGGCAGCCTGCACGAGGTAACCTCGGTACGCCTGTCCGCCCTGACCCTGAATGCGGTGAAAGAGCGCAACAATCTGGAAGGCCACGCCGTTGAGGACGTGATCTGGGGAAATGTCACGCAGGTGATGGAACAAGGCGGCTGTCTGGCACGTTCGGCTGTTCTGGCCTCGGACCTGGACCAGTCGATCCCCGGCCTGGCGATCAACCGTTTCTGTGCATCCGGCATGGAAGCTGTGAACCTGGCGGCAAACCAGGTCAAGGGCGGCGCTGGCCAAGCGTACATCGCAGGTGGCGTGGAAATGATGGGACGCGTGGCCATGGGCAGCGACGGCGCAGCGATTGCCGTTGATCCCTCGCTGGCGATGGACACCTATTTCGTGCCACAGGGAATCTCGGCCGATATCATCGCGACCGAATATGGCTTTAGCCGTGATGACGCAGACGCGTTGGCGATGGAATCGCAACGCCGAGCCGCGGAAGCATGGGCAGACAACCGCTTTGAGAAATCGGTTATCACCATCAAGGATCAGAACGGCCTGACCATTCTGGACCGCGACGAATACATGCGCCCCGGCACTGACATGCAAAGCCTTGGCGGCCTGAACCCGGCCTTCCAGATGATGGGCGAACAGATGCCCGGCTTTGATAAGGTGGCGATGCTGAAATACCCGCATCTGGAAAAGATCAACCACATCCACCACGCGGGCAACAGCTCGGGCATCGTGGATGGTGCGGCGGCGGTTCTCATCGGCAACAAGGAATTCGGCGAGAAACACGGCCTCAAGCCGCGCGCGCGCATCAAGGCAACCGCCAAGATTGGCACCGACCCGACCATCATGCTGACCGGCCCGGTACCGGTGACCGAGAAGATTCTGGCCGACAACGGTATGAAGATCAGTGATCTGGACCTGTTCGAAGTGAACGAAGCTTTTGCTTCAGTCGTTCTGCGGTTCCAGCAGGCGTTTGATGTCGACCCCGGTTTGGTCAACGTCAACGGCGGTTCGATCGCCATGGGCCACCCGCTGGGCGCAACCGGTGCGATGATCATCGGCACTCTGCTGGATGAACTGGAGCGTCAGGACAAGGAAACCGGTCTGGCCACGCTCTGCATTGCATCCGGTATGGGTGCAGCGACGATCATCGAGCGCGTCTGATGCCCAAGCTGGATCTCTCTCAGATCCTGTTTCAGGGTGGCTCGGCCTATCCCGGCAAACTGGCCGAGGCGACCGCAGGTCGTTTCGTCCAGCGTGTGGGCGATGCAGGCGGGCTGTCCCAATACGGGGTCAACATCGTGCGGTTGGAACCGCAAGGCATGTCTTCGCTGCGCCATTACCACATGGAGCAGGACGAATTTGCCATCATGCTCAGCGGCACCTGCGTGCTGATCGATGATGATGGTGAGCATGAGATGCAGCCCGGCGATTGCGCCGCTTGGCCCGCAGGTGAGGCCAACGGCCACCACCTTGTGAACAAAACCGATGCGCCCGCGACCTTTCTGGTAGTGGGCACACGGACCCCGACCGAGACCGGCTATTACAGCGACATAGACATGATGGTGAAGGATGATGAGAACGGATTCGCCTTCACCCGCAAGGATGGCAGCCCGCTGACGGCTGACCAGATTGGAGATGACAATGACTGATTTCACTCTGAGCAAAGACGCAGACGGCGTCGCCACTATCACCTGGGACGTGCCCGGGAAAACCATGAACGTGATGTCCTTTGACGGGCTGGCGCAACTGAGCGATCTGGTCGATCAGGCGCTGGCTGATGACGACGTCAAAGGGATCGTTATCACATCCGGTAAGGACGGGTCCTTTGCAGGCGGCATGGACCTGAACCTGTTGGCAGTGATGAAGGAACAGGCGGGCGACAACCCGGCAAAAGGCCTGTTCGAGGGCACGATGCAGATGCACGCCCTGCTGCGTAAAATCGAGATGGCAGGCATGGACCCCAAGACCAAGAAGGGCGGCAAGCCGATTGCCACCGTTCTGCCTGGCACCGCTGCTGGCATTGGCATGGAACTGCCGCTGTCCACGCACCGCATCTTTGCAGCCGAGAACCCAAAAGCGAAATACGGCCTGCCCGAGATCATGGTTGGCATCTTCCCAGGCGCTGGTGGCACCACCCGGATGGTCCGCAAGGTTGGCGCGATTGCCGCCGCTCCGCTGCTGCTGGAAGGCAAAATGCTGGACGTCAAGAAAGCCAAGGGCGCGGGTTATATTGACGAGATCGCAGCCGACCCGATGGCCGCAGCCAAGGAATGGGTGCTGAACGCCAAGGACGCGGATATCGTCAAACCCTGGGATGCGAAGGGCTATAAGATGCCCGGCGGTGCCCCCTATCACCCTGCCGGTTTCATGAACTTTGTCGGCGCATCGGCGATGGTGAACGGCAAAACCCAAGGCGCCTTCCCTGCGGCTAAGGCTCTGCTGAGTGCAGTTTACGAAGGCGCACTGGTCGATTTCGACACCGCGCTGAAGATCGAAGCGCGCTGGTTTACATCTGTTTTGATGAACCCGTCGTCGGGTGCGATGATCCGGTCGCTGTTCCTGAACAAGGAAGCGTTGGAAAAAGGCGCTGTGCGTCCGGCGGGCGTACCCGATCAGCGGGTCAAGAAGATCGGCGTTCTGGGCGCGGGCATGATGGGTGCCGGTATCGCGCTGGTCTCAGCTCAGGCCGGTATGGAAGTGGTTCTGATCGACCGTGACCAAGAGGCCGCGGATAAAGGCAAGGCCTACACCGAGAGCTACCTGGACAAGGGTATGAAGCGCGGCAAGGTCACCGCTGAGAAGAAAGAGGCCATGCTGGGTCGCATCTCTGCGACGCCGGATCTGGACAACCTCAAGGGCTGCGACCTGATCATCGAAGCCGTGTTTGAAGACGTCGGCGTAAAGGCCGAGATGACCAAGAAGGTCGAGGCGATTATCCCTGAGGATTGCATTTTTGCGTCGAACACTTCGACCCTGCCGATCAGCGATCTGGCCAAGGCGTCGGTGCGTCCGGATCAGTTCATCGGCATCCACTTCTTCTCGCCAGTCGAGAAGATGTTCCTGGTCGAGATCATCAAAGGCAAGGAAACAGGTGATCGCGCGGTGGCCAAGGCACTGGACTATGTCCGCCAGATCCGCAAGACGCCGATCGTGGTCAACGACGCACGCTTCTTCTATGCCAACCGCTGCATCATTCCCTACATCAACGAAGGTTTGCGCATGATCACCGAGGGCGTCAGCCCTGTGCTGATTGACAACGCCGCGCGTCAGTTGGGCTTCCCCGTTGGTCCGATCCAGCTGAACGATGAAACCTCGATTGATCTGGGCGCCAAGATTGCACGCGCCACCAAAGCCGCGATGGGCGATGCCTATCCGGAAAACCCGGGCGATGATCTGATCTTCTGGATGGAAGAACAGGGCCGTCTGGGCCGCAAGGCAAACGCGGGCTTCTTCGACTATGACGAAAAAGGCAAGCGCACCGAGTACTGGAAGGGTCTGCAGGAGAAATACCCGCATGCCGAGGACCAGCCTGACCTGATCGAAGTGCAAGAACGTCTGATGTTCGCGCAGGTTCTGGAAGCGGTCCGCGCGTTGGAAGAAGGCGTTCTGGAGGACATCCGCGAAGGCGACGTAGGTGCGATCCTTGGCTGGGGCTTTGCGCCATGGTCGGGTGGTCCGCTCAGCTGGCTGGACATCATTGGCACGCCCTACGCCGCCGAGCGTTGCGACCAATTGACGGCACAGTATGGCGAACGTTTCACCTGCCCGCCGCTGCTGCGAGGGATGGCTGAGAAAGGCCAGAGCTTCTATGGTCGCTTTGACCCCGAAGCAAAAGCTGCCTAAAAAAATAGACGCTGGTGCGGGTTACCGCGCCAGCGCCATTCTTTAATCAATAGCTTTAAATAAATTAGAATATCGGAGCAGGCCGCCCCGGCCGCCCGGGACGTCGCGCGCCCATAACAGGCCGCGCTGGAAATATCGGGTTCTGCATGATCGGCGCCGGTAGCGCGCCCAGTGAGTTTGCAAGCACTGCTACATCCCTGCTATGCGCGACCATGTCGATCAGATCTTCGGTCCGCTCAGCATCGACCACCTTGTAAGAGGCATTCGCGGGCCGGCTGTTCGACCCAAAGCGGCCCGCAGGACAAAAGGCGCGCAGTCCGCCCTCAATGTAGATCACTTCGTCTTGCTCAAAGAACAACGAACCAACCTCAAACAGCAATGATGGCGCGCTGGACGAAAGCCGGAACGTACCGCTGAGAACCCGCGCTGGGACCACGGGCATGCTGATCGGCAGCGTGATCGGACCCCGGTTCAGTTTGGTATTATCCAACGCCACGCCCTGCTCTGGCATCAACCAGACCGGATCGCCATTATACAAAGTGTTTGACGGCACACGGACCGGCAGGTTTTCCGCTTTGGTCTCACTGGCAGGGATTGCGATGCAATCGGTCGCAACCCGCGAGACTGCCCTGAACCCGTTGTCCATCGTTCGGATCAGATCGCCTGCTTGCAGTCCTTCAACAGGCTGCCAACCGCGATCCGTCGCAATCTTAGTTCCGTGGACAAAACCACCCCGACGCGCGTTCAACGAAACCGCAGGGTTGTCCTGCACTTGATGGTTCGGAACGGCCTCATAACTCAAAACACTCTGTACTTTTAACACGTGTCGCACCCACTTCTGACACAAAACAACTACTCATAACGACTAGCACAACTTAAACATGGCCGACTTTGTTTAGACACATTGCCGCCCAATTTGCGCTCTTAAGGCCGTGAAAAACAACAATTCTCTGAACAACACTGCGCAATTGGAAAATATTGGCAGATTTTTGGAAACTATAATGACCGCCAGCGCTCATCCGTGCGGCCGAATCTGTCGGAACCCGTCGATTGAAATCGCCCGGGTCATGTTACTCCCATCGGTATCAGGTCTGAATGATCCCCGCTTGCCCACTCAAAACAATAGGCTGGCCTCAGGATACGCCTAAACAGGTTCTGGCCGAGCAGCCTCGCGCCCTGCACGCCATCCCAACAGGGCACCAGCGATTGCGATCAAGCCAATCCCAGCAATCTGCATCGGCCCGATTGCCTGCCCGAAGGCCGCAAAAGCAAAGAGCGGACCAAAGATCATGACCGAGTACTCAAAGACCGCGACATAGGACGGCTCGCCCACCTGATAGGCCTTGATCAACATGAAGACGGCAATCGTGGAACCAACCGCCTGTATTGCGATCCACGGCAATGCTGGTTGCATCTGCCAGACCCAACCCCGCGCGGCGAAACCGTCGGGACCATCCGGCGCGGCCACCGGAATCAGCTCGAGAACCAGAAGACCGATCCCCCCGGCCGCCCCCAGCGTGATGATCATCGCGGCCAACAGAGCGACGGTGCTTTCATCCGAACAGTGGCTGCGCGTGATAACGGCACTCAACGCGTAGAACAGGCCCCCGGCGACCGGCAACAGGCTGCGGGTATCGAAATCGTAGGGGTCAAGCTGCAGCACGCACAGGATCCCTGCAAACCCCAGAAAAACCGCAACGATACGCCAAGGACCAATCCGTTGTTTCATTGCCAGGGCCGAGATCAACAGGACAAAGATCGGCGATGTGAATAACCCGGCCAGCGCCTGCGCAATCGGCATGACCGCAAGCGACGCGAAATAGAACAACATGGCCAGGGTGATCAGTACGCTGCGCAGAATCACCGGGCCAAATCGTTTCGGGCGCATACTGCCCAGCCCCAATAGCGACAGACCAAAGATCAGCGGCAACATCAGCAACGCGCGGCTCAGGTGGAATTGCCACAGGCCAACCGTTTCCGCCAACAGGATCACCACGTTGTCTATCACCCCGATGATGGCCATCGCGCTGATCATCAGCACCGATGCCAGTATGGGTGACGTCTGAGTGTCCGCCTGCATCATTCACCTCGGCATAACAGTGGAGCACGACAGGCCGATCCTTCGCGCGCCGTTGTATCCAGCACATTTACTGCAGACGGCGCAACTGGTTTGCGCCCTTTGAATTTACCATGTTAAGCTGGGGCAAAATAATAACGAGCAAACTTCACCTTGATGACGGCTCTGAAACAGTACGAACGGATCGAAGCCACCGGTCTGTGGCGCCCCTCGCCCGACGTGCAGCGGCGCGAGGTTGTGGTGTCGATTGGCGAAGCAACGCTGACGATTTCTGATTTCAACGATCGGGCATTGACCCATTGGTCATTGGCTGCGCTGGAACGACAGAACCCAGGACTTTATCCCGCAATCTTCAACCCGGACGGCGACCCCGACGAAACGCTGGAGCTGGAGGAAACCGAGACGACGATGATCGCGGCGATCGACCGTTTGCAAAAGGCAATTGATCGGTCGCGCCCGCATCCCGGACGGTTGCGCTGGCTTAGTGTTGCGGGTGTGGTTGCTGCAGTTGCCGCGCTATTGCTGCTTTGGGTTCCGGCCGCGCTGCAAAACCACGTCGTTTCTGTTGTCCCCGAGATCAAGCGATACGATATCGGAGATGCGATCCTGCACCGGATTGAACGGGTTTCGGGTGTTTCGTGCACCTCAGAGGATGCACAGGCTGCGTTGGACCAACTGGCAGCCCGAACCGGAGTGCGAGAGGTCGTTATTCTGCCCGCTGGGGTACAAACAAGCCTCGGCCTGCCTGGTGGGATCATTCTGTTGAACCGCTCATTGGTTGAAGATCACGAGGACCCATCCATCGCCGCCGGTTACATCATTGCCGAACGCGCGCGGGCCGCCGCACAGGATCCCTTGGACGAGGTACTGGACCGAACCGGCCCAACTACGGCGTTTCGCCTGCTGACAACCGGAGAGCTGACGCCCGAGATCGTTGACGCCTATACCGAACAGGTCTTGTCAGAACCGCGCCCAACTTTGTCCGATCAAGATTTGCTGGAAGTTTTCGCCCAAGCGGCGCTGCCTTCAACGCCATATGCCTATGCTGTGGATGTCACGGGGGAAGACACTCTGGGCTTGATCGAGGCCGACCCGATGGCCGGGCGCCCGCTGCCGCAAGTGCTGCCGGACCGCGATTGGGTCCGACTGCAGAATATCTGTGGCGAGTAGGCCGGTTACTTGGTGCCGAACATTCGGTCGCCGGCATCGCCCAACCCAGGCATGATATACCCTTTTGAGTTCAACTCGCGATCCAGCGACGCCGTGACGATGTTCACGTCAGGATGCGCCTCTTTCATGCGGGCGACGCCTTCGGGCGCGGCCAGCAGGCATAAGAACCGGATATCGGTCGCCCCTGCCTCTTTCAGCAGATCAATCGCCGCAGCCGAGCTGTTGCCGGTGGCCAACATTGGGTCAACGGCAATGACAAGACGGTCTTTTAAGCCTTCGGGCGCTTTGAAGTAATACTGAACCGGTTTCAGCGTTTCTTCGTCGCGATACAACCCGACAAACCCGACACGGGCCGAGGGGACCAGTTCCAGCACCCCGTCCAGCATCCCATTTCCCGCCCGCAGGATCGATACCAAAGCCAGTTTTTTACCGGCCAGAATGGGGGCGTCCATTTCCTCCATTGGGGTTTCGATGTGGCGCGTGGTCAGCTTCAGCTCACGCGTGACCTCATAGGCCAGCAGCAACGTTATTTCGCGCAGCAGCTGTCGGAAAACAGCGGTCGAGGTGCCCTTGTCCCGCATGAGCGTCAGTTTGTGCTGCACCAGCGGGTGGTCAACGACGGTCAGGTGTTCGCTCATGTTCTCTCCAGTCTTTTCTTGACCCGTTCGCGGGTGCCATCATCGCAGAAGGCCGCATTCAGGGCTGTGTCGTTCAGGGCCGCAAAATCCTTCGCGTCCCAGCCAAAGGCCTGATGCAGCATCTCATATTCGCGCCGCATGGTGGTATGGAAAAACGGCGGATCGTCTGTGGAAACTGTGACGTTCACACCTTGATCGCGCAACCGGGCAATCGGATGTGCCGCAAAATCGGGGAATAGACCCAGAACCACGTTGGAACCGGGGCAGACTTCAAGTGTGACTTCGCGGTCGACAAGTTCCCGGATCAGATCGTCGTCCTCGATGGCCCGCACGCCGTGGCCGACCCGTTCGACACCAAGGTCCCGAACAGCATCGCGTACGCTTTCGGGCCCGCCGAACTCTCCGGCATGGGTGGTCAGGCGCAACTCAGCTTCGCGGGCGCATTCAAAGGCCCATTTGTAATCGCCCTGCGTCCCGACGCCCTCATTACCGCCCATGCCAAACCCGGTGATCCAGTCACCGGCGGTTTCTGCTGCGCAATAGGCGCTTTGTTTCGCCTGTTCGGGTCCAAAATGCCGGACGCACGTGACAACGCCGCGCAAGGTGATATCGAACTTGCGCTCAGCCTCGTCCGCCGCGTCCTGAATGGCGTTCAGATAGTCACGCCAGGCGTGCACATCCCCGCCGCCGCAGAAATCAGGGCTGAGGAAAGTTTCCGAATAGACCACCCCATTCGCAGCACTCTCCTCCAGAATGGCCAAGGTCAGGCGACGGAAATCCTCGGGTGATTTAAGCACCTCGCAGGCGGCCTCGTAGACACTGAGAAAGTGGGCGAAGTCGCGGAAGTCATAACTTCCGTCTGATTTAAAGATACCGCTCAGGTCTATGCGTTTTTCATGCGCAAGCTGACGGATGAATTCAGGCGGTGCTGCCCCTTCATGGTGCAGGTGCAACTCGATTTTGGGTAGGTCTGCGACGGTCATAGAAAACTCTTCCCCGGCCCTTGTGCCGGAATGTTCAGATGGTGTGCGATACTTGCAGCGACATCGGCAAAATCGACAGCCCCGATTTGGCCCGTGCCCTGCCCCGCGATCAGAACGGGCGCCTGTTCGCGCGTGTGGTCGGTTCCGATCCAACTGGGGTCATTGCCGTGATCTGCGGTCAAAAGCATAAGATCGCCCGAGCGCAGCTTGTTCAGAATCAAACCGATCTCGCGGTCGAACCATTCCAAGGCGCGGGCATAGCCGCTGATATCACGGCGGTGGCCATAGAGGCTGTCGAATTCAACAAAATTGGCGAAGGTCAGGCTGCCTTCTTCGGCCTGATCGACCAAATCGGACAAGTGGCCCATCAACTCGGCATCCGACCCTTTGCGTAGCGTGTCGATCCCCTGCATCGAGAAGATGTCACCGATCTTGCCCACCGCATGGACGCGGCGTCCTGCATCCTGCACCCAATTGGTCAAAACCGGCGCCGGCGGCAGAATGGCAAAATCCTTTCGGTTGGTGGTGCGGGTAAAGCCCTGATCAGGTGAGCCTGTGAAAGGTCGCGCGATGACGCGACCCACTTTCATCTCATGCAACCGCGGGGCAAGCGCCTTGCACATGTCCAGCAGGCGGTCGAGGCCAAAGCTCTCCTCATGTGCCGCGATCTGGAACACGCTGTCGGCGGAAGTGTAGCAGATTGGCCGACCCGTCCGCATATGCTCGGCCCCTAGTTCGGCGATAATGGTCGTGCCCGAGGCGTGACAATCACCTAGAATACCGTCTGTTCCAGCCGCCTGGGCCGCAGCCTGGCTTAAGTCGGCGGGGAAGGTTGGCGTGGTATCCGGGAAATAATGCCAATCCCACGGCACCGGCAGACCGGCCAGCTCCCAGTGGCCAGAAGGCGTATCCTTGCCCAGTGAATGCTCTCTCGCGCACCCCCAGCGCCCAGACGGATCGACCTCCAACCCCGGCGTTTCTGACCCCGATGCCAACCGCGTTGCGGCCCTCAGTCCCAGCGCATCCAAGTTTGGCAGGTAAAGTGGGCCTGAGCGCCCGTCTTCAGCCCGCCCTTCGGCGCAGGCCTGTGAAATATGGGCCAGTGTGTTTGCACCCGTGTCCGACACATCGCCATTAAAGAACCGATCAGCATCCGGCGCGCCGCCGATGCCAACCGAGTCCATCACCACAAGAAACGCGCGGGTCACGGCGTAATCCTTTCGTGGACAAGAGTGGGCTCTGCCGGGGCATCGGCACCTATCGTGATCGCGCTGAGAACGCTCTGGGCGGCCCGCCGCGCGGCATCTTCCCGCGAAGCGTGGATTACCGCCAAAGGCGCGCCCTTCTCGACTTTGTCGCCCAGCCGGACGATGTCAGACAGACCCACGGCCGGGTTGATGACGTCGTCTTCAACATGCCGTCCTCCGCCCAGTGCAACAACTGTCAGGCCCAGCGCCTCACCGTTAATGGCAGTGATGTGTCCGTTGGTCTGTGCCGGAACCTCAAGGATCACGCTGGCCTCTGGCAAGTACCGGGACCAGTTTTCAACAAACTGCAGCGGCGCGCCTACGGCTGCCATCATACGCCCAAAGCGTTCCGCCGCGCGACCGTCGCGGATGACATCCGTGATCTTGTCGCGACCTTCTTCGGCGGTTGCGAACATCCCGGCATCCGCCAGCAGAACCCCGCCCAACTCGGCCGAGATTTCGGCCAGCGGGGCATAGGGGTCTTGCGTCATGACCTTCATCACCTCGGCCACTTCCAACGCATTGCCCAGCGCAGGCGCTAAAGGTTGGTGCATATCGGTGATGACCGCCGAGGTCCGGCAACCTGCTGCATTCGCAGTTTCCGACAGGGCCTGTGCCAGTTTGCGCGCATCCTCCAAAGTTTTCATAAACGCGCCGCTGCCTACCTTGACATCCAGCACTAAAGCCTCGGGGCTGGCGGCCAGTTTCTTGGACAGGATCGACGCTGTGATCAGGTCCAGGCTTTCAACGGTCGCCGTCACATCACGGATCGCATAAAGGCGCTTGTCGGCCGGGGCGATCTGCCCCGTAGCCCCGACAATGGCCGCGCCTGTATCCCGCAAAATCTGCGTCAGGCGGTCCTGACCGATCTGGGTGCTGACACCGGGAATGGCCTCAAGCTTGTCCAGCGTACCGCCAGTATGCCCCAGACCCCGGCCCGAGATCATGGGGACATAAGCCCCCATCTCAGCCAGTGCAGGGGCGAGCACAAGGCTTACGCTATCCCCCACCCCACCTGTCGAGTGTTTGTCGATTACCGGGCCATCGAAATCCCAGCTGAGCACGTGGCCGCTGTCGCGCATGGCGATCATCAGATCGGCGCGCCCTTTGGTGCCCAATCCGCCCATGCAGACGGCCATGGCAAAAGCGCCCGCTTGGGCGTCGCTGACACCACCATCGGCCAGTCCTTGCGCGAACCAGTTCAGCTCATCTCCGGTCGGCACCTCATTCCGGCGCAGTTTTGCAATGATCGAACGGGCATCCATGGGGTCACACGTCCTCCATGTGCGAGGCGTCGAAAGCACCCGGCAGCAATTGTCCAATCGTGGTTACAAACTCGGCGCCATCCATGGTCGCCAGCGTCACCTTGACGTCCCGCTTGCCAAATTCGGCCAGCTTTTGCCGGCAACCGCCACACGGCGGAACCGGTTGCGGGCTTGAGGCAACAACATAGACCTCGGACAGTTCCTGTTCGCCCGCAGCGACCATCGCAGCGATAGCTCCGGCCTCGGCACAGGTGCCTTCAGGGTAAGCCACATTTTCCACGTTACAGCCGGAATAGACCTCACCGCTGGCGGACCGGATTGCAGCCCCAACTTTGAAGTTGGAATAAGGCGCATAAGCTTTTTCCCGGACAGACAGCGCTGCATCTTTCAAAGTCATGGCGATTCCCCATTTTTGATCAACTGGTCAGAAAATCACACCCTAAAGGAAACTGCCCGGGGAGTTGAACCCCCGAGTACAAGATTCCCAGGCAAATTCTCACCTAGCCCAGATCGGTATTGAAGACCCCCGGAAGGGTGACTTCAAGCAATTCGACATCATCAGAAGGTTCGGACAGTTTGGTGCGCATACCGGGCGGGATCACGAACGCATCCCCATGTTCCAGACGGTAGGGGTCGCGCTCTTCACCTTCCAAAGTTACCTCGCCCGTCATGACGAAGGTAAAATGGATATCCGTGTCATGCGTCGCCCAAACCGGTTCACCATGCCCTTTTCGTACGACCTGCACGCCTGCGACACCCTTGGTATTCTCGGCAATTGTCGTGTCGCGACAGATGTATCCAGGCAGGCGGAATGGCCCCCACTCCGAATTCTCGGCTTTGTTATAAACAAAACGCTGCCCCTGCCATTCGCGGTCCGGCCGGAAATTCGGCGTAGGCAGTTCCATCTCGTGGTCGATTTCGGTGACATGTTCGGCGGGAACACCGATTTCGATCACCTGAACATTATCGGAGGCTTCAAGAACGCGGTGGCGGATTTCTGGGGGTTGGATAAAGCAATCCCCGGCTGTCAGGCGCATTTTTTCGCCCTGATCCTCGTACACGACGTCGACCCAACCATGGATGCAGAAAATCAGTTGAAACCCGACCTTGTGGAAATGCACCATGTCCGGCACCGGCCCCCCATCGGGGATACGGATATGGCTGGCGATGATCGACCCACCCAGCCGATCTGGCACCAGATCGCGGTAATGCATCCCCGCCCGCCCGATGATCCAGGGGGCCTGATCCTTGAGCCTGCGAACCACGAAGGAATGCACCGTTTCTGGCATCACCATTGGCGGGTTCAACTCGTCAATTTCAACACGCGTACCATTGGGCGCGACCAGAGTCCGCTGTCCGCCCGCAAAACCGTCAGGATCGTCTGTCAGGATGCGGATCGTGCCTGCCGCTTCAGGCGCGTCCCTCTCAACCCGAAGGCGCAACCCGTGGCCTGAAAACACGGCAACACTCGGATCGTCAGCGGGATAGATCATATCCATCCTCATTCCGAGCGTCTTTGTGAAAAACGGGATATCGTCGCGCAGTTCGCTTGTGGGCAGTCGGATTTCAGCGCGCGCCTGGCTGTTGTTCAAGGTCGAGGTCATTAAGCGTCTCTTCGGCATCGGATTTTGGCCATCCGATCAGAACAGAGGCCAAAATGCCAATCGAAAAGAACATCTCAAGCGTTTCTTCCAGAACAAAGAACCGAACAGTCATAAGTGTGGACAGATCTGCCTGGTAAATTCCGGAAACTTCCTCGAGCAGCTGAGCGGTTACCGCCAGCAATCCCGCCAGCACGAAAATCAAAAAAAAAGGCGCCCGTCGCTTTACCGCCTGCCATGCCGTCGGGGCTCCATGCCATAGGGCACCTCCGATCACGATGACGGCCAGAACAATCCGGACAGACGTCATATCAAGCACACTGTCCAAACCGTTAAGGACCCAATATGGCAGGCTGTCGACTGGATAGATTTCCGCCTCAAGCTCTCTTTCCGCCAGCAACAGACAGACCAGCGCAATATAAAGATGGGTGATGCCGGGATAGCGCCAGAGCGCGGCCAGACCTGAGGCAAAAAGCGCTGCGGCCGAGATCGTTTCGAACAATCCCCCCTCTTCGTTCAGAGCAAGGGCTTGAACCGGCCAGATACTGACGGCGGCAAGGACAAGAATGGCGATCAGCAAAACCGATACGTAAACGGCGCGATCCGGACCAACAACGACCTGGTCCGCCGGGAAGGCGGTCCCGGCCTGAAATTCATCTTTATAGCTCATTTATGGCTTTCAGTGCTCGACAGGTCTAGGTTGGCTCCAAAGTTGCCCGAATGTAAAAGCAATACGACGCTTTTCAACGGGATGTCGGTGAACTTTAGCGAAACTGTTGCAAAATGACGTAGCGTAGCCAAAGCCGGGGAAATAGTTTAACACTAAATCAAATTTTCTGAGGAGTTGAGTCGCCGATGTCGGACACACCCAGCCTGCGGCAGGCCGCGCTAGAATATCACGCCCATCCAAAGCCCGGTAAGCTTGAAATCAAAGCGACAAAACCGATGGCGAACGGCCGCGATCTGGCACGCGCCTATTCGCCCGGTGTGGCAGAGGCCAGCCTGGAAATCAAAGCGGATCCTGCAAATGCCGAGCTGTATACCGCACGCGGGAACCTGGTAGCTGTCGTCTCAAACGGGACAGCTGTTCTGGGGCTGGGAAACATCGGCGCGCTTGCCTCTAAACCTGTGATGGAAGGCAAGGCCGTCCTGTTCAAGAAATTCGCCGGGATCGATTGCTTTGACATCGAGGTCGATCAACCCGACCCCGAGAAACTGGCGGAAATCGTTTGCGCATTGGAACCGACCTTTGGCGCGATCAACCTTGAAGACATCAAGGCGCCGGACTGTTTCATCGTCGAAAAGCTGTGCCGGGAACGGATGAACATCCCGGTCTTTCACGACGACCAACACGGCACCGCGATTGTCGTGGGTGCCGCGGCCAAGAATGCGCTGCACGTCGCCGGCAAAAATTTTGAAGACGTCAAGGTTGTCTCAACCGGTGGCGGCGCGGCTGGAATTGCCTGCCTGATGATGCTGGTCAAACTGGGCGTCAAGCGCGAGAATATCTGGCTGTGCGACATTCACGGGCTTGTCTATGAAGGCCGTGAAGAGGACATGAACCCGCACAAGGATCAATTCGCACAAAAAACGGATTTGCGCACGCTGGACGATGTAATCGGCGATGCAGACCTGTTCCTTGGCCTTAGCGGGCCGAACGTCCTGAAGCCCGAGATGGTTGAGAAGATGGCTAAGCGCCCGATCATCTTCGCGCTGGCCAATCCAAGCCCGGAAATTTTGCCACAAGCCGCACGCGAAGTCGCGCCGGACGCGATCATTGCCACGGGCCGCAGCGACTTTCCCAATCAGGTCAACAACGTTCTGTGTTTCCCCTTCATCTTCCGGGGCGCGCTGGATGTGGGTGCGACCGAAATCAACGACGAAATGCAGATCGCCTGCGTGGACGGGATCGCCGAGATGGCACGCGCCACAACCAGCGCCGAGGCGGCTGCGGCCTATAAAGGTGAGCAACTGACTTTTGGCCCCGATTATCTGATCCCCAAACCCTTTGACCCGCGCCTTGTCGGCGTCGTGTCCTCTGCCGTTGCCAAAGCCGCGATGGAAAGCGGTGTGGCCAAGCGCCCGATCGACGACTTCGAGGCATACAAAGAACGGTTGAACCAGTCCGTCTTCAAGTCTGCCCTGCTGATGCGCCCGGTCTTTGAGGCCGCGGCCGTGGCCTCGCGCCGGATCGTTTTTGCCGAGGGTGAGGACGAGCGTGTTCTGCGCGCAGCTCAGGCCATTCTTGAGGAAACAACCGAAACCCCAATCCTGATCGGCCGCCCCGAAGTGATCAATGCACGATGCGAACGGTTGGGGCTGACGGTCCGTCCCGGCAAAGACTTCCAGATTGTGAACCCGCAAGACGACCCGCGATATTATGACTACTGGAACTCGTATCACGAGATCATGCAACGCCGCGGTGTCACGCCGGACCTGGCAAAGGCGATCATGCGGACGAACAACACCGCCATTGCGGCCATCATGGTGCAACGTGGTGAGGCAGACAGCATGATCTGCGGCACCTTTGGCGAGTATCGTTGGCACCTGAACTACGTCGAACAGGTTCTGGGCGATGTCGATCTGCACCCGCATGGCGCGCTGTCGCTGATGATCCTCGAGGACGGACCGCTGTTCATTGCCGATACCCATGTTCGGCAGCTACCAACCCCAGAAGAGCTGGCCGAGTCGACCATTGGCGCCGCGCGTCATGTTCGGCGTTTCGGGATCGAGCCTAAAATCGCCTTCTGTTCTCAGTCGCAGTTTGGCAATCAGGCTGAAGGATCGGGCAAAAGGTTGCGGGCGGCACTGGATATCCTCGACGCCGAGCCGCGCGATTTCACATATGAAGGTGAAATGAACCTGGATCTGGCCCTCGACCCTGAACTGCGTTCGCGGATCTTCCCGAACTCACGCCTGAAAGGAACAGCAAACGTTCTGATCTTTGCCCATGCGGATGCGGCGAGCGGAGTGCGCAATATCCTGAAAATGAAGGCCGATGGCTTGGAGGTCGGCCCGATCCTGATGGGCATGGGCAACAAGGCACATATCGTGACGCCGTCGATCACAGCACGCGGATTGCTGAATATGGCGGCGATCGCGGGTACACCCGTAGCGCATTACGGTTAATTAACCTGAGCACAGTATTCAGGGCACCAGTGTCGGCGCCCTGTTTGATTCACAGCAGGCAATAATTTGCACGCCAAAATATTCAACTTTGCAAAAGCGAAAAATTAATCGTGAAAAGTCAGCAACAATGCGATGATTTGCAAAAATTTGCAGGCTGACTTGCGGATTCTTGCAAATTTTTTGCGATAAAGTGACGCTCCGTCAAAGCGCTCGCTTGTGCGGTGCCCCCTGGCCACATAACACATTTCTCAAGGAGATTTAGGAGGAGTTCACCGTGGCATATCAGGACATTTACGAAGGCTGGAAATCTGATCCAGAGGCTTTTTGGATGAACGCCGCAAAGGCTATTGACTGGGTTCAACCGCCGACCAAAGCCCTGTTTGACGACAACGCCCCTTTGTATGAGTGGTTCAGCGATGCCAAGGTGAACACCTGCTGGAACGCGGTCGACCGGCATGTCGAAAATGGTCGCGGCGAGCAGACTGCCATCATATATGACAGCCCGATTACCCACACCAAACGCGAAATTTCATATGTCGAACTGCGCAACCGCGTGGCCAATCTGGCCGGGGCATTGCGCGCCAAGGGCGTCGAAAAGGGCGACCGTGTCATCATCTATATGCCAATGATCCCCGAAGCGCTGGAGGCCATGCTCGCCTGCGCCCGTCTGGGGGCCGTGCACTCGGTGGTGTTCGGCGGCTTTGCCAGCAATGAGCTGGCTGTCCGGATCGACGACGCCAAGCCCAAGGCCATCATCGCCGCATCCTGCGGGATGGAACCGGGTCGCGTCGTGCATTACAAACCGCTGCTGGACGGGGCCATCGACATGGCCAACCACAAGCCCGAGTTCTGCGTGGTCTTCCAGCGCGAACAAGAAGTGGCACAATTAATTGAAGGGCGTGACTACAATTGGCATGGCTTCCAATACGGTGTCGAACCAGCGGAATGCGTTCCAGTCGATGGCAATGATCCGGCGTACATCCTCTATACTTCCGGCACCACCGGCGCGCCCAAAGGTGTTGTACGCCCGACGGCTGGCCATTTGGTGGCACTGAATTGGACTATGAAGAACATCTACGATGTCGATCCGGGCGATGTGTTCTGGGCGGCCTCGGATGTGGGCTGGGTAGTTGGACACTCCTACATCTGTTATGCTCCGTTGATTCACGGCAACACGACGATTGTGTTCGAAGGTAAACCCGTTGGCACCCCCGACGCAGGCACGTTCTGGCGGGTGATTTCCGAGCATAAGGTCAAAAGCTTTTTCACCGCCCCGACCGCCATCCGCGCCGTGAAGCGTGAAGACCCCAAGGGGGAAATGCTGGCGAAGTATAACCTCTCCTGCTTGCGCGCGTTGTATCTGGCCGGCGAGCGGGCTGATCCCGATACGATCGAATGGGCGCAGGACGCGTTGAAGGTGCCGGTGATCGATCATTGGTGGCAGACCGAAACCGGCTGGACCATCGCTGGCAATCCGCTCGGAATCGAGGAACTGCCGGTCAAGCTGGGTTCACCCGCCAAACCGATGCCTGGCTATGATGTCCAGATTTTGGACGAAGGCGGTCATCCGATGAAGCCAGGTGAGTTGGGCGCAATTGCGATCAAGCTTCCCCTTCCCCCGGGCACCTTGCCAACGCTGTGGAATGCCGAGGATCGGTT
This sequence comes from Ruegeria sp. AU67, assembly GCF_900312795.1. Classification (NCBI taxonomy): domain Bacteria; kingdom Pseudomonadati; phylum Pseudomonadota; class Alphaproteobacteria; order Rhodobacterales; family Roseobacteraceae; genus Ruegeria; species Ruegeria sp. AU67. The sequence continues at coordinate 147,739 of NZ_OMPH01000041.1, forward strand.
CAAAAGTTCATACCTGAACCAATTCCCCGGTTATTACGAGACCGGCGATGCAGGCATGGTCGACGAGGATGGCTACCTTTACATCATGGCGCGCACTGATGACGTGATCAACGTGGCTGGCCACCGCTTGTCGACCGGCGGGATGGAAGAGGTTCTGGCCGCCCACCCCGACGTGGCCGAATGTGCAGTGATCGGTGTGACCGACCAGTTGAAAGGTCAAATGCCAGTTGGGTTCCTTTGCCTGAATGCAGGCTGTGACCGCGACCATGGCGAGGTGGTTCAAGACGTCGTCAAATTGGTGCGCGAAAAGATCGGGCCGGTCGCTGCGTTCAAACTAGCCGTGGTGGTAGACCGCCTTCCCAAGACCCGCTCGGGCAAGATCCTGCGCGGAACGATGGTGTCGATTGCGGACAGCAAGGACTACAAGATGCCAGCCACCATCGATGATCCTGCTATTCTGGACGAGATCACCGACGCGTTGAAAACCCTTGGCTACGCTCAGTAGCAGACATGCGGGCGACGATCCGTCGCCCGCATGTCTTTCTCTTGCAACCTGAAACAAGCCCCCTACTGTCATCCCAATACAGCGAGGGCCCATGACACAAACCGATATCTGGCGTCTGAACGCCACCGACCTGACCGCCTTGACCCGCAGCGGTGAGTTGAGCGCGTTGGAGGTCACTCAGAATGCAGTCGACCGAATGCATCAGGCCAACCCAGACCTGAACGCGGTGGTCGAAGACCTGAGCACCGAGGCGTTGGAGCGTGCGCGTGAACTGGATGCGGCCGTGGCAGGCGGTGCACCCGTGGGGCCGTTGCATGGCGTTCCCGTCACTATCAAGATCAACGTCGATCAAAAGGGGTACGCGACCTCGAACGGTGTTGTTGCCCTGAAGAATGTGATCGCGCCCGACGACGCGCCGGTTGTGCGCAATCTGCAGAATGCCGGGGCCATCGTGATCGGGCGGACCAATACGCCAGAATTCTCATTCCGCGCCGATACAGACAACCCGCTGCATGGCCGAACACATAACCCGTGGGGCCGCCATATCTCGCCCGGTGGATCTTCGGGCGGGGCCGGTGCGGGCGTGATGGCTGGGATCGGCGCGCTCGCGCATGGCAACGACATCGGCGGCAGTCTGCGGTTTCCCGCAGCGGCCAATGGCGCGGTCACGGTTAAACCCGGATTGGGGCGTGTCCCTGCGTGGAACCCTAGCCAACAGGTCGAACGCGGAATTCTGGCACAATCCATGTCGGTGCAGGGGCTAATCACCCGCTCTGCCGCCGACTCGCATCTATCCATGCCCAGCCTGATCGCCGCCGACCCCCGCGATCCATTTCACGTTTCAATTCCGTGGCGCGGGGAAGCCATGGATGATCCGATCAAAGTGGCCTTCACCAAAAACACCTTCGGCTATGCGCTGCACCCCGAGGTCGACAAGGCGCTGGACACGGCCCGCGATGCGCTGGTCGACGCCGGCTATCTGGTGGAAGAGATCGACCCGCCGGATGTATTCGAGTGTGGTCGGTCAGGGTATCGCGCCTTGATGGGCGAAGTCCTGACCCTGATGCAAAGCGACATCAAGGCGGCGGGATCTGAAACCATCCGCGAGATCTTTGACGTCTATTTTCAGGAATTCCCGCCCATAGTTGAAACCGACCTGATCCGAATGCTGGCCAAGCGCACCCACTATGCCCGTGAATGGTCGTTGTTTATGGAAGACTACGCTTTAGTCCTGTCGCCTTTCCTGCCGCAACCTTTCTTCAAGCCGGATCGGGACACCGAAGGCGCCGAAGGGGTGCACGAGGTACTTGGGTGCGCCGTGTATTCCTATGCGATGAACTTTCTGGGCCTGCCCGCCGCATGCGTTCCGGCGCGGCTGGCGGATTTGCCCAGCGGCCCGCAGCCGATCAGTGTCCAGATCGCTGCCCGCCGCTGGCGTGAAGATATGGCCGTGGATGCCGCCGCCGCAATTGAGGCGCGCGTCGGGCAGATGTGCTTGCCGTTGTGGGAGAAGATGGGCACGTAGTGCGACCCAAAACGAAAATAGACCCCGGGTTTTTGTGCCCGGGGTCCGCTTACTAAAATAAGCCCAGATATCATTAACGAGCGTAGCACCACCTACCCTCGCCAGCGCGTAAACTGCGCTATCGTTCGAAAACGTCGTTTGGTGGCCACTCACTCCCACCGAGACGTGTTCTCCGGGCAAGATCAGATTAGCGGAAAGTTAATGAAGCTCATGTGAACTGCTTCACACAAGTTCTAAAAAATTCGTAAGTCCCAAAATTTAGGTGAATTGCTCGGATATCAGGCGCTCTTCTAACCCATGCCCTGGGTCGAATAAAATGCGGTGCTGGATTGCAGGTTCAGAGCGGATCTCGACCCAGTCGATATCAGCGAAAGACACCGAATCTGCATCCGCCATGACCGGGCGCTTGTCCGCATCCAGCACATCAAAACGCACCTTGGCGATCTTGGGCAACAGCGCGCCGCGCCACCGGCGTGGCCTGAATGCAGCAATAGCCGTCAGGGCAAGAACATCTGATCCAATTGGCAGAATCGGGCCGTGAGCCGAGTAGTTATAGGCGGTCGATCCGGCGGGCGTGGACAGCAGCGCACCATCGCAGACCAGCTCATCCATACGAACACGGCCATCGACGCTTATCCTGAGGCGCGCAGCCTGTGGTCCGGCGCGCAGCAGCGACACCTCGTTGATCGCCAGCGCCTCGTGCATCTTACCTGACTGATCCATCGCACGCATGGCCAGTGGGTTGATGACTTCTTCCTCGGCTTCCCCCAGACGGGCCATAAGGTCCCCTTCGTGGAATTCGTTCATCAGAAAGCCGATTGTGCCGCGATTCATGCCATAAACCGGTGTATCCAGGTGCTGCATGCTGTGCAGCGTATGGAGCATGAACCCGTCACCGCCCAGTGCAACGACCACATCGGCATCCCGCGGTGCCGCGTTTCCATAACGTTTCACCAGCACGTCGCGGGCTGTTTGGGCCACTTTGACGTCGTTGGCGAGGAAAGCGATTCTCTGGATCATTTGTTGCGGTTTCCGGTCTTGCACATTTGGTTCCGAAACAACCATACCTTTCCCCGATAAGCCAGACTTGACGCCGCAGCGGGCCAATTCGTCGCTTTAATGCTTTTGCGCATGTACCGTTTCCGATAGGAAATCCGCAAGATTCTTACCCAGCCATGTGGAGCCCCCATGAACGCCAATCTCCGTGATACCGGATTTTTCACCCAGTCCCTGTCTGACCGTGATCCCGAGCTGTTCGGCTCGATCACATCCGAGCTGGGTCGTCAGCGCGACGAGATCGAGTTGATCGCATCCGA
>NZ_OMPH01000031.1:0-137245 GCF_900312795.1 Ruegeria sp. AU67
CTGGATCATCGAAGTGGTCGATGGTCTGGCCGCCAATGGCGAAGACGGCAATGGCGCGGTTGAAGCCAAGGTCAAAGCCGAGGTTGCAGAGCTTTGCGCTAAATTCCCGATCTATCCAAACCTGTAATCCACACAGGGATCACAAATCAGAACGGCGTCCAATGGGCGCCGTTTATTTGTTGCGAATGCAGTCAGATGTAACCGCGCCAGCGCAGGACAAAAACTGCCAAAGCCGCCAGCGCCAGAAACCCCAGAGCAAGAGCCCCCAGAAAGTTCAGAAACCAGCCCCAGCGGCGATCGGCCAGGTTTATACCGCTCAGATGGGTCTGAACCTCTTCCGATGCCTTGGCCAGTTTCGGAGTATCCAAAACTAACCGTAACTTGGGGTGCGAGGCCATCTGCTCCGCACCGGCCAGCATCATGGCCTGCTTGTATATGCGGCGCGGCAATCGGCGCTTGGCCTTGCGGACAGAAGCCGTCAGCGTCTGGTCCTTTACACCCAGCTTTTCACGCAGCAATTGCACCGTCTGCGAGATCTGGCTTTGGATATCTGTGGTTTGCGACATGACGTGGCCTCCTGCCAGCGCAATCTAACCTCAGCCCGCAGGGGCGACAATGGGGGCTGGTCGTTTCAAACGCACGCAGGTATCAAACCAGAATGCTGAACACGATCATTCACGGTGAACCGACCTCGAACCCTCCTCTGTTGATTGCGCATGGGCTGTATGGATCAGCCCGAAACTGGGGGGTTATTGCGCGCCGACTATGTGACGAAAGGCAAGTCGTTTCAGTCGATATGCGCAACCATGCCTACAGCGAATGGACCGACCAGCATGGTTATCCCGATCTGGCCGAAGATCTGGCCGAGGTGATCCTGCAACTTGGCGGCAAAGCGGATGTTGTCGGGCATTCGATGGGCGGTAAGGCTGCGATGATGCTGGCGCTGAGCCACGGAGATTTGGTGCGCAAGTTGGTTGTGGCCGACATTGCGCCCGTTACTTATACGCACAGCCAGATCCAATTCATCGAAGCCATGCGCGCCGTGGATTTTTCAACGATCGAAAGACGCTCGGACGCCGAGGGACAGTTGGCGGCGCAAGGCGTCGAAAAAGCACTGCAGAGCTTTTTCACGCAATCGCTGGACGTCAAAGGGAAGCGCTGGCTTCTGAACCTTGACACGCTGGCGGCCGAGATGCCCAAAATCATGGGCTTTCCGGCAACTGATGCATCCTGGGACGGCCCGGCCCTGTTTTTGTCCGGTGGCGATTCCGATTACGTCCTGCCCGAACATCGCAGCACCATCCGCGCGCATTTTCCCGCCGCACGATTTGCGAAGATCCCCGGCGCAGGCCATTGGCTGCACGCCGAGAAACCTCATGAGTTTGAAGCCGCGGTCAGGACCTACCTGAACGCCTGATCAAGCTGCGTTCTGGTACAGTTTCTTCGCCACCAACCAGGACACCGGCAAGGCAGCCACACAGCCAGCCGCAGCAACTGAAACGATTGCAACCGTAGACACCAATCCAGCGGACAGGACGGCAATAACGCCCGACCCGGCCAGAGCGGTTGCAATCAAAGTATACAGGATAGAGGCAAGGCGTAGCATCGTCAGTTGTCCTTTTGTCAGAAGCCCGATTATGGCTTTAGACAACTGATATGCTATACGCCTTGATCTGCGTCAGATTTCTACGGACAGAGGTCAGAAATCAGGTCACTTCGCCGCCACCGTTGACCCAGTCCGGCAAGCCACCGATGTTGTAGACCTTTTCATACCCCATATCTTTCAACAGCTTGCCCGCCAGTGCCGCACGACCACCAGCCGCGCAATACAGCACGATTGCGCGGTCCTTGCGCAGCTCGGAGTCATGAGATTTCAGTGCATCGTCAGCGCGGAATTCCAGCATACCGCGCGGGATATGATGCGCGCCTTGCGCACGGCCGGTTTGCTGCAGCTCGACCGCGTCGCGCACGTCCAGCAGCAAGGCACCCTGCCCCATCAATTCCTTTGCTGTGTTTGTATCAATCCGTTCGACGGCAGCGTTTGCTGCCTCCATCATCTGGCCTACGGTTAATGGCATAAAGCGTCCCCCCTGGTGAATCTCACCGGAGGCTAACACGGTAAACCGGGAAAGAGCAGGTCTATAGAGTGATCAGTGCTCGCGGAAGGCGCGCGACATACTGTCTGTCACAGGCTTTGCAATATAGGCCGCAAAGGTGCGTTCCTCGGTCTGGATCATGATCTCGGCGGGCATTCCGGGTGTGGGAACAAACCCACGCACGCGGTCCATCTCATCGGGTTCCAGCGAGATGCGCGCCAGATAAACCTCTTGCGGAATTCCTCCAGAATCTTCCACTAGCGCGTCCGCCGAGACATAGTAGACCTCGCCGCTCAGCACAGGAGTGGTACGCTGGTTAAGCCCGACCAGTCGAACCGTTGCTTGCTGCCCCATCACGACGCTGTCGATTTCCGTTCGGGGAATCTGCGCCTCGATAATCAGGGGCGCATCGGAAGGCAGGATTTCCGCGATTGGTTCACCAGTTTCGATAACACCGCCAGCCGTATGATAGTGCAATCGCACTACGGTTCCCGTGACCGGAGCGCGCACAACCGCACGGTCCAGAACGCTTCGGGCCTGCCGGGATTTTTCGCGCACACTTTCCAGATCAGCCGCAATCACGCTCAATTCATCCAACGCAGCCTCGCGATAGGCCGATCGCGTGCGGGAAATCTGTTCTTCGTATTTCAGAAGCATCTGGTTGATTTCAGCCGTTTCAGCCGTCAACCGCGCCAGTTGGCCCTCGGCCTCGGCCTGCACGCGGCGGATCGTGTTGATGTCGCCCTTACGCACCAACCCTTTTTTGAACAGTGCTTGTTTGGTTTCGAACTCTTCCTGCAAAATTTCCGAACGTCGAACCATACTTTCCAACTGCGCCTCGAACCCGCTTGAGCGAATTTTTAACGCTTCCATGTTGCGTTCCAGCAAAGCGATGTCGTTTAGCAGCGTCTTTCTGGATACATCAAAGCTGATCTTTTGTCCGTCAAGGATCGCCATCACCTCGACATCGTTCGACGCTTCAATCAGTTCCGGCGAGAACTCAAGCCGATCACGCTCATTGTTTTCAGCCGACAAGCGTTGGGACATGGCTTGCAGACGAATTTTGCGGATGAACAGTTCGCGTTCATTTGACTCGGCCGAGGTCTGGTCGAGGGTCATAAGAACCTGTCCCTTGATAACGGATTGACCCTCGATAACTTTGATATCTTCAATGATCCCACCTTCGAGGTGCTGAACAATCTTATTTCGGCCTGTGGCAACAAAGCTGCCCTGCGCGATTACCGCCGCGGCCAATGGCGCACTAAAGGACCAAACGCCAAACCCGCCAAAGCAGACAACCAGCAAGATCAAGCCGACAGTAACAAAGCGGTGGATCGACCGCGGCACCTCGGCATACCAAACTGCTGGATCCTTCGGGTCATTGTTTACGGGTACAATTTCGTTCATGTTGGCCCCCCCTGCTGCGAATGAATGCCTGGTTTGTTTCCACGTGAGGCATTCAACTGTTGCAGCACCTGTTCACGGTGACCAAACAGCGCCACACGACCATCTGTCAGCAGCATGATTTTGTCGACAACGCTCAACAGCGTCGGTTTCTGAGTGATCACCACGACGGTAATCTTGCTTTCCTTGGCCTGTTCAATCGCCCGCGACAGCGCCTGATCACCGGCAACGTCCAGGTTCGAGTTCGGCTCGTCCAGAACCACCATGCGCGGATTGCCAAAGAAAGCGCGCGCCAGTGCTATCCGCTGTTTTTGCCCGCCCGACAGCGGAGATCCATCAGCGGAAACTACAGTTTCATATCCTTGCGGCAAAGTGGCGATCATGTTGTGGACATCAGCCAGAACAGCGGCGTCGTGGATTTGTTCATCTGTCGCATCGACACGCATCCGACCGATATTGTCCTTGATCGTACCGGGGAACAGCTGAACATCCTGCGGCAAATAACCGATGCTCTCACCAAACTGACGTGGGTCCCAGTTGCGGATATCCATCAGATCCAGACGAACACTGCCGGATGTCGGCAAGATCGACCCAACCAGCGTTTTGCCCAACGTGGTTTTTCCCGCCCCGGAATTGCCGATAACGGCAAGTGTTTCACCGGGATTAAGCGAAAAACTGATGCCGTTCAGGACAACACGTTTGGTGCCACCCGGAACATAAAGAAGGCGCTCCACATCCATGCGCCCCTCGGGACGCGGCAGGCGCAACTTTTCAAATTGCAGGGCCGAATTGGACAAAAGGTTCTTGATGCGCCCAAAAGCGGCGCGCGTCAGCAGGAAAGCATTCCAGCCTTCGATTGATCCTTCGATAGGTGCGAACGCGCGCCCGGCGATAATCGAAGCGGCGATGACCATACCGCCAGTGATCTCGCCCTGCAGCGCCAGATAAGCGCCCCAGCCCAGAATGGCAATTTGTGTCAGCAGGCGTATCGCACGCGAGATGGCCGCGAAGATCACGTTCCTGTCCTGCGCCCGCACTTGCCATGTCAGGGATTGAGCCGTGTCGCGCCCCCAGATGCGGACCGCCTCGGGGATCATCGCCAAAGCATTGATGATCTGGCTGTTGCGCGCCATCGAGTCCAGATGCAGGTTTGCCAATGATTGGGACCTGTTCGCCTCGGCAAATGGCTTTGCGGTCATTTTCTGGTTAATTAGCGCGATAATCATCAGTAACAGCGCGGTGACGATAACAATTGATCCCAACTGCGGATGCACCAGGAAGATCATCAAGATGAACAGCGGCGCAAAGGGGACGTCGAGAAATGAGATCAATGTTCCTGACACCAGAAATCCGCGCACTTGCTGAAGGTCGCCCAACGTCTGATATTCCCGGCCGTTACCGTGCAGCGAAGCATGGGCTGCCGCACTCAGTACTGGCGCGCCCAATCGCGCGGCAACCTCGACCGCTGTGCGCATCAGAATAAAACGGCGCACCGCGTCAAATGCCGCCTGAAAGATCACAGCCCCCGCAACAATGGCGGTCAGCATGATCAGTGTATCCAAAGATCGGCTGGTCAGCACCCGGTCACTGATTTGAAACAGGTAGATCGGGATCGCAAGGATCAGGATGTTGGTTGCGCAGGTCAGAACCAGGACAAATGCCAGATTGCGCCAGATCGCCTTTAGAGAGGTGCGCAGAGTATTTTGGAAATCCTCTGGCGGCGTGCGTTTGTGGAATGTCTGGGGTGGCCCGTTGCCGTCACCTCCGCCCGTTTGTCGGAGTTGCATCGGCTCGTTTGCCTTAGCCTCGATAGTGGCACCTACGTGTTCACCGCCCTTCGAGCGCGTTTGGGGGGGCACCCGCGCAGTCGTTTCTGTGGCGGTGTTAGGATCGGGGCTTTGGGCTTCTTCGGCCACCCCAGCGTCGCGGCCCTGGGCATTCTGATCTTGATCGGGCTGCGACTGTTCGCGCCGGGGTGAAGCTGCGGCACGAATTGGTGGTTCCGATTTGGGTTTGGTCGCCTGCTTTTTGGGCGTTACAGCTTTTGCGGCGACCGCATCATCCTTTTTCGCAGTCATCTTTGGACTGTCCTTTGGATCTGGCACACGCATTTCTTTGTTCAAACGCAAACTTGGCGTCTTAGCTGCTTTAAGTAGGGATTCATCGCTGCCATGCGGCTGCGTGGGTGTAGCAACGCCCTCAAAATCAAGGGGGCTGGCCTCAGATGAACGACGCGACGAAAAAACAAACGACATTTTAAAACTTTCGGAACACTCGTAACAAATATGGTCTTTACGCTATCACGGATTGACCAAATCAGGTAGAAATTTCACGCAAGCATCGTTTGCATCGCATCATCGGTGCTGGCATTTTCAGAAGGCATAAAGTTCGACTGTGCCTTTGCGATAGCGTTATCGCCAATCGCGGCAGTCTCTTCCATTATTATAGCAATGGCTTCATTGGCCAACTCCGAAGCGTCTGGCACTTCGGGGATGTCAATCAGTGCTGCCTGATGCAACAGCAGGTCCGAATATTCGCCGCCCGCTGCCATAATGGTTGAGTCGACACCAGTCTTGGTGATGTTGGCTGCATTCAACAGGGCGTTTCCAGCACCGTTGACCGCGGCATCAACAGCAGCTACTGCTTCAAGCGAAATATCGTCTTGATCCTGCAACAATGTGACCTGTTCGACCGAATTGACCTGCAAAAGATCGCCGTCGATCTTCAGTACGCGAAGCAACTCCATGCCGGCGTAGTCCGGATTGGATGTCAAAGCGTCTTCAAAGGCCTCGCGATCAATTTGCTGCAACGGCATAGCCTCGGCATGGGCCATGTCCAATTCTTCCACCGAGTCCTCCCCGGTGGTCGTCAGAGAGGCCTGGTTCATGACCAGATTGTCATCACCCTCTTCCGGCTTGCCGGCGCCATAGACGTCATCGTCCAGCAGCGCGATGGTCTGGTGCAGCATATCGACCGAAACCATGTTTCCGCCGATCATTATCAGATCATAGAAGTTACCCAACTGAACGATATTGGTGACGTTGCTCAAAACGTTGTCACCCAATGTGAACAGGCTGGTCGAAGCTGTGATTTCCGTGTTGATCTTGTCGATATCTGTGGCGTCGATCACCTGCTTTATAAAGTTCGTGACCCACAAATCGCCTTGTATCCAAGTGACCGAGACAATCGGCTCCGCACCTGGCTCGGCTTCATTGTCGTCCTGCCACCATTCTTCGCTGGCTTCGGTCCCGATAAATGACGCCTGAACCACATTGGTGTCGCTTTGCACTCCGGGTTCACCCTGGTCGATGTCAGACACCACCGCCACCTGGCTGACCACAGTCAAGCTAACTGATTTTCCGCCCACCGCGATGACCGGCGCGTCAACCCAGGCCACAGTGATGTTAACCTCGTTAATCGCAAGGTTTCCGCCCGCGATAACGGTATGGCCCTCGCCGAACTCATCATCATCCGAGCGATCCCATTCGTCCGGGGTCATGTCTGGCGTATCGTCTTCTTCTTCCTCGTCTTCCGTCTGATGATGCGCGGGCAGAAGATCGTCCCAATCCGGAATTTCTTCGACTACTTCGCCATTCACAATCACGCCCAGCGCGTCCTCGCCGTGGAACTGGTGAATGGTCACGCCTTCGATTTGCGATATCATCGGCGACTGCATCTGCTCAGCCAAACTTTCGAAGTATTCCAGCGACTTATAGTCTTCAATGTTCAGAGATGGCGTTGCAATGGCGTGCATCGACAACGCGACATCCAGCATCTGCTCACCTTGCGCAATCTGGATTTCGATATCGCGAAAATCGCCATGACCGATGACATCGTTGTCGTTCAGGACAATCGCCTGGAACGTGTAGGTCACGGCCGAGCCGATGATGAGTGGTGGGACTTGTGGATCTAGAATTAATACTGCCGTCTGCGCCGTCCCCAACTGAACATCCGGAATATAGGGATCGGGTCCGAAGCTGGGACCGACAAATATCTCGGACAACGCAAGCGGCCCATCGGGCACGGGCGGCAACGGAAGATCGGCTGGAGGAGGCAGAAGTTTATAAGGGAGTGGATCATATTCGCCTGGTGGGAGATCTAATTCGGCAGCGATCTGTATGGATATCGGATCGTCGAGTTCATCCAGTTCGACTTTGCGCCGAAGCGCCGTAAATTCTTCGTACTGATCTCTCAGCCGGGCCTGTTCAATCGTAAGCTCAAAGGTCCCAATAAAATGCGCTATCGTTTCTGTAATACTGTCGAGAGACATATCGGTTTCCTTTTCCCCGCCCCGGCCTAAAATTTCCGCTTTGGGTTTGTTGTGCCGAGGCCACTTGTCGCGGCCTCGGCGGTTTCGTCAGAAAGGTCGGGGCCCGATAATTCGGGCCCTGACTGCGACTTATACGTCGGTGTCGTCGCTGTTGTGGGTCGCGGTCATCGAACCGCCAACCATTGTCGTATCGACCGAGTTGCCAAGAACGTTGGCACCCATGACGATCGACTGGTTGAACGCCGATGTATCGACCACGGCAGCTGCCGAAGCATAGGACTCGCCGTTAACGATTCCATCACCGCCGTTGCCTGAACCCCACGATCCAGCATTGCCGCCGGCTCCGCCAGCACCGGAATAGGCGCCCGACGCATCGCCACCGTCGACGTTTGCACCGTTGGTGTCACCAAGCGTCGCCATACCAGAAGCGTCACCAGAGGTTCCGCCGTATCCGGCACCGGCACCGCCGCCGCCGCCAACGCCCGACGTTGCTGTGCCAGTGGCACTGCCCGCTGCGGTCGAGGTTGCGTCGTTGTCCGACATAGCGTCGCCGCCATATCCAGCGATGGCCTCTGCCATGCTGTCTGCCGACCCGTCGGTTTCCGCCGTCGAGAAGACTTCGGACAATCCGCCGTCACCCGCGGTATTCGTCGCGTCAGCAGAACCCTCACCGGTCCCTGTGGATGCAGCATCTTGCTGAACGGCTCCGCCGCCACCGCCGACGCCGTCAGCCATCGCGGTCCCGGTTCCGGTACCCGTCGCTGAACCATCAACGTCATTGGTCCCACCAGCACCGCCATTGACTTGGGCATCCTGGTTATTGTCGGCTTCGCCGGTCACGTCACCCGGAGCTTGAGTGACCGCTGGACCCGTAGCGTCCTGATCACCTACACCCTGAGCATCGGCAGCCGCGTCAGCCGTACCACCGTTGCCGGATGCACCGCTTCCGTCACCGCCAGGGCCGTTGCCGCTGTCGGCGTTGCCACCGTCACCGTCGCCACCGTCACCGCCGGCACCTGCAGCACCCATGCCGTCACCGCCAGGGCCGTTGCCGCTGTCAGCGTTGCCGCCGTCACCGTCACCGCCACCAGCACCTTCGCCACGAGCACCGTTGCCGTCACCGCCGTCACCGCCGTTCCGGTTGCCGCCGTCGCCACCAGTACCGTCGCCACCAGTACCGTCGCCGCCGTCACCGCCAGGGCCGTTGCCAGCATCTGCGTTGCCGCTGTCGCCGTTACCGCCATCGCCGTCGCCGCCGTTACCGCCGTCACCGTCACCACCAGGGCCGTTACCGCCATCTGCGTTGCCGCTGTCGCCGTCGCCGCCATCGCCGTCACCACCGGTGCCGTCTGCATCCGCGCCAGCCAGACCTGCTGCTAGACCTAGTCCGATGTTGCCACCAGATGTCGCGTCATTGGCTTCGGTGTCGCTGTCACTCTCGTTTGCAGCGAGACCAAGGTTACCAGCCAGACCGCCGCCGCCGTTTGCATCGTCGGATTCGGAATCGTTGTCGGTATCAACGTCTACGTCGTTGTCGGCGTCCGAGTCGTTGTCGCCGCCGGCCGATTCACCGTCATTGCTGGCATCCGACGAGCCAAAGCCCAGACCTAGGCCGATGGAACCGGCATTTCCGCCATCACCACCGTCACTATCGCCATCCGAGTCGGCACTACCGTCATTGTCAGCATCCGAGTCGCTGTCGGCGTCACCGCCGTCACCAGCACTGCTGCTGCCATTCGATTCAGCGTTTGAATGCCCAACGCCCAGACCGAAGTTGGTTGCCTCGCCGGAATCTCCGCCGTCTCCGCCTTCGCCGTCACCGTTGGCGTCACCGGATGTTCCTCCAGCGGCATCAGCCCAGCCACCTTCTGTGTCACCACTGGCATCGCCGCCAGTTGTATTGCCACCTTTTCCGGAATCGCCGCCATCTGCACGCGAACCAATACCTTCAGCAGCATTTGCGGTTCCGCCATAGGCGTCGCCCTTCTGCTCGAAGGTGCCGTCATTGGAAACTTCGGCACTTTCCAGAATGTCGTTGTCTTCCAGTGTCGCAACTTGATTGTTGATTGCTGCCATAGCGGTCGTTGTACCGCTCATGTCAACATCCAGGTTCATGTCATCGCCGGGATCATAATCAATGTCGCCACCAGCAGTGATCACGTCACCTACGCTCGCATCGTCGCCCAGATCCAGATCGACCTGATCGTCATCGCGCGGAATCCACTCGCCGCCACCAAAGTCGATGTGAACTGCGTTGGAATTGTCGTTGCTGTCATCACCACCATTATAGTTCTGCTGGTTCTGATCTTGGTCCTGATCCTGGTCTTGATCCTGGTCCTGATCCTGATCTTGGTCCTGATCCTGCTTTTGCTTCTGATCCTGATCCTGATCGTTATCTACGCTGTTGTCGTTGGTTTGCTCTTGCTCATTTAGATTTGCGTCAATCTGAGCTTCTTCGACTGTAATATCGGCATCGATATCAACATGGGCCTCTTCGACCTCAACTTCACCGATTGCAGTAATGTCGTTGTACGGTTGGTTGCGTCTACTCATAATAGTTCTCCACTTAAGAAGCGCACTGACCGTCATTCATCTCTAAAACGGTTACTGGCGCAGTTGAATAATAAGAGCCGCACCAATGCGCAAAACGCGCGTGTGCGGTTTCGTTCAGTGAATTTTACCCACCCTCCTTTCTCGGCTTAGCCGACACCTTGTCTGCGGAAGTAGCTCGCGGTAATGCGCGATTCGCGGACACATCAGGAATTAAGGCTTCAAAATAGAAGCAGGGTCATGGTTACAGGCGGAACGCGTCGTGAATAGCTACCTTAAAGGACTAGAACGCCCAAAGCTTTGATTTCATTGTCGTAATGCTTGTGTGATCGAATAGCAGTCGCAGCATCGGCCATTCGCCCGGATCAAAACTCGCAGTTTGGGAAACCCATTGTTTTCCTCCACTTACGGGAGAGGAAGTACTGCCGACCTAAACGAAAGCATTAGAACTGAGTTTTCGGAACGGCGCACATCATTGATAAAACTTGTACTTTCAGCTATAATCGTGCCTCTTTAACGTAAGTTACTTTAATTCTGCTCTACGAGTACTGGTTACAATTTCGCCGTTATTTTCCCGGCGTTGGTTTATTAAAAGGGGGCGTGGCAATGGGCATTCCAATTCAGGAAGATCCTGTTCAAAACGATTACAATCCCGAAGAATTCTCGATCAATTTCGTCGGCAAAGAACTCTTCTATTCAGATCAAACAATCCATGGTGTCCAATCCGAATTTGGCGTAATCACACGCCGGATCGAAACTATTGACGCCCTGTCTGCGTCAAGCGGCTCGGACGTTAGGGCCGGAAAGGTGGTCGTCGTCGACCAGATGATGCTGGACGACCTGTTGAACCGACCGCAGGCCTATGTGGAAATCGCGGGATCAGGCAGCTTGGCCTTTGCTTATCGCAAGGAAGAATCTGCCCGGCTTGCATTCGAAAAGTGGGATCGCAGCAAATTCGGCGACATCGGCTACCTGCCGATGAACATCGCGCCGGATGTGTGGCGATCTATTTTGCGCCTGCTGTTGCATGAAGAGCTACACCTGCCGTGTTTCCTTGCGGATTGCGTAGCGCATTCACCCACGCCGTCGAATGGTGCGCCGGTAGCGACATCAAAACCCAGCGACCTCCACCCGACATACTCCAAGCTGACACGCCGGGAAAAGCAGGTGCTGCAACTGGTGTCGAAAGGTCAAAGCAACAAGATCATCGCATCGAACCTGGGCATCACCGAACACACCGTCAAACTGCATATGCACAACGTGGCGGGTAAGATCGGTGTCAGCAACCGGACTGCAGCCGCGCAATTCTATTTCGAGGTTGCGCCGGACGAAGCGCGAGAACTGCCCGTTGACTGACGATTTCGAAGCCCGATTTGACCGCCTGATCCTGCTGGTCGGCAAGTTGAACTACATGTGGACCAACACGGAAAGCCTGTTGATTCATCTGATCGCCGGATTGACCCGCACCAACAAGGATATCTCGGTCATCATCTTTCTGACGCTGAACACGACCCGCGCCAGAATTGACCTGGTCGAGCGGCTGGCCAAGATGGAAGGCCGCCCGCCAGACATACGTGACCCTATCCTTAAGCACACGCAGCGTCTCAGCAAGCTTTCGGGAATTCGGAACAGATACAACCATTGCATCTATTCCTTCGACCCCGACAGCGGCAATCCGAAGACAATCCTGATGCGCATTGCAGACCGGAAGACGGACATCAAACTGGGCCGCCAGGATACGGTTGACGAGGGTGCGATGAAGGAAATCGAAAAGGTGGTCGAACAGCTTTCAGTGGCGAACCGGGAAATGTGGAAACTGATCAACGATCTTGGGTTTCCAGCTTAACAATGCGCTGGTGCGGGCGGTGGGACTCGAACCCACACGGGCATACGCCCTTCAGATTTTAAGTCTGATATGTCTACCATTCCATCACGCCCGCTCAGCGTGCCGGGCCTCTGTTGGACCTCATAAACTCAGTAAGGCCATCAGATCATGAATTCAATGCGTTTTGCCTGGGAAACTTCGACTTTCAAACGTCGAGAATCCCTCCGGCATTACCCCTGACTTCCCGTCGCCGCGATACGTCAATCACCTTCTTTTGGGTTGCATGACGCTTGCTTAGCGTCCGCTTGGGGATAAGCCATGCTGCAAGGCAGAAAAACAATTGAGTTAAGTCGTTAGCAACGAGCAAAAGTCCTTTGAGGATCGTATTGCCTAAATCAAAAAACGCACGGAAGAAACAGCAGGCAAGAAACCCAAACCCAAACCCGATAACTTCTGGAGACTCCTAGCTCATCCAGGGGCGTTTGTCTGCGAATTCATGCTTGGTTCCATGGTAGTTTTGCTGACCCGTTTCATTCAGTTTCAAATGGTAGGTGTGCCGGAAGTCGGCAAAGTGAACACGCAAGATTTCATCGGCATCGCGATGGCCAGCCTGTCGGGAATGGTCATTTCGATGTTTCTCAGGGACAAACAAACAGAGTTTGAAAGCGCAACACAATTGGGGACTTGCTGACAACTTTCACGTTCCACAATCACGTTTGGGCTTAGTCACCATCACGGAAACCTCTTTGCAGACCCCAGCACGTGGGGGAATGACGCCATCAGCGCCATCCTCAAAAGAAATCGCAGTTATAGCCGGCCAACCCCCAACCAGAACAGGACAACAGTGCAATGAATACAGCCACAGTAATTTTCACCTTCGCCACGGCCATCCATCTGATGATTAGGCGTGCTGCGTATCAGAAGATCATCATTGCCTTGGGTTGGGCCATCGCCCGGTTCGACCTCGAAAATTGAACCCCGGTTCAAATTCTGATCGGGAATGCCGGTTACGCGAACAGGGCCGCGGCGAAATGGCCGCAGCTCTAGGGTATGACAAACCCCGATCCCACGCGGATCATTCATCCAACGAATGACACATCACTTCAAGGACTCCGATTCGAATTATGCGCTTCCGCTTTTCAGCTGATTATGTCAGTATCCTCGTGGCTTGTTCAAAGCGGTGCAGTCCCTGAAATCCCTCATCTCGACTCGCATCGCACAATATTGTGGGCATTTGCACTCGCGCCCTCTGGCAGTTCAAAGACGCTCGCGACTGATCGTGTGTCAAAAAATTTTGGATTGTGCCGGGGAAGAGCAAGCAATCACTACCCTTCCTGATAGTGGGCCTGATGCACAAGGGATTCTGGACTTGGAGG
Source organism: Ruegeria sp. AU67 (assembly GCF_900312795.1). Classification (NCBI taxonomy): domain Bacteria; kingdom Pseudomonadati; phylum Pseudomonadota; class Alphaproteobacteria; order Rhodobacterales; family Roseobacteraceae; genus Ruegeria; species Ruegeria sp. AU67. The sequence goes on from NZ_OMPH01000031.1 coordinate 13,522, forward strand.
AAAGGGAAATAGAGAGCTTGATGGAGAAGATCCAAAAAAGGCGCACGCAATGCCTTTGTTTGCAGACGCACAGCCCATCGCTGACCAGTTGTTCGACAAGCATCTTGCGTTGAAGTCCGCCAGCGTCAAACGAGAAGAATAGCGTAACCGCAAGAGATTGGCGGTAGTTCTTAAATCTCACCGGACCTCAATGCACAGACAACCAAACCAAAAGTGTCTCCAAAGTTTCGTCAATATTTTTGACCGCCATGAAAGTTCTCTATTTACCTAAAAATTTAAGGCGCACTGCGGACAAAATAGAATTTTTGTCACCACGAACCAAGAAAATGGCGATAGCATTACACCCACAAAGAATGCCCGCAATCCTTCAGCCAGACACCCCTGATGAGTGGACGAATGGAAGTCCTGAAGAGGCATTTAACCTACTTCACCCCTTTGCCGCCGAGCAAATGCGGGTTGGCGAAGGTGTGCGTTCGGACCCGTAAGATAACCGCTCTTTAAAGCGGGTTTTCTTGTGCCTCCAAAATTTGAGCAAGCGATTGATGCAAGGTTGCTAGTTGCAGACTGATTGCCCTGCATACATCCCAACGCCTGCACCTGCTGCGGTTGCTAAAGTCTTACCGGCTCCGCCACCGAACCGATTTCCAACCATACCCCCAAGGGCAGCACCCCCTAGGATACCTGCAGCACATCGAGCGTCATGCTGTATTTGGGCCTGAGTTGTCGTCGGCGGTGCCCCGCATGCAGCCAGGAACAGTGAGATCCCAAGCGCACAGGTTAACGGTTCTCTGTTCATCTCTATTGCCTCTCAAATTACCAAAATAGCTATCTGAGTAGGTGGCTCTTGGGCGTCAATTGTACAAGATATCAGCGTCTGCGTGACTTAAGCTTAACCAAATCTTAATAAAAGAAAATCTAGGTCAAGTGCTTCACGCGAAAACCCAAGTGCCGTGAGTTCAATGAGTCTCAGTTTAGGCAAAATACCTATCGGGTATTGCTGGGCTCTATTTAGAGTAAGTGGGGAGTGGCATCGATGGTCCGGTTAAAGGATATTCAATCAGTGGTATTTGCGTTCGATTGGACAAACTCTTCTGCCTTCGCGGTTGTCGCAGCGGCCACCACGCCACAAATAACTGCCGTAGCGAGTACGAAACCTTTAAAGCGCGTCATGGCGAAAACAGTTCTCGAATTGTCCATAGCAGGAACAGTCCCTCCGCAAAGTTAGACGAACGCTATTTAAGGGCAATCAGAAAGGCGGCTTTGCGGCTGCATGCCGTTGAAGTATCCTTCGAACACGATTTTACCTTTGTGCATGACGAGAATCCCGTCTGTGTCAGTTCGCGCGAAAAATTCAGGAAAGGAAATTCGGGCAGGTTTACCATCCTCGACTCCTTCGAAGGAAAACGTGTCGAAGTTAACTGGTTTGTGACTCCGCTCAGCAACTGTGGCCGCGCGCCGGGAGATTACAACGGAAGGAAGTATGGCGCTGGTGTTCTGGAACGACCAAACATTGTTTTCAGGCATCAACCAATTTCCTTTGGTGATGGTCTGGTCTTCTTCTTTTGCCTCGCTGATCCCTGCAAAGGCAAACGTCAACAAAAGCGCAATGAAGATCAACATGTGCGTGTTTTTTTCATAGGCACCCTCAATTCTACCGGACAGTTAAGGGAACAGCTTGTCAAACGTTCCGAGATGTATCTAGCAGAAAAAAAATGATGCTCGTTACTTCCCCATCCGGCGATAATGATATGTCGCGAAGGGCTAATGCAATTGTTTCATTTGTAGGATCGTCGGCCCGGTAACGGTAGGGTTGAAGATACGGATGATGAGCGAGATCACGAGTATTTTGTCGTCATGTCGCTTCTTGTTCGTGCGTAGTCTGACGCCGCAATCGAACTAATGTTAAAGCATGAGGAAGCCTCGAAATCCGCGCGTAAGGGAGTGTATTCACGCGCCATGGACATGGTTTTTATCTGCCGACAGGACAAAGTGTAGCCAGTGTCGCCAGCTACTTCTCTCATGATTTCTAGTATTTTCATACGGCGGCTTTGTTCGCGAAGTGGACGTTCAAGCTAGTTGCAGCGAATGTCTGCAACGCGGACAAAACAGGCAATGTAGGAAATGAATTATGGAAATGCAGGCAGACAAATAGTCTAAGAAGACACGCTACTATCCGGCCTTATTATACTACTGAGGCGAAATTTGCTTAAAACGGCAGTTTCTGGGATAATTGTGGGATAGCCAAAATTTGAGGACGGACTTTCGGTGTTTCAATGTGTTCCCAAAATGCTCGCTGTATTGTGCCTTGCTCTTACCGGTGCCGCGAACGCTCAGCTTTACGGCCATGAATTCGAAGGCACTCAGTCACCGATCCGTGAGGGGGAACAACCCGTCATTCCCTTGGACACCGCGGATCCAACTTTCAATGCGTGGCGAACACCCTTGCCAAGTTTTGAAGGTTTGCGCGAAGGAAGAGAGCCGGGAATTGTTGACCCTCAGCGCTTCTATGGTCAAGGCTACATGCAGCTTCCGACGTTTTTACACCAACCTTTGGCTTTCACGCCGGGCGATCTCGCTGCTGCTGAAGTGGACGTCGCTATTTTGGGTGCATTTACGGATATGGGCGGTGGCGCACGCGGTGCCTCACGCGGGCCGAACGCTGTGCGCAACTCATCAATTTATCTTGGCTATGGGGCGCGGCAACCACATATGCATGTCATGGTGGACCCGCTGCAGGACATGACCGTTGTCGACTACGGAAATGCCCCGAACGATATGATGAGCACAGAGCGTACAATTCATGCAGTTCGATCTTTTGTTGGTGAGGCAGCGGCAGTGCAACACGCAAACGGCAGCCATGTGATACCCTTTATAGTGGGTGGTGATCATTCACTGATGTACCCAAATGTTGCCGCGATGACCGACGTTTACGGAAAGGGTAACGTGGGTGTTGTTCACTTCGACGCCCATTATGATGCAGGAAAATATGGCCTTGGGCACCTAATCAACCATGGCATGCCAGTTTTCCGATTGATCGAAGAGGATATGGTTGAGGGCAAAAACTTCATTCAAGTGGCGTTGCGCGGATACTACCCAGACGAAAAAGCATTTGAATGGATGCGTATGAACGGGTTCCGCTATCACACCATGGCTGAGATCGAGCATCGCGGCTGGGACGCGGTTATGGAAGACGTCATTGCCGAGGCGAATGATGGGCCGGAGTATATTTATATCTCTTTTGACATCGACACGTTCGACCCAGCTTTCGTTCCTGGAACGGGAACGCCCGAGCCTGGCGGATTAATGCCTCGTGAGATTTTTCCGATAATTCGTCGTCTTTGTGCTGAGTCAAATGTGATTGGGTTCGAAATTGTTGAACTTGCTCCGTTAATGGACCCAACCTACGTTTCAGCCTTGAATGCCAACCGAACTATCAGGGAATGCCTGACAGGCATTGCGATGCGAAAACTGGGACTGACCGAACCGGATTACAAAAGCCCACTTACTGTTTCTCACGGTCAGAATGACAATTAGACTACTGGTCTGCCCGGTCTTTTTGGTTTCTCTAACCGGTTTGGAGGCAGTCTCTGAACCACGGGAGATTTCGTGGTCTGATCTTCGAGAAGGTCGCCTTGCTGAGTGCTCTGAATTCTTGGAAGGCTACCTGTCAAATCCAAATTGTTTGCCGAGAGACTTGAGTGATCACATGCTATCGATGCAGATTGCCGAGTGTGTTCCCGGTAACTCTGAATTGGAAGGCAATCAAGTTCTCATTGCAGGTTATGCTCATCCCTTTGAGTTCGAATTCAACGATGTGACAAGCTTTTTGTTAACTCCCCTGTTGTCTCAAAAGTGCCGTCATCCAACTCCTCCCCCTCCCGATCAAGTTATTTCTGTTGAGTATCCAGCAGGCGTCGACATAACGACGGACCCTGTTTGGGTTACAGGTCAAATTTTCATTCGTCAAAGTCAGAGCGTACTCGCGCCTTCAATCTATAGGATTGAAGCTTCGGAAATAGTCACAGCCACCATTCCTGACGTCTCAGCCGCCGAGTAAGGTCTTTCGCCGGGGATAAGTTACCGCTTTGGGCTTGTTGCGGTCATTCGCTGCGCTCGGCATGAGCGTCCCCCCGCGGACAGAGCTGCCGCGTGTACTGACAGACGCCTATCTCGCGCGGGAGGAATTTTATAAGTATTTGATATCAAGTATCTTTCTAAGCGACCCTTCAGGGGCATCTAAATACCGGCGAGCGCTTGCTTACTGCTACAGCGTGGGGGGAATGGGTGTCTAACGTCACTCACGTCATAGCCAAAAGTCCCCCTTAACCGACAAAAATGACCTGCGGGTTGTGCAATCCGTGCCTTAGGCTCTGGACCTATTAATACGAAATCTGCTCACTGGCAGCAAAGCAGACGTTCAGGCAGACTGCAGCGAACGGCTGCTCCGAGCCTAAAGCGGTCGCGTTTTCTTGATGGTACCCCTTTGCTCTGACTACCGGGCTGACATTGCTCTCTCTACAAGCTAGTTTCCAACAAGCGGGGAGAGAAAAACATGGAAAAGAGGCTTGCTGCGGTGCTGGCGGCTGATGTCGCCGGATACTCGGCGTTGATGGATCAGGATAGGGACGGCACACTCAAAGCGCTCAAGGCTTTCCGTGAGGATCATCTAATACCCGCTTTGGCGGCACATGATGGGCGACTGATCAAAAGCATGGGCGACGGATGGATTGTTGAGTTTCGCTCCGCATCAGCCGCGACAGAATGCGCGATTGCTGTTCAGGTTGCTGAGCGACCGCAGGAAATCCAAATCCGCATCGGCATACATACCGGGGAAGTCGTTTCGGAAGGCGATGACATATTCGGTGACGGTATCAACATAGCTGCCCGTCTCGAGGCATTAGCGGAACCCGGGCAAATATTGATTTCAGACACCGCACATAACAGCCTAGACAGGAATGCTGCCGCCTCGTTCTCTGGCGGCCAGCACGCCGAACTGAAGAACATTGCCCGCCCCGTTGGCGTGTGGCAGTGGCCCGTCGGTTCGGCGGCTACAAGTCCAACTGTCAAATCGGAGAAACCCGGTATTGCTGTGCTGCCGTTTGACAATATGTCGGGCGACACTGAACAAGAGTTTTTCGCCGATGGAATTACCGAGGACATCATAACAGAGTTGTCTCGGTTTCGTTGGTTGATGGTCGTGGCGCGAAACTCGTCTTTTACATTCAAAGGAAAGAGCACTGACATTCGCGAAGTTGGGCAGGCGCTCGGCGTGAGATATGTGCTTGAAGGGTCTGTGAGGCGCGCAGGCCAGCGTCTGCGGATAACAGGACAGTTAATTGATGCAGAGAATGGCAGCCATATTTGGGCCGATCGTTTCGATGGGATGCTGGACGATGTTTTTGACCTTCAAGATCAGGTCACACAGGACGTTGTCACGGCAATCGAACCGTCCGTTCGCCATGCCGAGACGGTTCGCGCTCGGGCGAAACCGACAGAAAACCTCGACGCGTATGAACTTTACCTCCAGGCTCAGTCACATTTTCACCTGCTGACCGACCAAGACAACCGTGAGGCCATTCGCCTTACACGTCTGGCGTTAGAGCGCGATCCTGACTATTCGTCGGCAGCTGGATTGCTTGCGTGGCTGCATATTCAAAGGATGGTGCAAGGGCTGAAACCGATTGACGAAGGGCCGAAGGCCGCCGTAGCCGCAGCAGAACGTGTATTGTTAAGTGATCGAGCGGATGGAATTGCGTTGGCTTACGCCGCACACTCGATCTCTATGCTTGCACAAGACTTGCCGCGAGCTCGCGCAGTTTTCAAACAAGCACTAGCCGAAAATCCAAATGCTGCGACCGTTCACATGCTCGCTGGCATAAACCTGAATTTTCTCGACAGACCCGAAGAAGCCCTGGAACACGCGACACACTCGATCAATCTCAGCCCAAAAGATCCGATGCGGCACGCAGCCTATGTCGGGCAAGCCTCCGCATTTTTCCAACTTGGGCGCTACGCCGAAGCTGTAGAGGCCAATCGAAACGCCTTGGCCATTAGGGCGAAATTCGTGATTACGCATCTCATGCTCATCGCATCCTTGGCTCAAAACGGAGACCTTGAGTCAGCAACGGCTGCGGTATCTGAACTGCAGGAACTTCGTCCAGATCTCGACATTAAAGAACAAACGAAACTCCCCATATTCAGCGTTCCCGAATGCTCGGAGCAATGGCGGGATGGATGGCTAAAAGCTGGCCTTCCAATCTGAGAAAGCAAAATCAAGCAGGCGATCCAATCCAACGGCTTCTTCCGCAAACCGATCTTTGAAGCACTTCGCATCGAACGGCTGCTTTTAGCGCTGTCCATTTGATCAGCGATGTCCTTGGGCCAACGGCGACGATACCGCAGGGTCTTCCCGCCACGCAAACTGTCCAGATGCTTCAGCTTGTGATTCACCATGTTCTCACCTCTGCGTATTAAAGGCGCCCTCATTTGTGTCCTAATTTTCGGGCTGATAACCCAATGAAATAAGGGAATAAAGGCTCTGAGGTGATGATAGTGGTGCCCCCACACGGACTCGAACCGCGGACCTACTGATTACAAATCAGTTGCTCTACCAGCTGAGCTATAGGGGCGCTGGGTGTCGATTACTTTCTCTTTTAACGGACTGCAAGCCTCAATTTTCATCCAAACTTAGGGATTTTGGATTTTCCTTGTGATGCGACCGATCACCTTCAAGGGGGTGTGTGGATTTGACTGTCCATAGCACAGCCTGTAATTCGACAGGCAGGGTCAGGAATGCAAGGACAAGAACCAAACATGCAGGTTGCAATCCACGCAGGCGCGGCTTTTACCGATGAAGGGCGACTGCTCAGGTCGTTGCAAGCTAATGGAGACGTACTGGCCCGAAATGGTGCGACTTTCTTTGGTCCTCGTCGTTACCGGCAAGTGTTCAAACCCGCATTTCAGGCCTTGAATACGCGCCCTCCATTGCCGGATGAGATTGAAAGTATGCGGGGCAATCTTCCAATCCACCCAGAGGCAAGGCGCGCCATTTTCACCAGTGCCGAATTCATTGGCGAGAAAGACTTGGTTCTTGCCGGTGGGCAATTCTATCCTTCCGCGGGCAAACGCTTATCTGTTCTGGAAGAGTCCTTTAGCGATTGTCAGTTGGAATTGTATCTGGCGCTCAGGAACCCCGGTAGTTTTATCCCAAAACACCTGATGTCATTACCGGAACAGGCGCGCGAAGACGTAATCCGCAACAATGATCTAAGTCACCTCAGCTGGGTTGAGATGATCGAAAATGTTCGCGACTTTGCCCCTGCAGTACAGATCACCCTGTGGTGCAATGAGGACATCCCGCTGCTGTGGGGGGACGTTGTGCGCAGCGTCGGCGGGCTTGCTGCGGACGCTACGATCAAAGATGAGTATGACCTGCTGATCTCGCTGCTGACCGAAGAAGGTCAGTCACAAGCGCAGGCGATTTTGGACCAGGTTTCGACGCTTTCACAGGCTGAGACCCGAGACGTTCTTGCAGACATTCTGGCAAACTATGCTCAGCCGGACAAAATGGAGGAAGAACTGGACCTGCCCGGCTGGAGCGATGAGATCATCGACGCATTTTCCGAACTGTACGAGCAGGATCTGACCAAGTTGGAAACGATGGCCGGGGTGAAGGTCCTGAAACCCTAACCCCAGGCCCGGCTCACATGCCCAACGCTTCCTTATACATTTCAAGTACCGCCTCTTCTTCGGCGATATCGTCCTTGTCGCGTTTGCGCAGCGCGATGACCTTGCGCATCACTTTTGTGTCGTAACCGCGGGCTTTGGCTTCGGCCATGACCTCTTTCTGCTGCTCCGCCAGATCTTTTTTTTCGGCATCCAGGCGTTCGATCCGTTCCACGAACTGACGCAGCTCGCCCGCTGTCACACGGTAGTTGGCGGCGGCCTGATCTTCGGTCACGTCTTCCATATTCATCTCTCCAAAAGGCTGCGATCTGATGCATTAGCAACGGCAGTTAGCCGGATACATTGCCGCCGCGTGGGCTGCAAGCATCCAATCCTCGATGGGCTTGTGCGCGGTCGGTCGATCCGCTAAGCGCAAACAGGATTTGCGGAAAAATGTGGGGAACCATGTTCGAATTCATCACCTGGGGCGGTGCCGCCCTGTCACTAGCTGGCCTGCTGGGTCTGGTTTGGTGTATCTTGCGTGTGATGAAAGCGCGCAAATCCGGCCTGTCGGACGATGAATTGCGCGCCGCTGTTCAAAGCGTTCTGCCGTGGAATCTGGCTTCGCTTTTTCTTTCTGTGATTGGCCTGATGCTGGTGATCTTGGGAATCTCGTTCGGCTGATACTTCGCCTCAGACCGGCATATTGTCGAACTGCGCCTCTATGGCATCTTCGCACAAAGCCGCATCCAGGTGACGCAGGCGCGATGGCACGTGCATGCCTTCCTGACGCATCCGATCAATCACTTTGGTTACACTGGGCTGAAGCGCAAGCCGGGTCTCAAAACAGGCATTCTGCAGCTTTTGCTCCAGATGTTCGGCTTCGGAATACAAACTTTTTGCAGACATTTTATTCCTCCCAATTTCTATCACTGTCGCCGATATAGGTAACGGTTTTAAGACCTGGTTATCCTGGCGAACAAACGCGCGGAAAACTGCCTGTCGCCCACCCGGTATCGGCAACCTAAGGCAGAATGATTAAATTCTAATCGGATTTGGATTAACTTGCCTTGACACGCATCAAATCAAAGAATGCCGGTTGCATCATATTCTGAAAAACATATATGATAAACTGCGCGCTGACGGAGAGCCAGATGACACCAATTGTGAAAGCGTTTTTCGACCCTGAAACCAATACGGTCTCATACCTTGTGCAGGAACCCGAAGGGACGGCCTGCGCAATCGTCGACAGCGTTCTGGACTTCGATCACGCCTCGGGCCGAACGAAGACCGACTCGGCGGATCAGATCGTCGCTTATGTTCGCGACAATGAGCTAAGGGTCGAGTGGATTCTGGAAAGCCATGTGCATGCCGACCACCTTTCGGCGGCACCCTATCTGCAACAGGAACTGGGCGGAAAGATCGGTATCGGTGAACAGATCGTAACGATCCAGGAAACCTTCGGGAAAATCTTCAATGAAGGGACTGAGTTTCAGCGCGACGGCAGTCAGTTCGATGCTTTGTTCCGCGATGGCGACAGTTTCCATGTTGGGCAGATGCGTGGCGATGTTTTCCACACGCCCGGCCATACGCCCGCCTGCATGACATATGTGATCGGAGACGCGGCATTTGTCGGTGACACGCTGTTCATGCCGGATTTCGGCACCGCGCGATGCGATTTTCCCGGTGGGTCTTCGGAAATGCTGTTCGAGTCGATCCAGAAGATCCTGGCCCTGCCGGATGAGACGCGCATCTTTGTTGGCCATGACTACAAAGCTCCGGGGCGTGATGAATTTGCCTGGGAGACCACTGTCGGAGAGCAAAAAGCCCTGAACGTCCATATCGGACAAGGCAAATCAATCGAGGAATTTGTCGAGATGCGTGATGCCCGCGATGCGACCCTGCCCATGCCGCGCCTGATCCTGCCGTCCCTGCAGGTCAATATGCGGGCCGGACAGATGCCGCCTGCGGATGAACAGGGTGACGTATTCCTGAAGGTTCCGATCAACAAGTTGTGACGCAGACCCGTCGGGCGAACTGAGGATAACAAATGTACATTGAATGGATTTGGGGGCTTGCCGGTGGCTTGCTGATCGGGCTGGGCGCTGCAGTCTACCTTTTGGGCAACGGGCGCATCATGGGTGCCAGCGGGATTCTGGGCGGGCTGGTTGATGGCAGTGACCGCGCCTTGGAACGCTTAAGCTTCATCGCAGGCGTCGTAGCGACGCCGTTTATTTTGAGCCCCCTACTCTCTTCTGCGCCCATGACCCATCTGACCGACAATTTCGCAGTGATCGTCATCGCCGGCGTTTTGGTTGGCGCAGGAACGCGCATCGCCAATGGATGCACCTCGGGGCACGGGGTATGCGGTATTTCTCGATTCTCCGTCAGGGGCATCATCGCGACGTTGATCTATATCGGCGCAGGTGGGGCAACAATTGCCCTGATGCGCCATGTATGGGGGCTGATTTGATGCGGGTTCTCGTATCAATGCTGGCTGGATCTCTGTTTGGTGCCGGCCTTTTGATCTCGGGCATGACCGATACCACCAAGGTTCAGGGGTGGTTGGATGTGTTCGGAAACTGGGATCCCACCCTGGCATTTGTGATGGGCGGCGCGATCCTGCCGATGCTCATCGCGTGGAGAATGACGGCCCACCGCAGGCCGCTGACCGGTGGTCAATTTCCTAAGATGAGCCCGCCCGAGTTGGACCGCCGCCTGATTATCGGTTCCGTGATGTTTGGCATTGGCTGGGGCTTGTCCGGGCTTTGTCCTGGACCTGCCATCGCGTCCATAACCTTTGGCGGCCTTGGCGGCCTCGTGTTTCTGGCTGCGATGATCACAGGAATGTTTGCGGCGCCCGGGTTTGGTGCACAACTGGACAGATCCGCAAACGCGGCCTAAGCAATTGCCATGGAGATTCGACCAATAACCCCCCGCTATGCCGTCTCGCCCCAAATCACGGTCGAGGACGTCCCAGCCATCGCCGCAGCAGGTTTCGTTAAGGTCATCTGCAACCGTCCCAATACGGAAGTTCCACCAACCATGCAGTCAGATGCAATCGGACAGGCCGTCCGGGCAGCCGGGATGGAATATGAGGTTCTGGAACTGACCCACCAGACCATGACGCCCGGCAATGTTGCCCTGCAACGAGAATTGGCTGAAAGCTGCTCTGGCCCCGTTTTGGCCTATTGCGCATCGGGTACCCGCTGCTCGGTGGTTTGGGCTTTGGGTCAGTGCGACCACATGAGCGCGGATGAGATCCTCGAGGCCACAACCAAAGCCGGTTATATGCTGGACAACCTGCGCCCCGCGCTTGAGCATATGCGCGGTTCTGACGGCTAAGGACCTTTGGCAATTAGGTTAGGTTGGGTCAGCAATGTCGTCCAATCCCGTCAGACCTGCCAGTTGCGAAATTTCGGCCGCCATCTGATCCGGGCTGCCAAAGCCTAGATCGCCCTCCAATTCGTTCAATGCCACAGCATCTATAGGCACGATCTCATGTGTGGGATCGATTGGCATCGGATCCTTCAGAGCCTCCGGCCCTGGCGCGTTGCTTTGCGCTTCCAGAAACTCGGGCATTTCAGCTTGCTCCAACGCCGCAGCCGAAGCACATTCGTTCAACCGTACTGCGCGCATCCCTCCGCATTGTCCCAAACGTCCAATTGCAGCCCGCGTTCGACCAATTGTCAGGATTTCCGCACGATCTAGCCGTGATCCGGTCAACGGTAGAACGTCCCCAACTGACAGCCCGGACAGGGTTGCCAATGGCACTGACATCCTGCCGATCACCGTATTCAATTCGGCCCGGACAACCCCCGACGCTTGCTCAAGCTTCGGGCCGGCAGCAACTTGAATTTCATCATCGGCCCCCTGCTCTGACGGTGTATCGGGCAACAGAACTGTGATCTGGCCCTGTCGCAGCCCACCGCCAAGTTCTACCGTCAGGTCAAACACGCGATATGCGTCTTCGACCATAGCCAGCGACAATGAACGCAGATCCGCCATCCGCGCCCGGAATTCATAACCGGTAAGACTGGATTGATCGGCGGCTGTATCGACCAGCGCGACGGCCCTGGTCAAAGCGTCTTCGACCAGCAGAGCCACCATTGCTGCATCCGTATCTGTGTATTCTCGTGCGGTTGGCGGGTTCGGCATAACTTCACCAATTGTCTGCACTTGCACGATCGCTGACACGACCCCCATATCCGCGCAAATCGCAGCGGACATCCCGTCCGCGTTGCCCAGGCGCAGCAGCATCCAGTCCGCGTCAACCACCTCGGCCAGCGTGTCCTGAGCTTTGAGAGACTGCTTTGCCCCGATCACCGATAACGGCAGCTGGAACCGATCCCCTGCCGTTCGCGCAAAGGCCAATCGCAGGGCACGAAGAATGGAACGCGGCTTTTCACCTTGCTCCTCTTGTCCTGCTGAAAGTTTGCGCGCCAAAGCTGTGCTGACAGACTGCGTCATGCCCGATACCGATTTGAGTTTCTGAACCTGGTATCCGGTCTAACCCGAGGCGGGTTACCAATGTCTTTATGCTCGTATCATTGCGCAGCTTGCCGGTGCGCCAGCGGAAGGCGGACGCGAAAGGCCGCACCGCCCTGGCCGGGAAGATAACTGATCTCGCCGCCCAGACGCTGCATGATCTCGCGACAGATCGCCAGCCCCAGCCCAGCGCCACCCGCCTTGTCCCCACCGACACGGGCAAACTTTTCGAACACCATCGACTGCGCTTCGGGTGGGATGCCACTGCCGTTATCGGTGAAATCAATGACGAGCTGGCCCCCGACATCATGGGCCGAAATGGTCAGAACGGGTTCATCCGCGTCGCAGTATTTCTGCGCGTTCGAAATCAGATTGATAAAAACCTGCCCCAACCGATCAAGATCAGTGTTCAGCGGAATACGCTCGGACGGTCGCGCGCGGCGAATCCTTAGTTTTGGATGCGACCCCGCCAATGCGCTTGAGACCGCCCGATCCAGGATCGAACCAAGGGTATCCCCACCCATATTCAGGCTCACACGACCGCTTTCCAGAACGCTCAGGTCCAGCAAATCGTCCAGCAGGCGCGTCAGCCGCAAGGCCTCATCATGGATGATCGCGGCATAGCGCGTTTGCTCTTCGGCACTCAGACCATCCGTATCGCGCATGATCTCGGAAAAGGCCCGGATTGAGGTCATCGGCGTCCGAAGTTCATGGCTGACCTGACTGAGGAAACCGTCTTTTTGTTCGGAGATCTGCGTCAGCTTGGTATTCGCCTCACGCAGTTGGCGCGCGGTTCGGCTGAGCTCGGCGGATTTGGCCTCAAGCTGGCTGGAATACTCCAACAGTTCCGCCGACTCGTCAGCCACCGCAAGCAAGTCCTCAACCGAAACGGACGATCCACCGACAATCTGCCCGATCATCGCATGGGCGGTGGCCGCGCCGACCGAGCCGCTCAGTTCACGTTCCAGTCTTTCCAAAAATCCCGGCGTGGGTTCCGGCAGGCTTGTCCGTCCACCCTGTGCTTCGGCCTCGTGCTGAAAGAACTCCTGCGCCGGGCCAGAGCCCAAAATGCGCTGTGTCATGATCATCAGGTCTTCGCTTTGCGCCACCGAGCCAGTCCAGCCAGCCGGTGAGACCGAGTGGTCAAAAACATTGACGAACTGCGCGCCCTGCAGACGCTCCAACGGGCTTGGGAAACTCAGCAAGGACGCAGCGCAGAACGCTACCGTATTCAATGCCAAAGACCACATGACCGAGTGGACCATGGGGTCCATTCCTTCGATCCCGAACAGGGCCCGTGGACGCAGCCAGCCCCATCCGAAGGGGCCGTTCTGCAACACCGAGTCGGGCATTATTGCCCCCCCCATCCCCGGCAATAACAAAGTATAAATCCACAACACGAACCCAACCGTCAGACCAACCAACGCCCCGGTTCGCGTGGCCCCGCGCCAGAACAACCCTCCAACCAGCGCTGGCAGGATCTGGGAAATGCCCGCGAAGGCCACCAGCCCGATCGACGCCAGTGCAGCCCCACCGCCCGACAAGCGGTAGTAATAGTAACCCAGCGCCATGATGACCGCGATGGACACGCGCCGCGCCATCAGCACCACGTTACGCACGTCGCCTGAGACCGAACCCGCGCCCCCTTGCGTGCTCAGCCAGATCGGCATGACCAGATGGTTCGACACCATGGTCGACAGCGCCATTGCCGTCACGATGACCATGGACGTGGCCGAGGAAAAGCCGCCAATAAACGACAGCATCGCCAGCCAGTCGTTGCCCTGCGACAAGGGCACTGTCAGCACGAACAGGTCGGGGTTCGAGCCTTCGGGCATCAAATCCAGACCCACGACGGCGATGGGCACGACAAATAGGCTCATCAACAGCAGATATAACGGGAAAGCCCAGGCAGCGGTTCTTAGGTGCCCCTCGTCCGCGTTCTCTACCACCATCACCTGAAACATCCGTGGCAAGCAGATGAAAGCGGCGGCCGAGAGGAAAATGAAGGTCGTCCAGCGCCCGGCATCCACATTCCATTGCCCGATCTCCGAGGCGTCGATGCGATCCATCATCGGGCCAATCCCACCCGCAACGCCCCAAACAACGAAGACACCAACCGCAAGCAAAGCGAACAGTTTGACGACCGATTCCAACGCAATGGCGGTGACCACGCCGTGATGACGCTCATTCGCGTCCAGATTTCGGGTGCCGAACAGGATTGCAAACACCGCCAGGCCCGCAGCTACCCAAAACACACTGGAACCTTCTCGGTAGAGGCCCGAGGGATCAGCCTCGGCAAATATGGAAAAAGACAGTGTAATGGATTGCAGCTGCAACGCGATGTAAGGCGTTCCACCCAAAACGGCCAGAATGGTCACGCAAATAGCCAGCGTGTTGGATTTACCGTATCGCGACGAAATCAGGTCTGCGATGGATGTTACCCGCTGAGTGCGTCCGACCCGCACGAGCTTGCGCAACCCCCACCACCAGCTGAGCATCACCAGCGTCGGCCCAATGTAGATCGTGACAAACTCCAACCCGGACCGCGCAGCATTTCCGACCGCGCCATAAAAGGTCCAGGCCGTGCAATAGATCGACAGCGACAAGGTATAGACTAGCGGAGACCGCAACCACGCCCCTCGGCCAGCGGCCGCCATCCGGTCAGCGGCAAAAGCCACCCCGAACAACAGAACGACATAGCCGAGGCAAACCAGGATCAGAACGTTTAGTGTGGCCATCAATCCGACTCTGCCTCGGCATCATCACTTACAACCATTCGTCTAGCTGCAAATCCAAAGATCAGACTGATTAGGATCAGCAAAGCCCAGCACGTGAAGATATACAGAATTGCCGAAGATAGCGGCACACCATCTTCCGATGCGCCCTTGCTGGGCCAGAGCAGCGGAATGGCAACAAGAGCCGCCCCCAGAATGGGCAAAAGACGCGCGGCATCCATCAACCTGCGGCGGCGATAACTCTGACGCTCGAGAAATAGCGAAGGCCGGACCCCTTGGGATTTACGATCTTCGCCCGAGTTCATGACCGTGTTGCCTGCGCGTGCAGGTCTCGCACCGCTGTCAGCACTTCGGCGTTGGAAAACGGTTTGGTCATAAAGCGGCTGACCCCGGCATTTTCAGCCATTTCCCGGTCGCGCGATTGCCCGCGCGCGGTCAGCATCAAAACGGGCAAATGCTGCATGCCCTCAAGCTCGCGCAGGTTGCGCAAAATCTCCATCCCGCTTTTGCCGGGCAGCATAACGTCCAGAATGACCAGATCAGGGTTTGCGCCCTGAATGACTTCTATCGCATCCGACCCTTCTGCGTGCGTTTCAACCTGCCATCCCTCGCGGGTCAGCAAAAATCGAATGGCCTCAGCGATGTTGGGCTCATCCTCAATTAACAGAACCTTACGGCTCATATGTTCCATTCCTCCCCATGACAGGTTCTGTCCGTGAACCTGTCGGCGTCAGCTTAAGCCTTCTGTCAGGAAACTGTCAAAAACCTTCGCTCAAAATCGACGGCTCGCGGCGCGATGCACAGGCGTCATTCGGGCAAACCCGGCAGCTTGGGCCGACCCGGGTCACGGATTGCGCGCTCGGAGCCCCCTCTTCCACCGCTCGGACAAGCATGACTGAATGATAGGCCGGCGCATCGTCATATCCTGAAACCGCCTGCGGCCACGCGTAGGCATAGCAGTCGAACTCGGCCGCCGTTCGCCCCAATTGCACAACACGTTTGCGGATCGGAACCAATGGTCTGTTCAGCGCCTGAAAGATGGGCCAGAACGGACAGGCTTCGCCAAAGCGTGGCATGGCGAAACCCGGCACGGATTTACTGAACAGGATACTGCCGGACGCGTCACAGACCACCAGCCCGGTGGGCCGCCCCAGATATCCTTCGGGCAATGTAGCCAGCCGCCGCAGGACTGTCGGGATATCTACTGAAAACCGTGCCGCCAGAGCCAGCGGATCAGGCTCGGCCTCGGTCAGAGCCTTCTGCACGTCGTCCAGGGGCATGGCTCTGACATCTGCGGCGTAGGTCTCCAGATATCCCTTGGTCACAGTCCGCGCTGCCGCCGATTCAATCGCGCTCAGGTCAATGTCCGCGCCGCTTCCGCCTGCTTCGATTTGCGGGAAATGGTGGCTGTTGGCTTGAAAAAAAGCCTCAGCATCCTCCGAGGGCACACCGCGACGGTCGTCGGCCGCGTCAGAATCATCCAAATATGCCACCAGAGACTTGGAACTGTCGGCCAGCCGTTCAGCATCCTGGTGCAGGTTGCGGTGGAACCGATCGCGCCACTCGGGTTCGATTTCCTGCGTGTCGGCCAGAATCCCTGCCGTTGAACGAATGGCAGCGGCCGTGGACAGCACCTCGTGCATCGACGCGGCAAGATGTGGATCATGCGTCAGCCGATCGGACAGGGTTTCAACCGTGCGCTCAAGCGAGACGACCCGGCGATGCATCTGCGCCAGAACTCCGGCCCACCCGGGAAACCGGCCTGCGAACTCTTCAAGCGCGTCCACTTCGGCCTGCTGTCCAACCGCATCTGCAGCAGCCTCGCGCAGCGCCGAAATCAGCGTAGCCTCAATCCCTTGGGTGAGCAGCGAAGGCTCAACAGACAGCGCGTTGGCGATATCCACCAGCAGCTTGCCCCCGATCCGGCGGCGATTGTGTTCGATCAAATTCAAGTAAGACGCCGAGATCCCAACTTGACGCGCAAGCTCGGCCTGCCGCAGACCTGAGATTTGGCGTCGCTCGCGAATGCGGCTACCCGTCAGCGTGTCGCGCATGTTACATCACCCAATTCGATCCATTCTTTTCAAAACTCCCATTAAATTTCTAAAGCTTAAAGGCCGATTTTCATAGCCCATTTACAGCATTCACAACTGCGATTGCGGATGGCCCTTACATTCCACCCCAGCAATCGGTGCCCAATCTGCCAAATCTGCATCCACCCTCTTCTAATTTCCCCGAATTCCTTGCACGATAGCCGGATGAGCGATCCAGCTTTCGAATATGCCCCCATCGGATTGGTCGAGTTGGAAAACCGCATCATCCGACGTTGCAATCTGCAATTTGCCCGCACCTTTGGCGGCGAGGAGGCAGAGTATCGTAATATGCCTCTGCTGCACCTCTACCCGTCGGTCGCGGACTGGGAGAGGATCGGACTGCGCGGCCTGAAAGCGATGCAGGACACAGGATATTATACCGACGAACGGGTTATGCGCCGTCGCGACGGTGACCTATTTTGGTGCCGTGCACGCGGACGATCCCTGACGCCGGACGACCCGTTTCGCCATGGCATCTGGAGCTTTTCTGATATCTCCGAAGACCGCCCGCTGGTCGAACTGACAACCCGCGAACGCGAAGTTGCAATCATGTCCTGCCGTGGTCTGTCCGCCAAGGAAATCGGCGTCGAGTTGGGGCTGAGCTATCGCACAATCGAGGCTTACCGCGCCCGTTTGCTAGAGAAGTTCGGCGCGCGCAAACTACCGGAACTTGTGGCAAAACTCTCTGGCATGCCACTTTAATCCGTTTCCCCTCGAAATATTGGGCAAAACCCCCATCTGACATGCCGAGACTGCGCTTTTCATGACCGTCCGCATAGCTTATAACGCTGCGTAATCAGACCAAAGCCCGCGAGAACAGACGGGCCAAAGGGGAACCGTCGAGGACACTCATGACAGATACCAAACACGAAGCGGACGTGGCATTCATCAAGGCACTGGCCGAACTGCTGCGCGAAAATGACCTGACCGAACTGGAAGTCATGCGCGAATATGGTGATGACGACAGTTTGAATGTCCGCGTCAGCCGTATGTCGCAGGTCGCGCCCGCCCCTGTTCAGATGGCCGTACCGGCAGCGGCACCAGCACCCGTAGCAGCAGCCGCTGCATCTGTCGAAGCCCCCGCGGCACAGGAAGATCCGGCCAGCCACCCGGGCGCTGTCACCTCGCCCATGGTAGGGACCGTTTATATGCAGCCCGAACCGGGCGCACCTTCCTTCATCAGTGTCGGCGCATCGGTGTCCGAAGGCGATACTCTGCTGATCGTCGAAGCGATGAAAACCATGAACCACATTCACGCGCCCAAATCCGGAACCATCAAACGCATTCTGGTCGGTGACGGTGATGCGGTGGAATTCGGCACCCCTCTGGTCATCGTTGAGTAAGGCGGTCCCATGTTCGACAAGATCCTGATTGCCAACCGAGGCGAGATCGCCCTGCGGGTCATCCGCGCTGCCCGCGAGATGGGGATTAAGACGGTCGCCGTCCACTCCACCGCCGATAGCGACGCGATGCATGTGCGCATGGCGGACGAATCCGTCTGCATCGGCCCTCCGCCCAGCCCGCAAAGCTACTTGTCGGTGCCCGCGATCATCTCGGCCTGTGAAATCACTGGCGCGCAGGCGATCCACCCCGGCTATGGTTTCCTGTCCGAGAATGCCGAATTCGTGCAGATCGTCGAAGATCACGACATCACCTTTATCGGCCCCACCGCCGAGCACATCCGCGTCATGGGCGACAAGATCACCGCCAAGGACACGATGAAAGCGCTGGGTGTGCCTTGCGTTCCGGGTTCGGACGGCGGCGTGCCAGATCTGGAAACCGCTAAGAAAATCGGCGAGGAATTTGGTTATCCCGTCATCATCAAAGCCACCGCTGGCGGCGGCGGTCGCGGTATGAAAGTCGCGATGAACGCGGATGAGATGGAAAGCGCATTTATGACCGCACGTGCCGAGGGCAAAGCCGCCTTTGGCAATGACGAGGTCTATATCGAGAAATACTTGACCACGCCCCGCCATATCGAGATCCAGGTCTTTGGAGACGGCAAGGGCAAGGCTGTGCATCTGGGCGAACGCGACTGCTCGCTGCAGCGCCGCCACCAGAAGGTGTTTGAAGAGGCACCCGGCCCCAGCATCAGCCCGGAAGAGCGCGCCAAGATCGGTAAAGTCTGCGCGGACGCCGTGGCCAAGATCAACTATATTGGCGCCGGAACCATCGAGTTCTTGTATGAGAACGGCGAGTTCTACTTCATCGAGATGAACACCCGCCTGCAGGTAGAACACCCGGTGACCGAAGGCATCTTTGGCGTCGATCTGGTGCGCGAACAAATTCTCGTCGCAGCTGGCGAACCGATGTCGTTTGGTCAGGACGATCTTGTGATCAACGGCCACGCCATCGAGGTCCGGATCAATGCAGAAAAGCTGCCGAACTTCTCACCCTGCCCGGGTAGGATCTCGGCCTTTCATGCCCCCGGCGGTCTGGGTGTGCGGATGGATTCGGCGCTGTATGATGGGTATTCGATTCCACCATATTACGACTCGCTGATTGCCAAGTTGATCGTACATGGCCGCGACCGGGCCGAGGCGTTGGCACGACTAGATCGCGCATTGGGCGAACTGATCGTGGACGGTATCGATACAACCGTGCCGCTGTTCCATGCGTTGCTGCAAGAGCCGGAAATCCACAACGGTGATTACAACATTCACTGGCTGGAACACTGGCTTGCGGCGAATATGGCCCAATAAAACCACAGGACCACAGGGCGCTTGCGCTCTGGTCCCCGGGTATCGCGCATGAGCCTGACCCCTGAACTTTTGCTACACGGCTATTCCATTGGAATTTTCCCGATGGCCGAACACCGCGATGACCCGGAACTGTTCTGGGTCGATCCCAAGTTTCGTGGCGTTTTTCCGTTAGATGGCTTTCATATCTCGCGCAGCCTCGCACGCCGCATTCGAAAGTCCGGCTTTTCCATCAGCATCAACCGCGATTTTGCCGGAGTGGTCGATGGCTGCGCTGATCGGGCAGACACCTGGATCAATGCAGAATTGCGCCACCTTTATCAACAACTCCACCTCGCGGGCCGAGCCCATTCGCTGGAGGTCTGGGATGAGGACGCACTGGTCGGCGGCGTTTATGGCGTTACACTGGGTGCGGCGTTTTTCGGCGAAAGCATGTTTTCCCGCCGAAAGGATGCCTCGAAAATAGCGCTGGCCTATCTCGTGGATCGCTTGCGCCAAACCGGGTTTCGCTTGTTTGACACCCAGTTTCTGACCGCTCATCTGGCGTCTCTGGGAGCGATCGAGATTCCGCGCACGCAATATCGGAACACGCTTGAAGAGGCGATCAATGCCAGTGCAGATTTCGTGGCAGCAGTGCCTCAGTCGCCCGATGCAGTGATACAGCGCATCACCCAGACGTCATAACGCGCATGGTCCAGCGCGTTCAATGCTGGCGACGTGGCAATCATCCAGCCGTCAAACAGTTGATCTGTCCTGCCTTTTTCCCAGATCGTCAGATAGGCAAACGCATCACCGGTCGGGTTGTCCGCTGGATAGCGACAATCGCCCAAGGCCACATCCAACCCAAAAACCGGCAGTGTCTGACCATTCCGCATTTCGACATCGACGGTCTGACCGCTGACCTTGTCCAGACCACGCAGCATTGCGCCAGGACCGGATTGGGCTTTTTGCTGGGCCGTGGCCCCCGTCGCGACCAGCAACGCTGCAATCAGGGCAAATCGCTTCATTCGCTTCCGTTCCCGGCGACAAACTTGACCAGCAGGGAAATCAGACTGACGGCACCTTGCGTATCTTCGACCTGATCGCCCGCTTCAAAGTAGAACGGCGAACCACCCGGCATAACCTCGACAAAGTTGCCGCCCAGCAGCCCTTCGGATGAGATGACAATCGCGCTGTCGTCCGGCACCAGAATTCCGTCAGAGATCGAAAAGGTGGTGTCGGCGCGATAGGTTTCGGGATTCAGGTCAACACCGGTTACAGTGCCAATCTTGACACCTGCAAGGCGCACGTCAGTGCCGACGCCCACCCCTTCCAAGGACCGAAAAGAAGCCCCCAGTTCGTATCCGCCACTGCTTTGGGACAGCCCCGTGGACTGACTGGCGTAAACGCCAAAGGCGATGGCACAGGCCAGAACGGCTCCACCGACCAGAACTTCGGTTGCATTATAGCTCGACATTGCTCGCCTCGTTTTATTCCGGGCTCCAGGCCTCATAGTCCTTACGCTCGACCGGGTCCGGGCGGCGCAAAGAACCTGCTGGCGCATAAGCCAAAGCAGAGCCTGTCAGGTTTTCCTGATGCGGTTTTTCCCAGGATTTGTGTTTCAGCGGTTTGTCCGTCGGCGGCTCATCCCAGGTGCGGTGCAGCCAGCCATGCCAATCCGGATCAACCCGGCTTGCCTCGGCCTCACCATTGAAAATCACCCAGCGTCTGCTGTCGTCAGCATTGTGGTAAAACACGTTGCCTTCGTCGTCTTCACCGACCTTGATACCCTTACGCGATGTGTAAATCTGCGTGTTCAATGTGGATCCGTTCCACCAGGTCACGGCCCGCAAAAGACTGTTCAGGATTCCCATCAGTTGCCTCCGGCATTTCTGTACCCGCAGATATGGACTAAAGGCGTCCCAAGGTCCAGTGTCACAAGGACCGCAGACTTTATTTCGGCAGAACCGCGGTCACTTCAATCTCGATACGGTCTTTTGGCGTTATGAGATTGCATTCGACAACTGTCGCTGCAGGCGGGTTGTCACCAAATGCGTCCACCAACAACGGCCAGCAAAGTTCGAACTCATTCATGTCCGGCAAATAGTAGTTCACCCGAACCACGTCTGCAAAACCGGCTCCTGCCTCGGCCAACGCTTTTTCAATAGCCTCCAGGGACGATTTGCACTGTGATACGATATCATCGGGCACGTTATCACCCTGGGCGCAGGTTCCGGCCACGAAGACGAAGCCATTTGCAACCACGGCGCGACAATAGCCAACTTTGGCTTCGAATTCGCCGCCAGATGAAATGCGTCTGATTTTCATGCTTCCCTCCAATAGAAAACGGCGCGGTCAATGCCGCGCCGTCTTGGTAATTCTTTTTGTGCCTTACCCTGCCGAAGCTGATTCCGCGGCATCCGCGTAAATGATCAGGGGCTGCTTGTCAGACGACACCGCCTCTTCGTTCACCACCACTTCGGTTACGTTCTTCATGCCCGGAAGTTCGAACATGGTGTCCAGAAGGATATCTTCCAAAATCGAGCGCAACCCGCGTGCGCCGGTTTTGCGTTCAATGGCCTTCTTGGCGATCGACTTGAGCGCATCATCAGTAAAAGCCAGCTCGGCGTCTTCCAGTTCGAACAGACGCTGATACTGCTTGACCAGAGCATTCTTGGGTTTGGTCAGGATGGTCACCAGTGCATCTTCGTCCAGATCTTCCAGCGTCGCCAAAACCGGCAGACGTCCAACGAATTCCGGAATCAGGCCAAACCGCAGCAGATCCTCGGGCTCGAGATCCTTGAAAATCTCACCTACGCCGCGTTCATCATTGTCTCGCACATCCGCACCAAAGCCCATGGCCGAGCCTTTGCCGCGTTGCGCGATGATCTTATCCAGACCTGCAAAAGCACCACCGCAGATGAACAGAATGTTCGTGGTGTCCACTTGCAGGAATTCCTGCTGCGGATGCTTGCGCCCGCCCTGCGGCGGCACACTGGCCACGGTGCCTTCCATCAGCTTAAGCAGCGCCTGCTGCACACCTTCACCCGATACATCGCGCGTGATGGATGGGTTTTCGGATTTGCGCGTGATTTTATCGACCTCGTCGATATAGACGATGCCGCGCTGCGCGCGTTCAACATTGTATTCGCTGGACTGCAGCAGCTTGAGAATGATGTTTTCAACATCCTCACCCACATACCCGGCTTCGGTCAGTGTAGTTGCGTCTGCCATGGTGAACGGCACGTCCAGAATACGCGCCAGCGTCTGCGCCAGCAGCGTCTTACCGCAGCCGGTTGGGCCGATCAGCAGAATGTTCGACTTGGCCAGCTCAATATCGCTGCCGGCCTTTTGGGCGTGGTTCAGACGCTTGTAGTGGTTGTGCACAGCAACCGACAGAACCCGCTTGGCGGTGGCCTGACCGATAACGTAATCGTCCAGCACCTCACAAATGTCTTTGGGCGTCGGAACGCCATCGCTGGACTTCAGGCCGCTGGCCTTCGTCTCTTCGCGGATGATGTCCATACACAGTTCGACGCATTCATCGCAGATGAAAACGGTCGGGCCGGCAATCAACTTGCGCACCTCATGCTGGCTCTTGCCGCAGAAGCTGCAGTAGAGCGTGTTTTTGCCGTCACCGCCTGAATTCGTCGCCATGTTCTACCTTTCGGGCTTCGTCCCTGCAGTCCGTGTCGGACCGCGCATGCCACATGTTGGTGCAGCTTAGGCCACCACCGGGGCGGCTACAATCTCAAAAATGGCCCCCACGCCTGGGACGTGGGGAGATATTCTTAGGCCTCGTCACCGTCCATTTTGGCGCGATTTTCGACGATTTCGTCGATGTGACCCCAGTCTTTCGCCTCTTCCGGGCTCATGAAATTGTCACGGTCCAGCGCTTTTTCAACCGCCTTTTTGGTCTGACCTGTATGACGCACGTATATGTCATAAAGGCGATCCTTCAGCTTTTGCGTCTCGGCCGCGTGAATCATGATGTCGCTGGCCTGGCCCTGATAGCCACCGCTGGGCTGGTGCACCATGATCCGGCTGTTGGGCAGCGAGAAACGCATTCCCTTCTCGCCACCGGCCAGCAAAACCGACCCCATCGAGGCTGCCTGACCGATTACCAATGTCGAACATTTGGGCTTGATATACTGCATTGTATCGTAAATCGACAAACCGCTGGTAACCACGCCGCCAGGCGAATTGATGTAGATCGAGATTTCTTTGTTTGGATTTTCGGCCTCGAGGTGCAGCAATTGCGCGACGATCAGGTGGCTCATCCCGTCGTGGATCGGACCGTTGATGAAAATGATCCGCTCTTTCAGAAGGCGCGAGAAAATATCATACGCGCGTTCACCCCGGCTGGTCTGCTCGACGACCATGGGAACGAGCGTATTCATATAGGTGTCAACGGGATCGAACATGAGAACCTGCCTGTTTTGCTATGGATCGGGACATTACCCGAAGAAACGTTACCCGAGTCTTAGTGTCGCCACGGGGGGGCTGCAAGGGGGGCTCAACAGATCGCACTCCAACCGTCCAAAATAGGTGGATAGTCTGATGTCGAACGCACCGAGGCCGCCGATGTCAATGCGCGGTTTGATGCTCTAAACAATAAGTTCCCCTTTTCCCATCACGGCATTTTGATCCATGCATATGGAAATTCATGCACAGAACGTGTAGCAATGCGAACCGCTTTAGCGAACCACTCACAAAAGTGCCCCCACACCAGGGCCCAAAAGGAAAACACCAATGGCATTGCCTCAGATTTCACAGAATATGACGTCTGACGATTTCGACCGGATGGCGGGAAATGCGACCCGCGCATCGAATTTCCTCAAGGCGATCAGTCACGAAGGCCGATTGATGATCTTGTGCCATCTAGTCTCTGGCGAAAAATCCGTGACCGAGCTTGAGGATCTACTGTCCGCACGACAGGCTGCTGTTTCGCAGCAGCTGTCCCGCCTTCGTCTGGAAGGCCTTGTGATTCCCCGACGCGAAGGCAAAGCAATTTACTACCGTCTTGCTGATGACAGACCGCGCCGTATGCTTGAAGTGGTGTACGAGCTGTTCTGCGCGGGCGATAAGGACTGATTTCGTTCATCTTTCCACCGCACCCGACGCGTAAGTCCAATCTTTTCGATCGGAACGATCCGTCGTCGGTGCGGCCACCCCCCACCTTCACAATCCATGCGGTCAATTGGCTCGGCAGCTTCGTGTTTCTACGCCCGTTGCAAGCACGGTAAAATACTGGTTCCAGCAAATAAAAGCTGCTACGCCATGTATAGAAAATCAAATGGAGGTACTGATGATCCGAGCAATTCTAGTAGGGCTGGCGGTGTTTACCCTTGCAGCGTGCGAGACGACCAAGGGTGCAGGCAAAGATATCGAAAAAGCAGGCGATGCCATCCAAGAAGCCGCGACTGACGTTCAGCAAAATATCTGACGCAATTCAGGATGTTGTGAAGGTGCAACTTCCGCATACAAGATATGGTTGAAGAATGCAGCCAACCAAGGTACAATCCTTGGCACAGGTGCATAGACGCGGCATTGCATATCTGACACTTTGGGGTTCTTGTGCATCCACAAGAACCCCGTTCCCGTTTTGCGGGGGGGTGACAGAGTGGTAGCCTGGATAGACCTGAGAAAAGGAAAAGGCGTCAGGTGCGCAGACGCGGTCCATGCATGTACCCTCACGGATACTCCTGACGCCTTGCCGGGTCGATGCGCCCGAGGGACGCCCCGATCCAGTTGCCCCGACCCTGTTACAGGCCACGGCCGCTGCTCGGCACCCTAAGATGCTTTACAGCACGCATCGACCTTCTGAGAGTCTGATCATCTGACCCGGGTCTGACACCCAATTCAGCTGACCATCCACCGGTAAGCCTTTGCATATAAAAGCCAATCCTAAGACTTGCCTTTATTGCCTCGACCCCCTTTGGCCTTTGCGTCCCACCCTGGTTCCTAAGAACCGTTGCGGTAATAGAACTGTTACATTCGGGCCATGTTCCGACAAGGAAATAGCACTGCAGCATGAAAATTAGCAGGGGATAAAGTGTTGATATCCGCTGGGAGAAAATTGTGGATAACTCCGGAAATTGAAACGCCGTGCGGTCTTGGCAATGGAAAACGCTGAATTCGACGAAATGACCCGATTTTCCCCGTTTTCTGCACCTGCAAAAGCCATTTTGCTTCCAATTGTGGATATTCACAGCCTCAGAGCATCGAATCAGGCGTATCTTGTGATTGCCCAGCCAGAGATGACCAGAGAATCCAGGGCCGAACGGCCCTCAGACCACAAGCAAAGCCGCGCTGAAGGTTCGCGAGAGCCTAAGCCACAGGTGCCAGGGAACGCCGAAATCCGGCACCGTGTGTTCAGGACCCTGTCACTTGCAGCCAAGATGCCGCCCGACCCGTCCCCCCTGAGGAGACGCTGTGTCCTTTTATGAGAAGCGTTCCGACCCGACCGAGTTTACCTATTACGCGCGGCACCTCAGTGCTCCCTGTACCCCCTAAAGCCGATCGGGCCGGAAACGCTTCAGTTCACCTGACGTTCGAGCACAACGCTGTACGTTGTCCCGCGGCGCAGGCTACGGAAATCCGCGTAAATTTTGCCGTCCTGATAGCGCGCATCCACCAGCGCATTCACACCCACCTGCGGATCGGCCGAGCTTTCGACGATGCCGATGGTGCCTGACCCATCCAGACTGATGGTGCCGGTGGCGTCAAACACACGCCAATCTGTGCCAGCATCCGGTCGCCACATGCTGGGCCCCCAGAACAGGTTGTCCTGCTGCTGCTGGATATCCAACACCCACTCTCCCTGATGAAAACGCGGCGCATCGCCGGTGGTCACCCGGGATGGCGAAACCTTGGTATAAGTGCCAGTCCAGGCACCGCGCAGATCGGGCGTGGTCTCGGCCATCGAGGCCGTGGCAAGGCTGAGGCTAGTTGCCAGAGCGGCTGCTCCGGCAGTCATATATCTGGTCATGGGCTCTCCTCCAAAGTTCAGGGCCGTTGCTGGCCTGTTGAACAGATTGGAAGGGAGGGCGCGGGTTGCAACTTACCTGAGGGAAACTTCACAAACCGGTAATGTTTGCCTTATGCCCAGGCCAGCGCGGTGCCAAGGATCACCAGACCGATGCCAGCCGCCTCGCGATACGAGAAGTTCTCACCGAACAGAAAGAACGAGGCGATGGCGATCAGAACAACCTCGGCCCCCAGAATGCCGGTATAGATGATCCCTAGCCGTTCCTCGCGCAGCGCGGCGAGTTCCAGTGTCGCCCTGGCCAGCAGGGTTGCGACGATCAGCAGGCCAAGACCCACACCGGGGAGTTTCCACCAGAACTTCATCGCGATCATGGCCACGGAATAGAGACCCGCCGACCCGAGGGCGATGATGGGGATCATGGATGTGGACATCTGGGCCTCCTACTGAGGATTCCGCTAGGTCAAGTGCAGCAGGTGGGAGGGGTTGGAACAGTGAGGTGGGTCACAGTGGGGGGATGGGTTGAATACCTATCCTAAGTAGGGTGGGTTTTCTCGGTGCGCCCGATGCAAGCGCATTGGGTTTTGGCAGAACGGATGGCGTGCTGAACTCCGCGCCACGCTCGCTTCCTCCAAACTGTTAAACTGGCAAAATATGGTGCGAACTGGCGAAACTCCGGCCGCAAACGCTCTGTACTTCAAGTAGATTGGATCAACTGAAAAGGGAGACACGAAAACTATTCACACGCAACCAGTTGTTACTAAAGACTGTGTTACTCACGCACCCATCAATTGCTACCCAGCAACTACTTGTTGCGTGCTGCCCAAAAATTAATGCACTCTATTTCTATTGAATAAGAGGTTGACGCAATGAAGCTTGAAGACGTTGAGGACCTAATTGAGAGTCAAAAACTAAATTGGACCGCGAAGGAACATTCGTTGGGAGAACTCATTTCGGATGGCAACTTTGGTGGTTTTGGCTTTTCTCCAAGAACAAAACAACCCTAAAAATCCCGCAATAGGCTTCGAGATACCGGCTTCAAAAAAGGAGGGGGCACCCCAAAAGAAGTTGATTGGACTCAAAAGCAAGGAAAAAACTGGCTAACTGAGATCAAAGATCAAGGCGAATGTGGCGCTTGCGTGGCTTTTGCTGTTTGCGCAGCTTTGGAAGCCAGGGCACGAATCTACGAAAACGACGCGACGAAGAGCATTGACCTCTCGGAAGCAGAGCTGTTTTTCTGCGGCACAAAAAACCCAACTTGTTGTGAGGATGGATGGACTCCCGGAGATGCAATAAAACGATGTAGAGACACAGGTATTGGGTATGAGGCTGACTTCCCCTACGAAGATCGCCAGATGCACTGCAGGCGAGTCCACCGAAGGTTTAAAGTGGACGCCTATAGTGATTTATGGGATTCAGATGAACGGAAAAGGGCAATAGCTTTTCGCGGCCCTGTGATTGCCGGTATGAAGGTTTTTTCCGACCTTGGATACTACGCAAAAGGTGTGTATCGACCTGCTACGAGCGAAGTCGTCGGACTTCATGCAGTTTGCGTTGTTGGCTACAATGATCCAGAGGGTTATTGGTTAGTCAAAAACAGTTGGGGAATAAGCTGGGGCGACGAAGGGTTTTTGAAGATAGGATTTGGGACTTGTGGTATCGATTCCGAGTATCCATTTTATGAGGCTTCACCCTCGATCACCCAAAGCGACGATATGGACGCGATATCATGAGTAACCAGAGCATTGAACCATTGGTCGAAGTAGATGCAAAAGGGGAGTTCATGGTTTCCGTTAAAGAACCCAGTGCCTCAGGGTATCAATGGAAACTAGCTAACAATCAACCGAAGTTCAAAATTTTATCATCACGCGTCAAACGAAACACCCGCTCATTTGGCGGCTCTTCAAAGCGAATAATGAAAATAAAAATTGTGGATGATCATCCTGATAGCGTGAGTCTTGTACTGGTTAGGCCTTGGGAAAAAAACTCAATCAAACGCAGCACGACTATGAAACTGAAGTACCCCAAAGTCTGAGGCTAGGCATCGCCTCAACTATCCATCTTCAATGCTGAAATAAACGCCTCCTGCGGGATATCCACCTTCCCGAACTGGCGCATCTTTTTCTTACCAGCCTTCTGCTTGTCCAGCAGTTTGCGTTTCCGCGTGGCGTCGCCTCCGTAGCACTTCGCGGTCACGTCCTTGCGCAGGGCCGAGAGGGTTTCGCGGGCGATGACCTTGCCTCCGATGGCGGCCTGGATCGGGATTTTGAACATGTGGCGCGGGATCAGGTCCTTGAGCTTTTCGCACATCGCCCGGCCCCGCATCTCGGCCCGGTCGCGGTGAACCATGGTCGACAGCGCGTCGACCGGCTCGTCGTTCACCAGCACTGACATCTTGACGAGATTGTCCTCGGTATAGCCGGTCATCTGGTAGTCGAATGAGGCATAGCCCTTGGTCACCGATTTCAGGCGGTCGTAGAAATCGAAGACGACCTCGTTCAGCGGCAGGTCATAGACGACCATGGCGCGGCTGCCCGCATAGGTCAGGTCCAGCTGGATGCCGCGGCGGTCCTGACACAGTTTCAGCACGTCGCCGAGGAATTCATCCGGCACCAGAATGGTCGCCTTGATGCGCGGCTCCTCGATATGGTCGACCTTGGACGGGTCGGGCATGTCGGCGGGGTTGTGCAGCTCGATCATCTCGCCGTCTTTCATGTAGACGTGATAGATCACCGAGGGCGCGGTGGTGATGAGCTCGATGTCATATTCGCGTTCGATGCGGTCGCGGATGACCTCAAGGTGCAGAAGCCCGAGGAAGCCGCAGCGGAAGCCAAAGCCAAGTGCGGCCGAGGTTTCCATTTCAAAGCTAAAGCTGGCGTCGTTCAGGGCCAGCTTGTCGATCGCATCGCGCAGGTCTTCGAATTCGGAACTGTCGACGGGGAACAGGCCACAAAACACCACCGGCTGCGCGGGTTTGAAGCCTGTCAAAGCCTCTTCGGTGCCGTTGCGGTCATTGGTGATGGTGTCACCGACGCGGGTGTCGCGGACTTGTTTGATGGACGCGGTGAGAAAACCGATCTCACCGGGGCCGAGGCTGTCGACCATCTCCATCTCAGGCCGGAATACGCCGACGCGGTCGACATGGTGCAGGGTGTTGTTCGACATGAACTTGACCCGCATGCCCTTTTTCAGCGTGCCGTCCATGATGCGGACCAGCACGATGACGCCGAGATAGGCGTCGTACCAACTGTCGACCAGCATCGCCTTGAGCGGCGCGTCGAGCGTGCCTTTAGGCGCAGGCAGATGGGTGACGATGGACTCCAGTGTCTCGTGGATGCCCTGCCCGGTTTTGGCCGAAACCTGAATCGCCTCGGACGCGTCGATGCCGATCACATCCTCGATCTGTTCGGCGACCCGGTCACAGTCAGACGCCGGCAGGTCGATCTTGTTGAGCACCGGAACGATCTCATGATCGGCGTCGATGGCTTGGTAGACATTCGCCAGCGTCTGCGCCTCGACGCCCTGCGTCGAGTCCACAACCAGCAGCGATCCTTCGACCGCGCGCATCGACCGCGAGACCTCATAGGCAAAGTCCACGTGGCCCGGGGTGTCGATCAGGTTCAGCACGTACTGCTCGCCGTTGTCAGCGGTATAGTCGATGCGGACCGTGTTGGCCTTGATGGTGATGCCACGCTCACGCTCGATATCCATGCTGTCGAGCAGCTGTTCCTTCATGTCACGATCCTTGACTGTCCCGGTCTCTTGGATGAGCCGGTCAGCAAGGGTGGATTTGCCATGGTCGATATGCGCGACGATGGAGAAATTGCGGATATGAGCGAGGTCTGTCATGGGTTGGGATATGTCCGGAGATTGGGGCCTCGTCAAGCCGTGAAGCGTTGCAGAAAAGGCTGCTATGGTGTCTTTCTGCTCTGACGCATTTACCCAAAATCAGCCGGTGGGTAGGATAGTGGCGCTGAATGGCCGGCGCACCAACAAGAAAGCAGAGTAGTCTTTGGCCAATTATTCGATATTCGTGCTGGGTGAAAGCCAGCTTTCCATCTCTGTTTCGCAGGGGTTGGATGGTTTGGACCAGGGCACAGGTATACACCTTATCGGACAGACCATCACGATTGACACGCGAACCGCTACCGAGGTCTTCATCAGCGATGGCGGTAGCGACACGAATTTTGCCGACAATGACACCAATCAGCTCCTTGACGGTGATCAAACTATCGACGGCGTCAACTTCAACGACGGTACTCGGGTTGAGGCCGAATACGGTATCACGCTGACGGATGGTACAAACACGTGGCAGGCCATCGCGTTCAACGTGAACAACTCGTCCCCATCCTATGCGACGGTGGAAGGGATCGCCTTCATCGGTGGCCCGGGGGAGTTTCCCCCAGCAGGCGTTACACTGACGGTTGTTGACACCCAGGAAGGTCCAAGCTTTGCCGTTGCAGACTACGTCACGCCGATCTGTTATGGCAGTGGCACATTGATAGAAACCCAAAATGGCTATGCCCGTGTCGAGACATTGCGCCCGGGCGACAAGGTTTGGACGCAGGACAATGGCTATCAATCGGTGAAATGGGTCGGATCGCAGGATGTCATAGCGGCAGGACGTTTCAGGTTGGTCGAGGTTCCGACCGGAATAATATTTAACTTCTCGCCACTAAAGATTTCGCAACAGCATAGGCTGGTAATCGCGCATCCAGTAGCGGAACTCTTGTTCGCAGCACCCGAGGTGTTTGTGCCAGCGATCAGTTTCGTAGATGCAGGCGTTGCGACCCTGTCCAACGAGAAAACTGCCTGTTATCACCACGTACTGCTGGACAACCACAGTATTATCCGCGCCAATGGCGCCGCATCCGAGAGCCTTCTGTCAACGCCAACGACCCAATGTGATGACCCCGACAGATTGTTCTTTCGTGACCTCGCAGGGTGCGCGGCAGGCCCAATGGAAACTGCCCGACCGGCTTTGACCCGAACCGAGGCGGCGCTGTTGCTGCGAAACATCTTGGCCATTGATCACAAATCCAGTTTGATTCATACTCCGCCGCAGACCGAGAGGGGCATCAGACCCGTCCGGGCAGGCAAATACGAGGCATGAGCATGAAAAAGTTCCTCTTAATCGCATTCTGTGCCACGTCGATTGTGGCGGTAGCTCCGGTCGCAGACGCGGCGCAGATCAAACGGGCGTGTCTGGCTTCTGACCGCTCGGCGGCAACGCGGGATCGGTGCAGCTGCATTCAGCGAGTGGCCAATCAGGCGTTGACCCGCAGCGATCAGAAGACCGTTGCCAAGTGGTTCCGCGACCCGCATCAGGCGCAAGAACTCAAGATGTCGAAGACCCAGCGCGACGATGCGCTGTGGGATCGGTATCGGAACTTTGGTCAGATGGCGAAGGCGATCTGCAACTAGGCTGATCAATCCTTGACCTGACCCGAACTGCGCCCCAGAAAGGCGCAGCGAAAGGGATATCTGATGGTTAAGAAAGGGCTGACCCTGCGCGGCCTCGAAGTGTTCGAGGCATTGGCGCGGACCGGATCGGTGGCGCAGGCCGCCGAGATCACGGGGCTTAGCCAGCCGTCAGTGTCCCAGCAGTTGCGCAACCTGGAAAAGGCAGTGGGCACCGATTTGGTGGATCACGCACGGCGCCCGATGCGCCTAACCCAGGCTGGGCGCAGCTTTCTGGCCCGCGCACAGGCGGTTCTGGCCGAACTGCAGTTGGCCCAAAGCGAGCTGACTGTGATGGACCTGGGTCACCTTGCAACCCTGTCTGTCGGCCTGATTGACGATTTCGACAATGACCTGACCCCGCGGCTGGCCACTCTGTTGGCCGAAAGTCTGACGCGGTCAAAGTTCAAACTGATCACACTGCCCAGTCTTGACCTGTTCGAAGAACTTGAGGCGCAGCGCCTTCAGCTTGTGGTGTCAGCCCATAGCGGCGAGGTGCTGGAAGGCGTTGTTGAATACCCGCTGGTGCGCGATCCCTTCATTCTGGTGACGCCCAAAGGGGTCGAAAACGCCATGCAGGATCTGCCCTTCCTACGCTATGCCCGCGAGCAGTTGATCAGCCGCCAGATTGAGGCCCATCTGGCGCGCCAGCAGCTGGAATTTGAAGAACGGTTCGAAATCGGTTCGCATCTGGCGCTGATGGCAATGGTCGCGCGCGGCCTCGGCTGGGCGATCACCACGCCACTGGGTTATATGCGGGCTGCGCGGTTCCATGACGGGCTTGAGGCGCACCCTGCCCCAATCGGAGATGTCTCGAGGACGATATCCTTGTTCACTCGCACCGACTGGTCTGGTCAGGTTCCGCAAAAAGTCGCAGGCATGATGCGACGCCTCATGGGCAGCCAGATCGTCGATCCGGCCCTTGCGCAACTGCCATGGCTGAACAACCGCCTAAAGCTGATGAGCTAGTTGCGTAGATGCGCGTCGAGACCTTCGACCGCTGCCTCGATTAGATCCAATGCCCCATCGAAGTCACGGGTATAGTATGGGTCCGGGACGTGGTCTGCGCCGATATGTGGTGCAAAATCCGTCAGCGGACGCACTGGGGTTTCGTTCCCGGCTGGCCTCAATGCCTCAATATCCGCGATGTTGTCGGCATCCATTCCGATAATCAAATCGAACCTGTCGAAATCCGCGGGCACAAATTGGCGCGCTCGTAAATCCTCCAGTTGAATGCCGCGCGACAGAGCTGCCATTTGCATCGGCCCATAAGGTGGGGCACCAATGTGCCAGCCAGAAGTCCCGGCACTATCGGTAGCGTGATGCGGCGCACGGGCGCGAAAGGCGCCCTCGGCGGCGGGAGAACGGCAGATATTGCCCAGACAGACGAACAAGATACGGTGGGTCATGAACCACGGTGTAACGCGAAGGGCCAAGATGGAAAAGATCGTCATTCTGACAGGGGCCGGGATTTCCGCCGAAAGCGGGCTGGGCACGTTCCGCGACGAGGGCGGTTTGTGGGCCCAACACCGGATCGAAGACGTTGCCACGCCCGAAGGGTTCGCGCGTGATCCCGCGCTGGTGCACGGGTTTTACAATGCCCGCCGCGTACAGGCCGCCGAAGCGCAACCTAACGCGGCACACGATGCACTTGCCCGACTACAGCGGGACTGGCCCGGCGAGGTTGTGATCATCACACAAAACGTCGACAGCCTGCACGAGGCCGGTGGCGCGCAAGGCGTGATCCACATGCACGGAACGCTGGCCGGGGCGCTTTGCGCGGCCTGCGGCCACCGCTGGACGGCACCGCCCGAGATGGCCGTGGGCGAGCCCTGCCCCGCCTGCGTAGCCCCCACTGCGCGTCCGGATGTGGTGTGGTTTGGTGAGATGCCTTATCACATGGACGCCATCTATGATCATCTGGCAGGCGCAAGCATCTTCGCCGCCATTGGGACTTCGGGTCAGGTCTATCCCGCCGCGGCTTTCGTGCACGAGGCCATGATGTCCGGGGCAAGAACTGTCGAACTGAACCTCGAGCCGTCGACCGGCGCATCCAGTTTCGACGAAGTCATACTGGGCCCCGGAACAGAAGCCGTTCCGCGCTGGGTTGATCAGATCCTGAGCTCGCAGTAGGGCGATACCCGCAGACAAGCCGCGAATTTCCTTGCTATACTAGTGCCCTAACAACCCGAGAGGTCCCCATGACAGACCCAAAAAACCAACAAGGTGAAATCTTTGACGATGACAGGCTCGATACGCGTGGTGCACTTGGTGATCAGCTAACGGACCTGTGGTGGACATTCTTGCTGCGCGGAATCCTGGCCGGTGCGCTCGGAATCGCAGCGCTATTCTGGCCGACGGGCAGTATCTCGTTGCTGATCCGTCTGGTGGGCTTGCTGTTGGTCCTCGATGGCGGCCTGACGCTGCTGGGGTTTGGCCGGCGTGGCCTGATCGGCGGTTTCGGCATTGGGGCGCTTTTGATCGGACTGATCCTGCTGATCTGGCCGGAAGGCGTCGCGCGCCTCGCGTTCTTCCTGCTGGGAGCCTGGGCTTTGATTGTCGGGATAGGCTCGCTGATGGCCTGGCGACAATTGCCCGATGCTCATCCTGATGCATCCACAATGCGCAACTCCGGCATTGTCGCGCTGTTGATCGGCCTCGTTCTGTTGTTCTGGCCGGGCAGCGGCATGGTGGCACTTGGCTGGGCGATTGCCTTCTCGGCGCTGGCTGTTGCTGCAGTGATGCTCTGGCTGGCCATGCGCTTCAAACGCGCCCATGACCGCGTGGCGATGCGGGTGGTCAACCGCTGAACCTTTTCCACAACGACAACAGGCCGGGAATATCCCGGCCTGACGCATAGATGACGGTCGCAGCGCGGCCCGAATTCAGGCGCGGCTCTAGTTCAAATGCGAACCGGGACCGCCGGTGTCCTTACGCTCCAAATCCACCGGAATTTCGATCTCGACTTCGCCTGCTGTCTCGAAGATCAGCGTAACGGGAACCATTGCATCCTGCTCAAACGGGGCTGTCAGGCCCATGAACATCACGTGGTCGCCACCGCGCTTCAGCATGTGCGTTTCACCCGCCGGGATGGCAATGCCCTCTTCGACATGGGTCATTTTGGCAACGCCATTTTCGTCGACAATATGGGTGTGCAGCTCGACCCGAGCTGCGGCGTCCGATTCCACGCCGATCAAACGGTCATCGGTCGCGCCGGTGTTCTGGATCATCATGAAGGCCGCGCCAGCTTTGGCCGATTTACCCGACGACCGAGCATAAGCGTCATCGACGGTGATCGTGTCCTGCGCAAAAGCAGCGGTAGCAATAGTTGCGGCGGCAAGGGTGGTCAGCAGTCTGGATGTGAGTGACATAGCGCCTCTCCTGTAGTTTGGTGTTTGATAAGAATTGATAATGAATCAAACACTTGCAGGAGGTGCCCGGGCTGGCTGAGACGGTATAGGCAGAGCGATCAGATTCTCCGCGATACGCGATGGCATGGGTTGATCGATGTCCGGGGCCACTGGCAGGGACGGTTCCGCAATGCTCACCGCGCCCAACAGGTTCAACGCATAATCCGGACAGAAATGCGGGGCCTTTGTCGGCTGCCCTTCGGCATCCATATAGACCACAACCGGTCCCGAGCCGGTGCACAACACCATATGTCCGACCGCCCGGTCCACACCGCGCGATGCAGCAATGCCCTGCCCGGTCAAAACGACCAGCAGCGACAGCACAAACGGCAGAATTTTGTTCAGAACGGGTTTCATCCTGTCCCCGATATAGGCCAGAGACAAAACGGGCTTCAAGCGCAATCAGACACGCCTGAAGCCCAGGGCCGGGAGGACAATGTCAGCGGTCCAGTTCCGGACGCTTGACGGGCCCTTTTGTCAGGCTTGTATGCAGCCGATTCACCCGACGCTGCATCCGCAGACATGCCCCAAACGTTTTGCCGAAAAATCCGGCCAGGAGGGAGAAAGAAGGTAATGATTTGAACGACATGAGGTTAAACTCCGCCAGATGAATATGCTTAAACATAATACGGGTAGAGCAAACTGTATGTGAACAATTTCACCCAATGCGGAAATTTATCTCCATTTTGAGAACAGCGCTCTGCGCAAAACAAAAAAGCCCTGCACCAAAAGGTACAGGGCCAAAATTCTTGTAGGAAAAAGGTCTTAGGCCGAAGCTTGCGCCTTGGCGATTTCCTTTTTCACTTTCAATGCGTTGTTGGACAGCTCATCGTCCTTGGCTTTCGCCAGGAACGCGTCCAGACCACCGCGGTGGTCCACCGAACGCAGGGCAGCCGCCGAGATGCGCAGCTTGACGCCACGTCCCAGCGTTTCCGACTGCAACGTAACATCGTTCAGGTTTGGCAGAAAACGACGACGAGTTCTGTTTTTGGCATGACTGACATTGTTGCCAGTCATCGGGCCTTTTCCGGTCAGTTCGCAACGGCGCGACATGGTTTCTTCCTTTGTTTCTGGAGGCCAGGCATTACACCCTCGGCCAAATCACAAGGGGCACAACCCGAAGTCGCGCCCGAAAACTGGTTGGATGCATGTAGTGGGAATCACAGACGGGGTCAAGCCATATGCCAAGGATTCACAGCACCAAGTTTTCATTTAATTCTCCCAGCCGTTTCAGGGCGTGATTTTCCAATTCAGGACGACCTGTTTTTGCCGCTGCGGCCGCCAGACGCGCCCAGTAGCGGGGGCTTTTCAGTCGTGCTGCACGATGCAAATGCGGATACCCCGCCTGTATGAAAGTTGCAGCCGGCCGGGGTTCCGAAAACCGCCCCGGATCAGAAACCCGGTGACGAAAGGTGACATACAAGCGAGGCTGACCTGGATTGAAAAGCGTGGCACGCAGTCGATTTCCATCAAAAATCCGACATTGCTGCATTCTTCAACTGCCCTTTTTGACCGGAGTCGCCTGCCTGATCGGGTAATCTCATTCAGTCACGTGTTCAGGGCGGATTCAACATGGCTGCTTTTTGGGGATTTAAACATCCGAGGGGCGTCCCCTAGGCGTCGTATCCTACAGCAGTGGTTTTTCATTCTTCAGATGCCGCGCCACGAGACGCGCCTGTTGGGGGCCTTTGGGGATGTACCGGGCTGGGTTGGGATTGTGGTTCATATCCGCCAATTCCGGAAAGATATCGAATATCTCGCGCCGAGCTTCAAGGCTAAGGGCCTTGAGCGCCTCAGGCCCGGTAAACAGGCTTTCGCTTGGGGCGTTTTCAGCAAAAATAACCTCATGCCGGTCAAAAAGCAGGTGGTAATACTCGACACTGTCCACCGTGTCATCGACGAATATGCCTGGCAGCGTTGTCAGTTTTATCGCTGGAATCAGAACTTCGGTTTCGCCAAACATCCGTTCAGCGATTTTTGACTGCACCAGCATTCTGTGCTGCCGTGACACCAGCAGGTCTCGTTTGGGCAACCCATTGCCCAGCGCGCCTGCCAATATGCGGACGGGGCGACGTTTCGGATCGCCCGCCAATGCCACCGTGTCAAAGTTACGACGCCCGATCCAGCGGATCGGTTGCATCCCGTTGCCCTGCGTTGGGATCATATCCCCCTGCCGAAGATCCTGAATAAGGACCGGACCACGTTGTGCCTGAATTACTGTATCGCGGGTAAAGCACAAAAAACCTGTGCCGGATGCAAACCCGCTATAGTTGACCACGATCCCCGAGGGTAATTCGAAACTGCCGCTGGACAGCGAATAGGATTGTCCGACAACAACGGTGAACGTACCGAAATTGTCGTCTGTTACAGTGGTGCCAACCGGAAGGTTCAGCGCGTCCTGCCCGCCGCCGCCCCGTACATCCCCGGCGACTTGGGTTCGGATAAAGTTCAGGGTATCATTACCCTGCCCCAAACGGATATTGCCGACGCCAACGTCGAAAACCGAGACGGTATCCGCATCGCGGCCCGCATTGATCTGCCCATCGATCTGGGCGTTGGACACTGTGATTTCATCGTTTCCGGCGTTGCCGCGTACACTTCCGGAAATAGTACTGCTTACAATCGTGATCTCATCGTCGCCGCCACGGGCGCGAATATCATCAATGGGTGTGCCCTGAGGCGTACCGTTCAGCGTACCTTCGTCGCGGGTGACTTCGATATCGTCGTCACCATTTGTCCCACGGATATTGGGCATATACGGCTTTCTCCGACGCGTTCATTTGTTGACTTGCGCACCATCGAGACTACCGCCTTGCCCTCGAAATTGCACAATCAGAAATTGCATCCTTGCCCATAATACATGATTTCGGCGCACCCTCCACCACTGACGCCAACACGCGTCTAGTGTGTTGCCAGGATACTAAGCATTCGATCCGCAGCTGCCGTCGGGCTGAGATTGCCTGCGCCAACGGCGGCCCCAAGGCGATCCATTTCTGCGCGGGCGGTCGGCGTATCCAACCGCGATAGCAGCGCGTAACGCACCTCCTGATCGAACCAGAACCGCGCTTGCGCCGCGCGGTTGCCATCCCAATGGCCGTTTTCACGCCGCCAGCCTGACAGGGTGGTCATTTCGTCCCAGGCTTGGTCAAGTCCATGTTCCTCGACCGCGGAAACGGTCATCGCTTTGGGAAAACCTTCTGGGTCCTGCGGGCGCTTTCGCAGCAGGCGCAAAGCCCCCGCGTAATCGGCACAGGTGCGGGTGGCCGTGGCTTTCAGATCTCCATCCGCCTTGTTCACGAGGATCATGTCGGCCATTTCCATGATGCCGCGTTTGACCCCCTGCAACTCATCCCCGCCCGCAGGAGCGAGCAACAGAAGGAACAGATCCGACATTTCGGAAACGACGGTCTCGGATTGCCCGACCCCCACAGTTTCAATCAGCACCACGTCGAATGCTGCTGCCTCACACAATGCAATTGCTTCGCGTGTGCGACGGGCCACGCCACCCAGA
This sequence comes from Ruegeria sp. AU67, assembly GCF_900312795.1. Lineage (NCBI taxonomy): Bacteria > Pseudomonadati > Pseudomonadota > Alphaproteobacteria > Rhodobacterales > Roseobacteraceae > Ruegeria > Ruegeria sp. AU67. The sequence continues at coordinate 52,550 of NZ_OMPH01000031.1, forward strand.
TGGGATTGGCTGGGCGATGGGCGGATAAAGGCGTTTTTCTCGCGGCTTAGCCGCTCCATCCGGGTTTTGTCGCCCAGAATAGAACCACCGGAACGGGTTGAGCTGGGGTCGACGGCCAGGACCGCAACGCGGAGGCCCTGCTCGATCAGCATCATGCCAAAGCTTTCGATAAAGGTGGATTTGCCCACCCCCGGAGTACCGGACAATCCAACACGCAAGGATTGCCGCCCAGCTTTGGCCAAATGCGCCAGCAACTCTGACGCCTGCGCCCGATGATCGGCGCGGCCACTTTCGACCAGAGTGATTGCCCGGGCCAGCGCACGCCGGTCTCCGTTCAAAATCTTATCACCTAGGCTGTCCATATCCATTCCGACCCCGATCTTTTGCGGCATGACTACTTGCCGCTGCGACGGGTGATTTGTCCAGACCGGACCGCGAGGGAAACCTGCCCGATACCTGCATTTCGCACCTATGTGTTGCTGTTGATCCTCTTTGACCGGACCGCCGCTGGTTCTATACTGCAGCGGCGCGATCATCGTCATTGGGAAACAGCAGAACTGGACGTTGCGCCTTGGTTGGCGGATAAAGCGTCAATGACAACACGCCTGCCCATCGATGACGCCATCTCCGAATTGCTTGACGCCCTGAAGGCCAATGGCCGGGCCGTTTTGCAAGCCCCTCCGGGCGCAGGCAAGACAACGCGGGTGCCTCTTGCGATGCTCGAGGCCGGGTTGTGCGACGGCAAGATCATAATGCTCGAACCCCGTAGGCTTGCCGCGCGTGCCGCGGCAGAGCGGATGGCTGAAACACTGGGACAACGTGCGGGTGAAACCGTCGGTTACCGCGTGCGGGGCGATGCGAGAACCTCAAAAACGACCCGCATCGAAGTGGTGACCGAGGGCATTCTGACCCGAATGCTGCAATCTGAACCGGATCTGCCCGGCGTCGGCGCGGTGATTTTTGACGAGTTCCACGAACGATCTTTGAACGCTGACCTCGGGCTTGCCCTGTGCCTTGAGGTTACGGGCGCACTACGCGACGACCTGATCCTGCTGGCAATGTCCGCAACCCTGGACGCCGAACCCGTCGGCCAACTGATGGACGCGCCGGTGGTGACATCCGAAGGGCGCAGTTACCCGGTTGAAACACGTTGGCTGGACCGGCCATTGGGTGCGCAGGCACGACGCCTGGATGCACTAATAGATCTGGTCGCCAAGGCCGAGCGTGAAACCGAGGGCGGCATGCTCATGTTTCTGCCCGGCGAGGGCGAAATCCGCAGGGCCGAGGCCGCGCTATCCAAACGGTTGCCCGGCAATTGCGCAATTAAACCTTTGTTCGGCGCAATGCCCTTTGCCGCTCAGCGCGCAGCAATCTCGCCAGCCGAGACAGGGCGCAAGGTCGTGCTCGCGACGTCAATCGCCGAGACCTCGCTGACCATTCCCGACATCCGCGTGGTTGTGGATATGGGTCAAGCGCGCCGGGCGCGGTTCGATCCGGGCTCTGGCATGTCGCGGCTGGTCACGGAACGGGTGACGCGGGCCGAAGCAACCCAACGCGCAGGTCGTGCGGGGCGCGTGGCCGAGGGCGTGTGTTACCGGCTTTGGTCCAAAGGTGAAGAAGGTGCGCTGGCCGCCTACCCCCCTGCCGAAATCGAAGCCGCCGACCTGACGGGCCTTGCGCTGGAACTGGCGCTTTGGGGGGCCGAACCGGATGACCTGGCCTTTTTGACACCACCACCCGAAGGAACGATGGCCGAGGCCCGCACATTGCTGAACATGCTGGGTGCATTGGATGCTAAAGGGCGGATCACCGACCACGGACGGGCCTTGGCTGCGCTGCCCCTGCATCCTCGGCTGGGGCATATGCTGGTGACTGCCGGGACCAGCGCCGCTCCGCTGGCAGCGCTGATGGCGGAACGTGATCCGCTAAAGGGCGCCCCGGTAGATCTGTTGCTGCGGCTCAAAGCATTGCGTGATGCCCGCGCCTTTCAACGCAACCGGGTTTGGCAGATCAACATGGGCGCGTTGGAACGGATCAAAGCCGAGAGCAAGCGGCTGAAGACACGAAGCAGCAAGACAGACCTGAGCCCTGCCGCGATGGCCGCCTTGGCCTATCCCGACCGAATTGGACAACGCCGCAAAGGCGATGTGCCGCGTTACGTTCTGTCCGGCGGCAAGGGCGTCGTGCTGGACAGCGGTGATACATTGGCGGCCGCGCCGTATCTTGTTGTGACAGATACGGACGGAAACCCGCGCGAGGCCAAGGTGCGCATGGCCGCACAAATCTCGGAACGTGAAATCCGGGACCTGTTTGCGGATCAGATCGAATGGGTCGACAGCTGCGCGTGGTCGAAACGCGAACGCCGGGTCATTGCGCGCACGCAGGAACGCCTTGGCGCGATCACTCTGGATGACCGTATCTGGAAGGACGCGCCGGACGAGGCCATCGCCCGCGCCATGCTGGACGGAGTGCGTGATCTGGGATTGCGGCTGGACGGGGCCGCGGCGCGATTGGCGGCGCGAGTCGAACTGGTACGCGCCGAAGGAATCGACCTGCCGGACTTTTCATTGGACGGGCTGATGGCCGCTCTGGACGACTGGCTGCTACCCATGCTGTCAGGTCAGCGCAGTGCAGACGACTGGAAAAAATTCGACCTGCTGCCCGCCCTGCACGCCCGGCTGGACTGGCCCCAAACGCAGGAGCTGGACCGCCGCGCGCCGGGATCATTTGAAACACCGCTGGGCCGCAATGTGCCGATTGATTACGGGGGAGCGGTGCCCGAGATTTCGGTCCGCCTGCAGGAACTGTTCGGTGTCACCCGGCATCCGGTTATCGGGGGCGAGGCGCTCAAGATCACTCTGCTGTCCCCTGCGCGGCGACCAATCCAGATCACGCGCGATCTGCCGGGATTTTGGGCTGGATCTTACGCCGATGTGCGCAAGGACATGCGCGCGCAATATCCCAAACACCCCTGGCCCGAGGATCCGACCCAGGCCGATCCAACCTTGCGGGCCAAGCGGCGGACCTGACGTTCGTTTGCTTCAGAAAATGCGTTCGCTCAATAGATGCATTGAAGCCCCGGTTTATAGTTGTTATGTCACTTTTCCTTGAACCTAAGAAAAGTACTGGCACTTAATCGATGGCATCTTGGCTGAACAATATCTGGGAAGAAGTTGGCAAACCCTTCTTCCAACGCCCACACAGGGTACAGTTTGCAGCCTTGTGCGTGCGCGGAACTGGCGACGACAAAAAAGTTTTATTGATCACCAGCCGTGGCACAGGTCGCTGGGTCATCCCAAAGGGATGGCCGATTGACGGCATGGACGGGGCCGAGACTGCCAAAGAAGAAGCATGGGAAGAAGCCGGCGTAAAAGTGAAACACCTGGGCCGCAAGGCGGTGGGCCATTTCACCTATGACAAGATCCTGGATGACGGAACGGCCCAACCCGTGCGCACCAATGTGTATCGCATAGATGTCAAAGATCTGGCCGAGGAATTCCCCGAGGTCAGCGAGCGTGAACGGCGCTGGTTCTCGCCGAAAGAGGCCGCGGAGCTGGTGCAAGAGCCGGAACTGCGCGAAATGCTGCGGCAAATGTAACGCTTTCGCAACAAACTTCTGTGAGGCCGGTTGCCACAAGACCGGGCAACCGTTAACCGCGCCGGTTAAACCGTATCACCCACAGAAAACCGATGTCGAACACGAACAATAAAAACCGCTGGCAAGCCCTGGACAGCGATCTGCACCGAATTTCCCGCCTTGAGCATGCGAACGTGCACGTGGCGCGGCCGCTGCTTGCGCCGGGCATCGCGCTGGCCTTCATAGTTATTGCCGGATTGATTGCTGCGATACTATTCGGTCGGGCAGACGGTGGGCTGATCGTCATCGCGGCTGCTGGTTTTGGTGCCTACATGGCAATCAACATCGGCGCCAACGACGTTGCCAACAACATGGGCCCTGCGGTCGGTGCCAACGCCCTGACCATGGGTGGGGCAATTGCCATCGCCGCAGTCGCGGAAAGCGCGGGGGCTCTGCTGGCGGGCGGAGACGTGGTCTCGACCATCTCCAAGGGCATCATCGACCCTGCCTCAGTCCAGAATAGCTCGGTCTTTATCTGGGCGATGATGGCAGCACTGATTTCGTCAGCGCTGTGGGTCAACTTAGCCACATGGGTCGGCGCGCCTGTTTCCACCACGCACTCGGTCGTGGGCGGTGTGATGGGGGCTGGCGTCGCAGCAGCAGGTCTCAGCGCGGTTAGCTGGGGCACGATGAGCGCGATTGCCGCCAGCTGGGTGATCTCTCCGGTTCTGGGCGGCGCGATTGCTGCCGGATTTCTGGCGCTGATCAAGGCGAAAATTCAGTATCAAGACGACAAAATTGCCGCAGCCCGTCGCTGGGTGCCTATTCTGGTGGCTGTGATGGCTGGTGCATTTGCCACCTATCTCTCTGTCAAAGGCCTGAAGCGGATCGTGAAAATCGATCTGGAAATCGCGCTACTGATCGGTCTGACCTCGGGCATTCTGGCTTGGGCCGTGACCGTGCCTTGGGTTCGCCGCAAATCCGAAGGGCTGGAAAACCGCACCAAATCTCTGAAAGTTTTGTTTGGGTTGCCTCTGGTCATCTCAGCCGGTTTTCTGAGCTTTGCACATGGTGCCAACGACGTCGCCAATGCTGTCGGTCCGCTGGCCGCAATTGTGCACGCCGCTGAATTTGGCGACTTTGCCTCGAAAGTCACGATACCGACATGGGTAATGGTGATCGGGGCCTTTGGGATTTCGTTCGGCCTGTTCCTGTTTGGCCCCAAGCTGATCCGGATGGTGGGTAGCCAGATCACCAAACTGAACCCGATGCGCGCATTCTGCGTCGCTTTGTCGGCGGCGATTACAGTGATTGTTGCAAGCTGGCTTGGGCTGCCGGTCAGCTCGACCCACATCGCGGTGGGTGCGGTGTTCGGCGTCGGATTTTACCGTGAATGGAATCAGGATCGCCGACGCAAGCAAAGTAATGATCGCCGCCCGCCCGAGTTGCGGCTGGCCCGTGAAGAGCAGCGGCGGCGCAAGCTCGTGCGTCGGTCGCATTTCATGACCATTATTGCCGCGTGGGTGATTACCGTCCCAGCGGCGGCTACAATGTCGGCCGTTATCTTCTGGATTCTGACGGCGTTCACCTGATGTAATCACGTCACGGGATGATCTGATCAGGTGACAGACTTACATCCGGCTTCTGTTCGATCAGAGCCTGTACCCTAGCGCAAATCGGTGTAGGCCGCCCATATTGCTTGCCCAGTCGGACAATCTCACCTTGCAGACTGTCGATTTCCGTCACGCGCCCCGCCGCGAGGTCATAGGCCATCGACGTGCGCGCGCTTGGGTCGATGGTCAGCATGCGCGCGGCGATCCGGGTGAACAGTGGCGTAGGAAGTCGAAGGATATGCGGCGTCATCCAAGCGGGCAAAGGCGTGGTTGATGCGACAGGGTGGCCTGCGGCCTGAAGTACCCTCAAAGCCTCAGCCATCTGGTCGGCCATCAGGCGACGCCACTTGCGATCCAGCAATTGATCCTTCAACGTCAGCCCCGACAACGCGTTCAGTGCGTTGTTCAGGTTGATAACCAATTTGCCCCATTGCACAGCATCGATGTAGTCGCTTTCGATCACCGGCAGGTTAGGTGAGCTAAGTGCCTGCCCCAAACCGCCCGGGCCGGACTGGATCACGATATCGCCGGAAGTGGCGCAGTGAAAGCTCGCGGGCCGGGGCGGCACGACGTTGAAGGGCACCATTCCCGCGCGAACGTCATGATCCGGAAGCGCCGCCCGCAGCACCCGGGCGTTTTCCATCCCGTTCTGCCAGGACAACACCGGCGCAGAGGCCGGCGCGAACCGCGCGATCTGTTCTGCCATATCCGCCGTGGCCGCGGCCTTGACGGCCAGGATCACCAACTCGGCGTCTTTCAGGCAATCCGGGGTTTCGGACATCGTCAGCGTCTCAGCCGCCACATGAACGTGCAGGCCGGAAAAATCAGTGACGGTCAGGCCCTCCTCACGGATTGGGTCCAGAATGCGTGGGCGACCCAACAGCGTGACCGAGTGACCGGCATCAGCCAAAAAGGCTCCGCAATAACATCCAATGCTGCCCGCGCCTGCGATTATGATCTTCATGGCAACCCTCCCGTTGAGGCGAGGATTGCCGGTATCGCAAGTTCGGACAAGGCCCCCTGACGTCTGGTTAACGTGCCCGTCTTGGGCTTGTGCGCTCCAACTCGTCGGAAATCGGAATGAACTCCTGATCATCGCCGGGGGGCAGGTGGAAGGCACCGTTGGCCCAATCCGCGGCTTTCCATTCGCGAGTGGCGTTTTCGATTTTTTCCTTCGAAGAGGACACGAAATTCCACCAGATATAGCGATCCTCATTCAATGTGGCTCCGCCCAGCAGCATCAACCGCGCGCCAAACGGACCCGCCTTGACCGAAAGGCGATCGCCCGGGCGGAACACCATCATGCGACCTTGCTCGAACGTGTCGCCCGCAATCTCAACCGATCCCTGAATGACATAAACCCCGCGATCTTCGTGGTCGTCGGGCAATGGAAAGGCGGCGCCGGGTTCAAGCTGCACATCCAGATAGAAGGTTTCCGACAGCATCGTCACCGGGCTGGTTTCGCCATAAGCCGAACCAAGGATTAGCCGGGCACTGACGCCATTGTCCTTGATATGCGGCAGCGCGCCCTGCTTGTGGTGCTCAAAATCCGGGGCCATGTCCTCGTACACCTCAGGCAGTGCAATCCAGGTCTGAACACCGAACAGGCTGTGCCGCTTAGCCCGCGTTTCTTCACTGGTACGTTCCGAATGGGTCACGCCGCGGCCAGCCACCATCCAGTTCACTTCACCTGGATAGATCATCTGATGGGTGCCAAGGCTGTCGCGATGCTCAAACTCGCCCTGATACAGGTAGGTCACTGTACCCAAGCCGATATGAGGGTGCGGCCGCACGTCGATGCCACCGTCGGTGATGAACTCGGCGGGGCCCACCTGATCGAAAAAGATGAAAGGGCCAACCAGTTGCCGTTTGAGCGAGGGCAACGCGCGCCGCACTTCGAAACCGCCCAGATCACGGGCACGAGGGATGATCAGTGTCTCCAGAGGCGAATTCTTGGGGTTTTGGGTAGGATTCCAACTCATGCCTGCTCTCCCGCGATCAGTTCATTCAGTTCACTGATGTAGGTTAGGTCTGACATACTCGCCTTTCAATTTGCAGAAACGCACAGAACGGGTGCGGACCCGGACCATACATCAGGCACGGCGCGGCCAAAGCTGCGGGAAAAACGCCCCATCAATTCGATCACCTTCGCGATATCCTTCGGCTTCGAACTGCGCCCGTTCATCCTTGGCCCAATCCCCCCGATACCGGATCCTGCCATCCGGAGCGGTCATCCGCAGCGTAAACCGGCGTACCGTTTCCGTTGGGGTGACTGATGACAGCCCACCGTGCAAGGTGCGCATGTCGAAGAAGATGCAGTCGCCCAGATTCATATCCCATTGTAAAAGATCGAATGCACCCGGATCGGCATTGACGTCAGGCGGCGGGTGATAGGTCAACCCTGCAACCTCGGTGGGTTCGTAGCTGGGATGCCCGTCGGCGAACCTGACCCGCATGAACAGCTTGTCCCACAGATGCGAGCCTTTGACGAAGGCGATACCGTTTTCTTTGGTAACCGGCTCAAGCGGCAACCACAGGACGCACATCGTGCCTTCGAAGTCGAAATAGGACAGGTCCTGATGAAACGGAGGACGCGAAGTTGATCCAGCCTCGCGCAGGAACCAGTTGTCCATGACAAGATTGATCGATGGTGCGCCCAGCAACTGTGCGGCAAGCGGAGCACAAGGTGAATTGTGAACGAATTGCGTGAATTGCGGGATTTTATTCCAAGCCCAGTAGTCCTCGAAATAGGCAGGTGCGCGAGGGTCCTTGGTATGGCGGGTGAAATTATCGGTTGGGCGGGCCAAATCCGCGTCGATGCCGTCTCGCAAAAGTGCCAGCCAATCCTCGGAGAACCTGGAGCGCAGCACAACCGCACCGTCGCGCTTGAACGCCTTGATTTCTTCGTCTGAGACAACGTCTTCGACAACCATAGTGCAGGACTCCCCGAACTGACGGATTTCAGGATGGCACCTGCGCGGGGGCACGGTCAAAGGAATTCACAATTTGTCACCCCGCCGCGCGCCCCCTCGGAAACTGAAACAATCGTGCTATCTTTCCGCTGAAAGAATGCCCGGCATCGTCGAGGCGTGGTGAAACACTTGAAAAGAGAGGTTTGCATGCCTGGTCTTACGTTCTCTCGTCGTTCTTTGGTTTTGGCGTCTGGGGCTGTTCTGGCAACGGGTGCGACAGGCTTTTTGGCGCCAGCGCGCGCAAGTGGCGTGGCCCCCACCGCATCCATGCGCGGAGGGTCCAACAATTACCGTCCCGGCGCGCCCATCGTTGACCGGATTGGCAGCGGCGGGTTCTGGATGACCGGAACAGTGCGACGCGCCGGGGACGGTGCCCCCCTGCCCGGTCAGCGCATCCAGATCTGGGCGCATACGACAGAAGGCCACGAACGCGATCCGCAGAGCCACGGCGCAACTCTGACCGATGCCAATGGAGAGTTCCGACTGGAGATGCCGCAAATCGTACCCGCCTTTGGCCAGCCACACGGCCATCTAGCTTATGACAGTGGTGAGTTCGAGACCGTGTTCTTGCGCCCAATCATGAGCAGTTCCAAGGACAAAACCTTGGCCGCGCATTTCGTTCTGCAGCCTGCCTAACCACAGTGCGTCGAAGCCTAGTAATCTGGACCTTTGTGATCCTTGCCATGGCCGTACCGATTATCGCGGCTGCGGCGAGCCCTCAGCTGGCATGGCGTGAACCGATCTACATCACCGCCGGGTTTGCCGGTGTTATTTCAATGTGTCTGCTGTTGATGCAGCCGCTACTTGCGGGCCGTTTGTTGCCGGGGCTGACCCCGGTTGCCAGCCGCCATTGGCATAGGTGGTGTGGGCTAGCATTAGTTGCAGCCATTCTGATCCATGTCGGTGGTTTGTGGATCACCAGCCCGCCCGACGTTATTGACGCTCTGTTATTTGTTTCACCGACACCGTTTTCGGCTTGGGGTGTGATTGCGATGTGGGCCGCGTTCGGAGCCGCGTTTCTAGGTCTTTCTCGCAAGCGCCTTGGCTTAAGGTTTCGCGTCTGGAGGTTGGGGCATGCGAGCCTTGCGATCATCACCATTATTGGCAGCGTCGTACATGCCCTGATGATTGAAGGTACCATGGAGGTCATGACCAAGTGGGTATTGTGCGGTCTGGTCGTGTTGGCGAGCGTCGCGACGCTCGCCAAATTGCGGATTTGGGATATCAGGCGACCCACCTGAGCAACACAGGATCTGTGACAACCGGACACTGGCTATGGCCCGGCCACCCGTTTCGCGTAGGAAGCGCGGTTCATCTGAACGTCTTGCACTGTGATACTGCCAACCTCGGGCAAGGCCGCCGACAGAACCTCCAGTATGGCCACGGTAAGCTCAGAGCGCGTCGCCTCGTCACGACCCTGCATCAGCAGAAGCGTGGCGTGGACAAAGCTCTGGGGATCAGTGCCTAATCGGTAGTATTCTACCGGTTTCGCGCGAATTTTTATCGTTTCTGCGTCGAATTCAGGATGTTCGGCCAGAACGGCAAAAAGCTGATCGCAAATTTTCTGAATATCATGGACCTGCTCTATGCCTTTCGAAAACTCCAGTGTGACATGAGGCATGGTGGACTCCGTTCAGACGCCCAGACACCAGCGCATCACGGCCTTTTGCGCATGCAGACGGTTTTCGGCCTCGTCGAAGATGACCGAGTTGGGGCCGTCCATCACCTCGGATGTCGCCTCTTCTTCGCGGTGGGCAGGCAAGCAGTGCATGAACAGCGCGTCCGGTTTTGCGTGTGACATCAGCTCGGCGTTGACCTGATAGGGGCGCAGCATGTTGTGGCGACGTTCCTTGGCGGACTGGGAATCGTGCATTGAAACCCAGGTATCGGCGACCACCAGATCGGCACCCTCAACCGCTTTATACGGGTCTCGTTCGACCACGATTTTCGAGCCCTTTTGACGGGCAAGCCCCATAAACTCTTCTTCCGGATCAAGCTGGGCCGGGCCGGTGAAAGTGAAATCAAACCCGAACTGACCCGCAGCATGTAGGAACGAGGCGCAAACATTGTTGCCGTCGCCGGTCCAGACTACTTTCTTGCCCGCAATCGGACCGCGGTGTTCCTCAAACGTCAGCACATCCGCCATGATCTGGCAGGGATGGGTGCGGTCAGTCAGCCCGTTAATGACTGGCACGTCCGAGTATTCAGACATCTCGGTCAGAATGGTCTCATCGAAGGTCCGGATCATGATCATGTCGACATAGCGCGACAGGACGCGGGCGGTGTCAGCGATGGTTTCACCGTGGCCCAGTTGCATGTCCTTGCCCGACAGCACCATGGTCTGCCCGCCCATCTGACGCACGCCCACGTCAAAGGACACGCGCGTTCTGGTAGACGGTTTTTCGAAGATCAGCGCGACCATACGGTCTTTAAGAGGCTGTTCGTCATCAAGTGCTGCCTTTGGGCGGCCCAAGCGCGCCTGTTTCATAGCGCCCGCCTGATCAATCATGGTCCGCAGATCGCCCGCGTCGGTTTTATGGATATCGAGGAAATGGTTCATTTCAGTTCACTTTTCATTCGGGTGTGTCTTGGGCCGAGGCCATTGACTCTTCGACCTGCGCAGCGGCTTTGTCGAGGCGGATCACGGCTTGGGCGATGTCATCCTCGGTCAATGTCAGCGGCGGAAGCAGGCGGATCACGTTATCGGCTGCGGGGACGGTAATGACCTCATTATCATAGCCGGCGTTGACCATGTCGATATTGAGCGCTTTGCACTTCAGGCCCAGCATCAGTCCTGTTCCGCGCACTTCTTCGAAGACCTCCGGGTGCTCGGCGATTAGCCCTTCGAGCTTCTGGCGCAGCATCCCGGCCTTGCGGTTGACGCCCTCTAGGAATGCAGGCGTTGCCACCTGATCAATAACGGCGCAGCCCACGGCACAGCCCAGCGGGTTGCCGCCATAGGTAGAGCCATGCGTGCCTGCCGTCATACCGCTGGCGGCGTCTTCCGTGGCCAGAACAGCACCCAGAGGGAAGCCGCCGCCGATGCCTTTGGCAACCATCATGATATCAGGGGTAATTCCAGCCCATTCATGGGCGAACAGCTTGCCGGTACGACCTACTCCACATTGCACCTCATCGAGGATCAAAAGCAGGCCGTTGTCATCGCAAATCTGGCGCAAGGCTTTGAGTTCCGCGTCTGGGACGGGACGGATGCCGCCCTCGCCCTGCACGGGTTCGATCATGATCGCGGCGGTTTTATCGGTGATCGCATTGGTGACGCCATCGAGGTCGCCAAACGTGACATGAACAAAGCCCGGCAGCAGTGGACCGAAGCCCTTGGTCATCTTCTCAGACCCGGCAGCGGCAATACCAGCCGACGACCGGCCGTGGAACGAGCCATCAAAGGTGATGATCTCGACCCGTTCAGGCTGATCCTTGTCATAGAAATACTTACGGGCCATCTTGACCGCCAGTTCGCAAGACTCGGTGCCCGAGTTTGTAAAGAAAACTGTATCAGCAAAGGTGTGCTCGACCAGTTTGTCTGCCAGGGCTTGCTGCTGTGGGATGTGGTAGAGGTTTGAAACATGCCACAGCGCGTGCGCCTGCTCGGTCAGGGCATTGACCAGTGCGGGATGGGCATGGCCCAGCGCATTCACGGCGATCCCAGCGCCCAGGTCCAGAAAACGTCGGCCATCCGCCTCGGTCAGCCAGGCGCCTTCACCCTTCACGAAAGTCAGGGGCGCGCGGTTATAGGTCGGCAGAACGGACGGGATCATGGGATCATCCTTTTCAGGTAGTTTGAGCCTTGTGAGTGATACACTCGGCCTGTGTTCGTCAACTGATTTGGTGGAAATTGCGCCGATTTGAACAGCGCAAATAGATCAAAGAGGCCGGTTACGCGGCGAAGCGTCGGCGTCGGAGTCGCAGGATATGTGCGTTTTTGATCATAAGTCGCCGTATAGCGCTGCCCGAAGCATCTGAAAACCCTGAAATTGGCAACCAGCGAAAATACTTGGCGCGACACATTTGCCGCTTGCCATTTGACATGCGCTGACGCACCGCTGACATATGTTTGTCGCCAAAGCCCACAATCCGCCTCTTGCGGCCGTGCTGATCACCGCCGCCAGTGCATTGCTGGCCGGGACCACCCTGCTGGCCAAAGCCTTGGGGACGGACACGTTGGGTCCCGCGCTGCATCCAATGCAGATCAGCCATGGGCGGTTTCTGTTTGCCTTTATCGTGATCCTCACCGCCGTCGGCGTGATGCGGCCGCGCCTGCAGCGTCCGCATTGGGGGCTGCATATTGGGCGAACAAGTTTCGGCTGGGTCGGCATTACGCTGATGTTCGCCTCGGTCGCGTTCATTCCGATCGCGGACGCGACGGCGATTTCCTTTCTGAACCCGGTCTTTGCAATGGTGTTGGCAATCCCGCTGCTGAAAGAAGGCGTCGGCCCTTGGCGGTGGCTGGCGGCAGCGGTGGCGCTGGCTGGGGCGCTGATACTGTTGCGCCCGACACCCGACAGCTTTCAGCCAGCAGCCCTGTTGGCACTGACTGCAGCCGCAGTCATCGGGATGGAGCTGATATTCATCAAGAAACTCTCGGGTCGAGAAATCCCGATCCAGATCTTGCTGATCAACAACGCAATGGGCCTGACGATTGCCTCTGTCGCGGTGAGCTTTGTTTTTCAGATGCCAACTCTAGAACAATGGGCAGCGCTGGCGGGTATCGGCGCGCTGATGGCCTGCGCGCAGGCGTGTTTTGTGAACGGCATGGCCCGGGCAGACGCCTCATTTGTTGCCCCAATCAGCTATGCGACGCTGATTTTCGCCGCTTTCTACGATTTCGCGATATTCGGCGTGATTCCGGACAGGATCAGTATGATTGGCTCAGCCATAATTCTGACCGGCGGACTTATTCTCGTCTGGCGTGAAGCGCGGGCGCGGCAAGCCTGAAACTCTAAAAAGATCTCCTGACATGGCCCGGGGGCGACCTGTATGTCGCAAACCCGGAAGAACGCGGATTGATACGGCGCAATGTAACCTCAGTTGATTTGAGAGTTTACCCATGCACGAACGCCGTATCCCCGAATGGGTGCGCCATGCCCCAGCACCTTCAGTCCGCGATTTCGGCATCCTGGCCGGATTCGAGGCGATTGTCCGCGGCATTCTGATATCGGTCTTTCCACTGGCCATGTACCGAGCATTGGGTGATGCGTCTTCGGTATCATTCCTGTATTTTCTGGTCGGCGTTATCTCGTTGATTGCGGGGCTGATGGTGCCGTTCCTGATCCGCTTCATACCGCGCAGATGGGCGTATACTGTTGGTTGCCTCATGTTCATCGGCGGTGCCCTTCTGGCGATTGAGGGCAGCCCGGCGGCAGTGGTCGGTGCCCTTGCCCTGAACACGGTCGCGACTGTGGTCACATTCATTTGCTTCAATGCTTATGTCTTGGATTACATCAGCAAAATCGAGCTGGGCAAATGTGAGACCAGCCGCATGTTTTATAGCGCGCTGGGCTGGGCAGGCGGACCGATGGCCGGCGTCTTACTGCTGGAGGTTTGGGCCCCTGCCCCCTTTGTCATCAGCGCCTTGGCAGGCGCGGTCATGCTGATCCAGTTCTGGCGCATGCGATTGGGCAATGGCAAGTTGATCACCAAGGCGCGGGGCACCGCAAACAACCCGCTGGCCTTTCTGCCGCGCTTCTTTGCCCAGCCGCGGTTGGTGGCCGGGTACCTTTTCGCCATGATCCGATCCTGCGGCTGGTGGATCTACGTAGTGTATCTACCCATTTTCGCCATTCAAAACGGGCTGGGTGAGCAACTGGGCGGCATCCTTTTGTCCACCACCAATGCGATGCTGTTCGCAGCTCCGCTTATTCTACGTTGGGTGCAGGGGCGTTCGATTCGCACAGCAGTCCGCGTGGGTTTTGCTGCCTGCGGAACCTGCTTTGTCACCGCTGGGGCAATCGCAGGTTGGCCGGTCGCGGCAGTTGCGGCGCTGGTTCTTGGGTCCATCTGGCTGATCGTTCTGGACATTTGCGCCGGCCTGCCTTTCCTCATGGCAGTGAAACCGTCCGAACGCACTGAAATGTCAGCGATCTACTCCAGTTACCGCGACGTCTCCGGCATACTGACACCCGGAGTTGCATCACTGGTCCTTCTGATCTCACCGGTCGCCGGCGTATTCGCAGTCGGAGGCTTGGCCCTGTTCGGGGCCTGGGCCGTGGCAGCAAATCTGCACCCACGATTGGGAAAGCCCAGAATGACTTTTCAACCCGGTTCACTGGCCGAGACAAGTTAAGCCTTAAGGCGATACCCCGTCCGCAACATCTGCCAGGTCAGCGCGCCGACCAGCAGCGTGGCACCGGTGCATACCGCAATACCCAACCAGGGTGAGCTGTCGGACACGCCGATCATCCCATAGCGCAGGCCGTCTATCAGATAGAAAACCGGGTTCACATGGCTCACCCGGTTCAGGATAGGAGGCAGCGCCTGGACCGAGTAAAACGTACCCGACAGGAAAGCCAATGGTGTCACGATGAAGTTCGTGATGGCCGCCATCTGATCAAACTTGTTGGCAAAAATACCGGCGAACAGACCTAAGGCCCCCATGAATGCGCCACCCAGAACTACGAAAATCAGGGCAAATAACGGGTTTTGCGGGTATATGCCCAAAACCAGCGCAAGTGCGACCGCAACAACACAAGCGATCAGAACGCCGCGTGCGACGCCACCGGCCAGATAGCCCAGCAGGATCTCAAGCGGGGACAAAGGCGGCATCAACGTATCGACGATGTTTCCCTGCACTTTGGCGATCACCATCGACGAAGAAGTGTTGGCGAACGCATTCTGGATCACGGTCATCATCATAATGCCGGGCGCCAGAAAGGTCAGGAACGGCACCCCCATCACATCCGGACGCCCCGGACCGATGGCGATATTGAAGATCAGCAGGAACAGCCCCGCAGTCACAAGCGGCGCCAACAGGGTTTGAGTCCAGACCGCCAAAAACCGCAATGTTTCGCGTTGGGCCAACGTGTAAAGCCCCATCCAGTTTACTGTTCCGAAACGCCGTTCGCTCTGATCTGCGGAAATCTGCATCGCTTGCCCTCATCCTGATTCGAGAACCGCTTGTAACTCGGCTCGCAGTGATTAAAATAGGGGGCTGAGACGAATTCCCAAGGCGGCCCGAATCCGGGGCCGCTTTCCGCTTTTGAAAGGCAAATGATGTCCTGGACTGACGAGCGTGTAGAACTGCTGAAAAAAATGTGGGGCGAGGGCCAGTCGGCCAGCCAGATCGCCAAGGAACTGGGCGGCGTAACCCGCAATGCTGTGATCGGCAAGGTGCACCGTCTGGGCCTGTCGAACCGCGCGACCGGTGCCTCGCCGGCCAAATCCGAACCTAAAGACAAACCGGCCCCCGCGCCCAAGGCCGAGGCCAAGCCAAGGCCCGCGCCCAAGACCGAACCGGCGCGCCCAACGCCGGCACCTGCAGCCGAGACAAAACCGGCCGTTCCGGCGCGCCGCCAGATCATCCCGGCGGGTCAGCCACTGCCGCCGCAACCTTCGGCCAACGAAATCAGCCCCGAGGCGCTGGCCAAGGTCAACGAGATCGAGAAGAAGGCCAAGAAGCTGACGCTGATGGAACTGACCGAGAAGACCTGCAAATGGCCCGTTGGCGACCCCGCGACCGAGGATTTCTGGTTCTGCGGCCTGCCGGTTGAAGCGGGTAAACCTTATTGCGAAGCGCATGTTGGCGTAGCCTTCCAGCCAATGAGCTCGCGTCGCGACCGGCGGCGGTAAACTCTTAGGCGTGCGCGCTGGTCTCTTGGTGTGACACGGGCGACTTGTTTTCTTAACTGACCACCCATCGAAAGGCGGGTGGTCAGTCATTTTTTGACCAGAGAGATTCTGCTATTCCACCAAGATTGAGATACAAAGTCCTATTCTTCGCCTATTCTGTGCTGATCTTTATTGCCTACATGCAGCCGTTAGATCCGCAATTGTTCGAACCAAACACGGACAGAAAAGCCCTCTTATTGTTCATTCAAGGCTTGTTTCTGCTCGTTTGGCTCATCCCAGCCGCACCCATGTGCATTGGTGGACTTGCCTTGCTGGGGATGTGTCCAATCTCGCGTCTTCTAGCAGTATTTCTGGCGATCTCGTCAGTTGTGATTGGACTACTGCTGACACTGGCATCCGGCGTGCTCGCCTTATTTTCGGACACTCAGCTACTGCATGGGATCAGCTTAACGATCGCGATTGCATCGAGCTTTCTCATTTGGTCGGGTCGTGATGGGAAGCCAAATCCATCACGGACTGCGAAAATCGGGATATCGATCTCGACTCTGATCGCGCTCTGGTCGCTGCTGACGATTCCGATGCTCTTGTTTCAAGCACGGTTGATCGCGGACGGTTCACCCTATTGCATCGCCGAGCATTCAGAGAATTCTCCGATCGAAGCCCTGCACGAGTTACGTGGATTCTCATTCTACACAACAAAAACCGGGTACAAATCGACGTCTGAATGGTACTTTCACGGTTTGATGATCGTAGATCATCCGGACGATCAAAGGGTTTACAATTGGTCTCCAAGACATCGGCGTTTCGATCTTGTAGAACGCCCGGATGCACTGATCGAACCAGTCAGAAACGTCTGCGTTGCTAAGTAAGTTCTACTGCGCAGGGTGCGACGGCAAATCCGGCATCGGTACCCAGCGTGGTAATTCATCCGGTGAGACTGAGACATGGAGCTTCTCTGACCGGTCGCGGCCCACCTTGCGGTGCTTCCGCAGCAGAAAAATTTTACCCCAGCCACGCCAGGTTCCGACAGAACGGGCGGAGGTATCCGTCGGGAACCTATCACGCCAACCCTCAGGTAGCGGAAGACCATGCAGTTCTGCCTTATCCAGCATCCAGACCAGAGAAATGTTGCTGAGGGGACGGGCCTCTTCAAAGCCGTTCAACTGGCCACCCACATCGCCGTGAGTGCCACGGAACCAGACCTGCTCGACATGACCTTTGAATTCGGGCGTACATTTCCACAAGACCGGCTCAAACACTTCGCGAGTCTCGTCCAGTGCCATTGCGTGGTACCCGTGGCGCGTCGCCGGTCCAAGCTGGTGGGAGTGAAAGGCGTGACGCTCTTCGGCCCAGCGCCACAGCAGCGGCAGACGCATGCCCAGCGCTTTGACCGTATCCCAGACGCCAACCATCTCAATCGCCACATCTTCGTGGCAGAATTGCCTCCGGAACTCGGCCGCAGCCGACCCGCTGGCATTGCATTCATAGTGCCGGTAGGCCTGTTTGATGTTGCGCACAGTGGCATGTTCGGCCTTGAGCAGACCGATCATGTCAATCACACCAGCCAAGCTGCGCACACCGTAAGCGCCGCGTGAATAGCCGATGAAATAGATACGGTCGCCGGGTTTGTAGCGTGAAGCGAGATAGCCATATGCGCGGCGGATCTGGCGGTTGATGCCCCGCCCCATCATCACGTCTAGCGAGGACTTCCAGTTTTCCCATTGCACACCAGATTCGTAAAAGACGGACACTTTACTGCCCATTTCGCGGCATAGTCGCAGGGTCTGGCCCGCATGGGTTTCGTAGCCCGGCTCCAACGTCGACATGGTGCCGTCTAGGATAATCACATGGCTGACGGGCTCGCGGTGAAGCGCCTCGGCGGAATGCTCGGACCGTAAGGGCCGTCCGAGCCATCCCAGTACCTTTCTACTCAGCCGCGACAGAACCATACGTCAACAATTCCCATACTTTATGAGGTGTGAAAGGCATGTCCGCCTGCCGCACCCCGTAATCCCAGAGCGCATCCTGAACCGCGTTTGCCACCGCGGCCAGCGCGCCCACGGTGCCGGCCTCTCCGCATCCTTTCATCCCCATCGGGTTGGAAGTTGACGGAACCGGCGCCGAGGTAAACTTAATCATGGGTATCTCGGCCGCGCGGGGCAAGGCGTAATCCATCAACGAAGCCGTGAGCAGTTGCCCCTGCGCATCATGCACAACACGCTCCGTCAATGCCTGACCGATACCTTGTGCCACCCCGCCATGCACCTGCCCTTCGGCCAACATCGGGTTGATAAGATTACCGAAGTCGTCGACGACAGTATAGCGATCCACCCAGGTTTCACCGGTGTAAGAATCAATCACGACTTCGGCAACATGTGCGCCATTGGGATAACTCCGCGCATCCAGATTGGCGCTGGCCTCGTGACTTAGCAGGTCGGCGCGCCCATCGGCGCGGGCCATCTCCGCAGCCTCGGTGAGCGTCGGCGTCAGGTTTGACCCCGGTGCGCGGAAGGTTTCATGGTCGAAACGCACATCACTTTCCTCCACCCCCATCTTATCCGCCAGATACGGCGTGAATGCGGCGATCATGACGTCAATTGTCGCCAGCGTGGCCGTACTTTGCACCGTGACTGAACGTGACCCGCCAGTCCCGCCACCATGTGGCAACTGATCGCTGTCACCCTGGACCACTTTGATCTGGTCCATCGGAACTCCGGTTTGGTCTGACAGGAATTGCGCATAGACCGTCTCATGCCCCTGCCCGTTCGATTGGGTGCCGACATAAAGGTTCACCGTGCCATCCTCGCAGAACTCGACTTTCGCGTTTTCCGAAGGGTCACCCAAAATGCTTTCGATATAGTAACACAAGCCCCGCCCCCGGATCAGGCCACGTTCCGCATCTGCAGTTTTTCGCGTCGTGAATCCATGGGTCTGGGCATAAGCACGGGACAGGACCATATCGAAATCACCTACGTCATAGATTTCGCCGGTCGCGGTTTTGTAGGGGAAGTTTTCCGGCAGGATGAAATTCCTGCGGCGCAACTCCCAGGGATCGACGCCCAGTTGGCGCGCGGCGCGATCCATGACACGTTCCAGAACATAGATCGCCTCGGGCCGCCCTGCCCCCCGATAGGCGTCGACTTGCGTGGTGTTGGTATAGAACCCCTCAACCCGCAGATACGTCGTTTGAACGTCGTAAACCCCCATCAACACCTTGCTAAAAAGACTGGTCTGGATCGCTTGCCCGAAATGACTGCTATAGGCACCCAGATTTACCTTGCTGTGCACACGGTAGGCCGTGATTTTCAGGTCCTCGTCAAAGGCGAGCTCAGCCAATGAGGTCAGGTCGCGACCGTGATGATCCGACAGCATCGCCTCGGATCGGTCAGACATCCAATGAACTGGCTGCCCGAGTTTCATCGCAGCAACTGAGACGCAAAAATACTCAGGGTACGGCATGACCTTCATGCCGAATCCGCCACCCACATCCGGGGTGGTGACACGGATCGCCTCGGGTTCCAGTTTTAGCTTTTGCGCCAACTGCCCCCGCATCGCCCAGACGCCTTGCCCACCATAGGCAAAGTGCAACCGTCCATCGACCCAATTGGCCTGACATCCCCGTGGCTCGATTGAGGTGATGATCACGCGGTTGTCGGCCACATCCAGCGAAACGGTATACGCGGCGGCCTGAAAGGCGGCATCGGTTGCTGCTTCATCGCCCAACCCCCAATCAAAAGCACGATTGTCGGCGACCTGATCATGCAGTGGTTCGCCACCGGCTTCGACATCCAGTTTCGCGGGCAGATCATCTGTGTCCATCCAGATCATCTCAACAGCATCTCGCGCCTGCAACAGCGTGTCTGCGATCACGACAGCCACAGGTTCGCCAACAAACCGGACGCGATCTTGGGCCAGCATATGCCTGTCGGGCGCAAGGGCCTGAGAGCTATCGCGGTTCTGCACAGTTGCTGCATTCATCACAGTGTCGATCCCCGCCGCCGTGAGATCATCCAGCGTCATGACAAGGCGCACCCCTTCCGCCTCACGCGCGACATCCAGATCCAGCGCCGTGATCCGACCATGGGCAACCGGGCTGCGAAAAAAGGCCGCGAACAGAGCGCCTTCGGGCACATCATCGTCCATGTATCGTCCGTGCCCGGTCAGAAACCGCTGATCTTCTGTCCGTTTGACGGGCTGGCTTTTGCCGAACTTTTCCATTCGATGATCCTCCTGCGATGGCGACCGTAGCCCAGCCCAAGGCGATGTCCAGTCGAACAGACAGCTTCCCCGTGTCTTGCCGGTCATTTTTTGGTTAACCTACAGGTCATGACATGGGCACATGAAAGCGTATTTCCGTTCACCGCCCTGCTGACCAGCGGTAGCGAAGCCGCCCACGACGTGTATGTCGGTGGCGACGCCCGCGCGGGCATGGCACGGAAGGGCCCCGGCCTCGTCATGCGCTACGCCGATGACAAACTTGCCTCAGAACGGCATATGGGCGCCCTGAAGGATGCTTTCGGTGATCATCTTGAGACGGTGGAATTGACGGTAACGACCACTCATTGCCGACTCTGGATTTTCATCAACCGGCCTACCAGCGTGTTCAGGACTATTTTCGCGCGCGCTTTGCCCAGGCCGAATAGCATACAACCCTTCCCCTTCCCTTACGCATTCGCTATTGCAGGCGCTGACCCGAATTTGTTGACGCAGGACGCATCCAATGGCGATGGAAAAGACATTCAACGCGGCCGAGGCTGAGGCCCGCATTTATGAGGCCTGGGAACAGGCCGGGGCCTTCAAGGCAGGCGCGAACAGATCGCGCGACGAAAGCTTTACCATCATGATCCCGCCTCCCAACGTGACGGGCGCGTTGCACGTGGGCCACGCCTTCAACAACACCTTGCAGGATATCCTGACCCGCTGGCACCGGATGCGCGGCTTCGACACGCTTTGGCAGCCCGGTCAGGACCATGCCGGTATCGCCACCCAGATGCAGGTCGAAAAGATGCTGGCCGCCACCCAACAGCCCAGCCGAAACGAGCTGGGACGTGAGGCGTTTCTGGACAAGGTCTGGGAATGGAAAGGCGAATACGGCGGCACGATTATCGAGCAGCTGAAGCGTCTGGGATCAAGCTGCGACTGGTCGCGCAATGCCTTCACCATGGCTGGCGCGCCGCGTGATCCGCGGACCGGGCACGAGAACTCGGCCAATTTCCATGACGCGGTCATCAAGGTCTTCGTCGACATGTACGAAAAGGGCCTGATCTATCGCGGCAAGCGGCTGGTCAATTGGGACCCCCATTTCGAGACCGCGATCTCGGATCTTGAGGTCGAGAACATCGAAGTCGCCGGGCATATGTGGCACTTCAAGTACCCGCTGGCGGGCGGCGAGACATATGAGTATTTGGAAAAAGATGAAGATGGGAATGTAACCTTCCGTGAAGAGCGGGATTACATTTCGATTGCCACCACCCGCCCCGAAACCATGCTGGGTGACGGCGCGGTTGCGGTTCATCCGTCGGATGAACGGTATGCGCCAATCGTTGGGAAACTCTGCGAAATCCCGGTTGGTCCGAAAGAGCATCGCCGTCAGATCCCGATCATCACCGATGACTACCCCGATCCCAATTTCGGCTCGGGCGCGGTGAAGATCACAGGCGCGCATGACTTTAACGACAACATGGTCGCCAAGCGCGGTGGCATTCCGATGTACCGCCTTATGGACACCAAGGGTGCTATGCGGGCCGATGGCGCGCCCTACGCCGAAGAGGCGGGCAAGGCGCAGGAATACGCACGTGGTCGCGCGTTCACCGAGAACGAGATCGACGCGATTAACCTCGTTCCCGACCATCTGCGAGGTCTCGACCGGTTCGAGGCGCGCGCGAAAGTGGTAGAAGAGATCAACGCTGACGGTCTGGCCGTGATGACCCGTGCAGATGATCCGGTTCTGGGTACCAAGCTGGGCGAGGATGATGATCCCGCAGCACTGGTGCCACTGGTCGAGAGCAAACCGATCATGCAACCGTTTGGCGACCGCTCGAAAGTTGTGATCGAGCCAATGTTCACCGATCAGTGGTTCGTGGATGCCGAAAAGATCGTCGGCCCCGCGCTGGATGCGGTGAAGGACGGCACGGTCAAGATCATCCCTGATTCGGGCGAAAAGACCTATTACCACTGGCTGGAAAACATCGAGCCCTGGTGCATTTCGCGTCAGCTTTGGTGGGGGCACCAGATTCCGGTTTGGTATGGTCTCGATCTGTCTGCGGAAGACTTCATCGATGACGAGAACGACGGAGACCTTGATTTGGTCGAATTGGGTCGTCTGCTGAATGAAGGTGGCATGCTGCACCGTGGCAATGTCATGGAATGCGCAACCAGCTTGGATACAGTCACTGAGAAGTTTCTGGACGACAACGCCAACATTCCCAGCCCGCTGAGCCACGCAACCGTTGTGGAAGTTGCAGACAAACATGAGGCGATCCATCGGTTTGCTGAAAGTCTCGCCCAGTATGCGGTCGAACAAGACCCAACAAAACTGATCTATCCGGTCTGGCGCGACCCCGACGTCCTCGACACCTGGTTCTCCTCCGGCCTCTGGCCGATCGGCACGCTGGGATGGCCCGAACAGACCGAAGAGATGGAGCGCTATTTCCCAACTGATGTGCTCATCACCGGCGCAGATATCCTGTTCTTCTGGGTCGCCCGGATGATGATGATGCAACTGGCCGTGGTGAACGAGATCCCTTTCCATACCGTCTACCTGCATCAACTCGTTCGCGACGAGAAGGGCAAGAAGATGTCCAAGACCACCGGCAACGTCATCGACCCGCTGGAAATCGTGGACGAATTCGGCGCCGACGCGCTGCGCTTTACCAACGCTTCGATGGCGGCGATTGGTGGCGTGCTGAAATTGTCCCGCGAGCGCATCACCGGTTATCGAAACTTTGGCACCAAGCTGTGGAACGCGGTCCGATTTGCCGAGATGAACGAGGTCTTTACCGACGCCGTTCCTCAACTGGACGTGGCTGACCTGAAGCCCAAAGCTGCGGTGAACCGCTGGATAATCGGCGAAACCGCCCGCGTGCGGGAAGAGGTCGACGCGGCGCTGGAAAGCTACCGTTTCAACGACGCGGCCAACGGGCTTTATGCCTTTGTCTGGGGTAAGGTTTGCGACTGGTACGTAGAGCTGTCCAAGCCACTGCTGCAAGGGGACGATGCCGAGGCGCAGGCCGAGACCCGCGCCACGATGCGTTGGGTTCTGGATCAGTGCATGGTCCTGCTGCACCCGATCATGCCGTTCATCACTGAAGAGCTGTGGGGCTTGACCGGCGATCGCGCTAAAATGGTTGTCCATGCTGACTGGCCGACTTACGCAGGCGCCGAATTGATCGACGCTGAAGCGGATCGTGAGATGAACTGGGTGATCTCGGTGATCGAAAACACCCGCTCGGCTCGTGCACAGATGCGGGTTCCGGCCGGTCTTTACGTGCCGATGCTGGTGACCGAGATCGACGCGAATGGGCAAGCCGCATGGGACCGCAACGAAGCGCTGATCAAACGCCTGACACGGATCGACAGCCTGACCAAGGCGGATGAGTTGCCCAAAGGTACGATCTCGATCGCCGCCCCCGGTGCATCCTTCGGCCTACCGCTGGCGGATATCATCGATATCGGAGCGGAAAAGGAACGGCTGGAGAAAGCCAAGGGCAAGCTGGCCAAAGAACTGGGCGGCCTGCGCGGACGTCTGAACAACCCCAAATTCGTGGCGTCGGCCCCGGAAGAGGTTGTCGCGGAAGCCAAAGCCAACCTTGCCGCCCGCGAAGAAGAAGAGGCGAAACTGAACGAGGCCCTCGCCCGTTTGGCCGAAATCGCCTGATCTTCAGAATTTCGCAAATACTCAAAATCTAACACCCGCCGCTCACCCGGCGGGTTTTTTTGTTCGGTGACGTATTTCACCTTGTTTCTATCCGCTTGCGATTGTTAGCAATCTCTGCAGACAATTCCGAGGAAGTCATGGTGCGCCCTTTCCCTCCTGTGCAGACAATTTCGACCGGGCTTGTGGTAGCGGTCGTAGGGTTTTTCAGCTCTTTTCCGATCGTGCTGCAGGGCCTTATTGCAATGGGCGCCTCGGAGGCTGAGGCGGCCTCGGGTTTGATGATGGCCGCGGTTGCAATGGGGGTGACGGCGATTGTGGTCAGCCTTTGGTACCGGCAGCCGATCAGCGTGGCATGGTCAACACCCGGAGCCGCCCTGCTGGCGGTCTCGGCGACCCCATTGGTCGGATTTTCTGATGCAGTTGGGGCATTTCTTTGCGCCGGAGCCCTGACTGTTGTTGCCGGAATGTGGCGTCCGCTTGGACGGCTTGCGGCCGCTATCCCGACAACACTTGCACAGGCCATGCTGGGCGGGGTTTTGCTGCCCTTGTGCATCATTCCGTTCAAGGCGGCAGTTGAGCTGCCCTGGCAAGCGCTGCCGGTCATTTTGACGTGGTTTATCGCCGGGCGGATCAATCGGTTGATCGCAGTTCCTGCCGCGGTGGTCGCCGCGGCAAT
Organism: Ruegeria sp. AU67; assembly: GCF_900312795.1. Lineage (NCBI taxonomy): Bacteria > Pseudomonadati > Pseudomonadota > Alphaproteobacteria > Rhodobacterales > Roseobacteraceae > Ruegeria > Ruegeria sp. AU67. Next base: position 77,067 of record NZ_OMPH01000031.1, read on the forward strand.
TGTCGTTGTTCTGAACGCCGGTGACGGTTCGGTCCGACCCGAGCATCTGGTCGCTGCCCCTGTCTGGACCATGCCGACATTCTCGATCGCATCGGCGATCGGGATCGGCATCCCCCTGTTCATCGTCACCATGGCTACGCAAAACATCCCCGGCATCGCCGTCATGCGCAGCTTTGGGTATGCGCCAATTGCTGGCAAGCTGTTCTCAGCCGTCGGAGGTGCCAGTATTCTGTCTGCCCCCTTTGGCGCTCCGGCCACGTGCCTTGCCGCGATTACCGCTGCGATGTGTTCGAACGAAGACAGCTACCCGGACCCGAACCAGCGTTACTGGTCAGCGGTTATGGCAGGCCTGTTTTACTGCGTCTTTGGCGTCTTTGCCGTGGCAATCACCGGGTTCGCGGCCCACGCCGACCCATTGCTCATGGGCACTCTGACCGGCATTGCCCTGATTGGTGTGATGGCAAATGCGACCTTTGCTGCATTAGAGGTTCCCGCCGAACGCGAAGCGGCGATTCTGACATTCGCCATAACGGCATCAGGAATCACCGTCTTCGGCCTGGGCGCTGCAGTCTGGGGTTTGGCCGCAGGTGGTATCGCCTATCTGGTTACCAACCGATCCAGATGACAGCTTTCCCCCGCTGTGCTGGTCGGGTACTATGAACCTATGCTTGGATCGCTCGGAAAACTGGTCGAACGCCAGATCAAAAAGGCGCAAGCCGAAGGTCAGCTAGAGGGGCTGGAAGGCGAAGGCCAGCCGCTGCCTGACCGTTCGTCCGAGGCTCAGACCGATCCGGCCGTCGCCGCCGGTCATCGGATCATGGCGCAAGCAGGCGTTCTTCCCGAAGAGTTCAGCATCAAGAAAGAGTTGGATGCCGCGCGCAAAACCTATGCGTCGCAGTCCGATGCTGACGAGCGTAAGGTGTCTATGGCTAAGATCGCTGAGCTTGAGATGCGATACAATATGGCCCGTGATGCACGACGGGCATTTATGCGTTAATTGCCGGGCGCAAATGCCCTGCTTGACACGGAAATCGAGTTTCCCGACGGATCCTTGGCATTCGCGAAACTGTAGCCATCCGCCTTGTGGATCGGACCAAATTTCAGCCCGTGCTGCGCGGCTTGTCTGCAAAACCCAGCAACGTCCACGACATCAAAAACAATTTTGACCGCTGCTTGCCCCTGCCGGGCGGCCTTGCTGGCCGGATGCAACAACAAGCGCAAGCCGTTTTCGTCCGGCACAAGCTCTACAATCCGGTCCCCTTCGAGTTGGCGGGCAGCATAACCAAAATGCGTCTCATAGAAATGCACCATCTTGTCGATATCCTTGGTGTACAGGATCAATCGTGTGACAGGCGCCGAGATCATTTGAACTCTGGCTTGCGACCTTGCAAATTCGCCGCAATGACCTCCATCTGATCCGGTTTGCCGATCAGCTCCGCCTGCTCTGATGACTCCTCCAGCAGCACCTCTGTGCGAGGCTTGGCTTCCGCAACCTCTATCAGGCGCTTGGCCGCGCGGATGGCCGAAGGGCTTTGACCAGCGATGTCTTCGGCCAAGGCCAATGCCTCGGTCAGTGGGTCATCCGACAGTTTGGTAACCAGCCCCCAGTCCGCCGCCTGCGCGGCACCGATGGGGCGGGCCGAATAGGTCAACAGGCGTAAAACGTCCGACCGGACCAGCTTGGGCAGCAGAACCATCCCGCCCATGTCGGGGATCAGACCCCACTTCATCTCCATCACGGCGAGTTTAGCCTCGGGATGTGCTATCCGGATGTCAGCGCCCAGCGCAAGTTGCAAACCGCCGCCATAAGCAACACCCTGAATGGCACAAATGACGGGAACGGGCACGCGTTGCCAAACCAAGGCAACTTCCTGCACTTCATTGGCGTCCTTGTGGCTGCGGGTCATCAACCATTCGGTCGGGTCCGTTTGCGCCATGCTCGCAAAGCTGGCCATGTCCAGACCCGCGCAAAAGCTTTTGCCTTCACCCGATAGCACCACCGCACGGGCATCCGAGGCAGCGACCTCCTGCCCCGCAGAAATGATGGCCTTTATCATCGCATCATCCAGCGCATTCATCTTGTCGCCGCGCGTCAGAGTTACGTGCGCGATGTGATTTTTGTATTCGACGGATACTCGTGACATCTCAGGCCTCTCAATTCCGGTTAGGGGTACAATGCCCCGATGGATCAGGCAGTTCCACCTCAACGTTAGGGCAGATTTGACGCAGGCATGCGCCCGAACCAGGGCGAATCCAATGTCATGACGTAGAAATGTCCCCCGGCCAACTTGCCACCCGTGGTGATGCCCAGCCGACCCCCGGGGTCTTGCAAGGTCTGCAGGATGTTCCCGTCGCCGTCAAACTGCACCATCATCCCGCGATGGATCGGCGCAGGCCGCACCGTCGGCCCCAGTCGCCAGATCACCTTGCGCAGGAACGGGTATGGCATCAGTGCCTCGCTTGGCACGCGCGGGCTGGCAAAAGCCATCCAATACGTACCATCACCCTGTGCCTCGATGTTGTCGGGATAGCCTGGGAGATTGTCCATCAGGACCTCTTGCTGCCCGGCCTTCGGGCCGGTCAACCAAAGCTTGTGCACCCGGGCGCGCCCGGTTTCGGCGATCAGCAGAAAATCCTCACCTGGCGACAACGCGACGCCGTTTGTGTAGACAAAGCCTTCGGCCAGTTTCTCGGTCGTGCCATCGGGCGCGTGGCGGGCAACGTAACCTGTGTCCGATTGCTCCCAGATGGTCAGTACCGAAGTCGGTTTGGTCCCGCCCATCGTTTCGGGATCGAACCGATCGGACGAGTTTGAGAAATAGATCGTCCCGTCCTTCGCCACGTCCAATTGATTTGCATAGATCACCGGCGCGCCGTTTATCTCAGACACGACTGGCTGCAGCGTACCGGGGCCGGTCCAGCGCATGATGCCTCGGAAGCTGTCGGCGATGTAAAGCACCCCATCCGGACCGACCGTCAGGCCCAAGGGCCGACCGCCGAGGTCGTCAACTTTCACCGGGGCCTCGTCGTCTATTCGGTACAGAGCCCCGGACAAGCTGGTCGTGTACACGGACCCGTCGGGCATGATGGCAATGTCTTCGGGGCCTTTCTCATCGTCAGGCAACGAGATCAGCTCCAGTTGGTCCAACGCATTGTTCTCCGCGAAGTCACCAGTGAAACCCGGTGCTTCGGGTGGGGTCCATGCCACCGGTTGAACCGGGACCGGCCAGAAAACCAGATAGGCGAGGCCGACAATCAACAAGCCCAAAACAATGCGCATGCGCGCTCCTCCCTTTAATCGTTACGCGAACAATGCGGAGCAGCATCCTGCAACGCAAGCTTGCCTGTCGTATGACCTTACGTTTATCTGCCCCCATGACAGAGCCACGCTATACCCCGCTTGCCCAATCCCTGCCTGCAACCGTGCCGTTTGTTGGCCCCGAAACGCAGGAACGCCAGCGTGGCGCGCCATTTGTGGCGCGGCTGGGCGCAAATGAAAGCGTGTTTGGACCCTCTCCGCACGCCATAGCGGCAATGGCAGAAACGGGGATCTGGATGTATGGCGATCCGGAAAACCACGATCTGCGCGCTGCATTGGCGGATCACCATGGAATCGGGCCCGAAAACATCGTGGTTGGCGAAGGCATCGACGGGCTGTTGGGTTACCTGGTGCGGCTACTGGTCGGATCCGGAGACGCGGTTGTCACCTCAGATGGGGCATACCCGACCTTCAACTACCATGTGACGGGGTTCGGCGGAACGCTCCACAAAGTGCCGTATCGCGACGACCACGAGGATCCGGCGGCGCTGTTTGCCAAGGCGGGTGAAGTGGATGCCAAGCTGGTGTATCTGGCCAATCCTGACAACCCGATGGGTAGCTGGCACTCCGGAGCGGATATCGTGGCGGCGCTGGACGATCTGCCCGACGGGAGTCTGCTTGTATTGGACGAGGCCTATGTGGAATGTGCGCCTGAAGGCACCGCCGCCCCAGTGGCAGCAGACGATCCGCGGGTGATCCGGATGCGAACTTTTTCAAAGGTGTACGGCATGGCGGGCGCGCGTGTTGGCTATGCCATAGGCGCACCCGGCCTGATTTCAGCCTTCAATAAGGTGCGCAACCATTTCGGAATGAACCGAGCCGCGCAGGTCGGTGCGCTGGCCGCACTGAATGATGCCGAGTGGCTAAATCATGTTCAGACCAAGATTACCGAAGCGCGTGACCGGATTGGCCATATTGCACGAGAGAATGGTTTAGCGCCCTTGCCGTCGGCCACCAACTTCGTTGCCATTGATTGCGGGAAGGATGGGGCCTTTGCCAAGGCGGTTCTGGACTCGCTGGTTGCGCAGGGCATTTTCGTGCGTATGCCCTTTGCCGCCCCGCAAAATCGCTGCATCCGCGTCAGCTGTGGCGAGGCAGCCGATCTGGATGCTTTTGCCACAGCATTGCCAAAAGCGCTTGCCGAGGCGCGGCGCTAGGCCGTCGACGCAAGCACCGCAGCTGCAGCTTCTAACGCGCCTTTACCGCGAGGGATATCCAGTGCGGCCATGGCTGTTTCCACACCGCCCAACGTAGCCATAACCATCTGGCCGTTGACGTGACCCATATGGCCAAGGCGGAAGCATCCGTCCCAGTCGTCCATCCCCAGACCAATACCAAGGGTCAAGCCCAGTTGGTTTTCAGTGAACTTGCGCAATGGCGTGCCGCGTCCCTCGGTCAGTCGCAAGGCGGTGACAGCGTGGCTGCGGTGTTGACGATCGGCAACATTTAGATGCAGCGCGCCACCTTGCGCCCAAATTTCACACGCTTCCCAGATCGCCGTGGCAAGGCGCTCGTGACGCGCCCAAACCTGTTCCATCCCCTCGGCATGGGTCATGTCTAAGGCTGCGCGCAAACCGTAGAGGTGATGGGTCGGCGCAGTGCCGTTGAAATACTGATAAAACAGCTCAGGGTTCGCCCGCGGCTGCCAGTCCCAGTATTGCGATACACGCGGCATAGCGGCACGTTTGGCCTGTGCTTTGTCATTGAAGAAGACAAAGCCGGTGCCAGCGGGTGTCATCAGCCCCTTCTGACAGGCCGTAACCGTAACATCGACGCCCCAGGCATCCATTTCGAACCGGTCACACCCCAGCGAGGCAATGCAATCCGCCATCAAAAGCGCCGGGTGGCCCAGATCGTCCAACAAGGCGCGTAGTGCTGGAATGTCGTTTCGGATTGAACTTGAGGTGTCCACATGAACGGCCAGTAACGCCTTGATCATGTGGGCTTTGTCGTCACGCAATGCCTCGGCAATACGGTCAAAATCCCACGCCGAGGACGAGCCGAAGTCGATCAATTGAACGTTGGCGCCGATACCCTCGGCCATCTCGGCCCAGCCATGGGTAAATCGGCCAGATGCGGGGGCTAGAACCGTTTCACCGGGCGCGATGACGTTGGATAGCGCGGCTTCCCACGTTCCGTGGCCGTTAGAGATATAGATAGCAACGCTATGCTCGGTCCGGGCCACGCGACACAGATCGCGGGTCAGTGATGGCATCATCTCGATCAGCTCGCCTTCGTAAATATTCGGCGACGGGCGGTGCATGGCCTGCAAAACCGCATCAGGGATGACCGAAGGTCCTGGAATCGCCAGATATTCGCGCCCTCGCGCCAGGAAAATGGAGTTTGTCATGGGATCAACCTGTATGAATTGACGCCCACCCTAGCGCAGCTTTAAGCGGCGTCAATCCATCAGCTTGGAGGCCGCGCGCGCAAGGTTTTCGATACCGGCCCAATCCCCATCAATGACCATCTTTTTCGGCGCAACCCAGCTTCCGCCCGCGCAAACCACATTGGACAAGGACAGGTAATTCTTTGCATTTTCGGGGGACACACCACCGGTCGGGCAAAACTTGATTTGCGGCAACGGCGCGCCGATCGCCTTCAACGCCGGTGCACCACCCGATGCCTCGGCCGGGAAGAACTTGAGCATGTCATAGCCCTTTTCCAACAGACGCATCGCCTCACTGGCTGTGGCGGCGCCGGGCAACAAGGGCAGACCCTCGGCCTCGCAGGCCGCGATCAGAATGTCGGTGGCACCGGGCGAGACGCCGAATCGCGCGCCTGCTTCTTTCGCGGCGCGCACATCTTCGGGCGTCACCAAAGTTCCCGCGCCGACAACGCCGCCCGGCACATCCGCCATAGCGCGGATCGCATCCAGCGCGGCGGGGGTGCGTAGAGTGACCTCAAGCGCGGGCAGGCCACCTGCGACAAGCGCCTCGGCCAATGGGCGCGCCTGAGCCGCTTCATCGACGACAAGGACAGGAACAATGGGCGCAAGTGCGCAGATTTCACGCGTGCGTTGGGTTTTGGACATGGGTCAAACTCCGAATATACTGGCGCCGGTGTCTGCTGATCCGACATTTTGGCGGAAGGTAGCGAAAAGGTCTCGCCCCACGCCGTGTTGGTTGGCCGACAGATCAGCGGCGGCAGGTGTACGGTCCAGAACCCCGGGGGTCAGAATCTCCAACTCACCCTTCACCGCATCGACGCGCAAGATGTCGCCATCCTGCAGGTAAGCGATCGGCCCGCCATCCAGCGCCTCGGGGCAGACATGGATCGCCGCAGGGACTTTGCCGGACGCGCCGGACATACGACCATCGGTAACAAGCGCCACCTTTTGCCCACGGCCCTGCAAGATCGACAGGATCGGCGTCAGCGAGTGTAGCTCGGGCATGCCATTTGCTTTGGGTCCCTGGAACCGGACAACAACGATGACGTCGCCGGTGAACTCTCCGGCCTTAAACGCGGCTTTCGCCTCATCCTGATCATGGAACACGCGTACAGGCGCCTCGACAACCTGATGTTCCGGGGCGACGGCCGAAACCTTCATCACGCCCGTGCCCAAATTGCCAGTCAGGCGCGACAACCCACCAGTGGGTTGGAACGGGTCTTTCACCGGGCGGACGATTTTTTCGTTCAGGCTGTGGCCAGCGCCGTCTTCCCAAACCAGCTCACCGTTCTTCAGCTTCGGTTCTTTGGTGTAACTCCGTAGACCCTGCCCCGCGACGGTCAGAGTGTCAGGGTGCAGAAGCCCATCTTCCAGTAGCGTTCCAATGCAGTACGCAAGACCACCCGCTGCGTGGAAGTGGTTCACGTCTGCCAGACCGTTCGGGTAAACCCGCGCAACCAGAGGCACCACGGCGGAAATGTCAGAAAAATCCTGCCAATCCAGTACTATACCACCCGCGCGCGCCATTGCGATCAAATGGATCAGCAGGTTGGTCGACCCACCCGTGGCCATCAGACCCACGATGCCGTTCACAAACGCCCGCTCATCCAGTACCTGATAGACTGGTGTATAGTGGTTGCCCAGCGCACTCAGCGACAGGGCGCGGCGCGCGCCTTCCTCGGTCAGCGCATCCCGCAGAGGCGTGTTGGGATTCACAAAGCTGGAGCCTGGCAGGTGCAGGCCCATGAATTCCATCAGCATCTGATTGGTGTTCGCGGTGCCATAAAAAGTACAAGTGCCCGGTCCGTGATACGCGGCCATTTCAGCGGCCATAAGCTCGTCACGGCCGATCTCTCCTGCGGCAAATTTCTGGCGAATCTTTGCTTTTTCATCGTTGGGCAAACCGCTGGTCATCGGTCCGGCTGGCAGGAACACAGCGGGCAGGTGGCCGAACGCCTGTGCGCCGATGATCAAACCGGGAACGATCTTGTCACAGACGCCCAGGAAAACGGCCGCGTCGTAGGTGTTATGGCTCAGCGCCACTCCGGTCGCCAGGGCAATCACGTCGCGGGAAAACAGAGACAACTCCATCCCCGCCTCGCCTTGGGTGACGCCGTCACACATGGCTGGCACGCCACCCGCAACTTGTGCAGTGCCACCTGCGGCTCGGATCGCATCGCGGATCAGGCCGGGATAACGCTCGAACGGCTGGTGGGCGGAAAGCATGTCGTTATAGGCGGTGACGATGCCCAGATTACCGGCCGTATCAGTGGCCATCGCTTGCTGATCCTCACCCGCACCGGCATAGGCATGGGCTTGACCGCTGCAAGACAAATGCGCGCGCGCCGGTCCCTTGGATCGGGCATGTTCCATACGCTCAATATGCGGGCCGCGCAGTTCGGCGCTGCGGTCGATGATGCGTTGAGTGACGTCGGTGATGACTGAATGTACCATGATTACCCTCCGATCTGACGCCAGCGGCGCCCATCGCGATGCATCAGCATCAGCGCTTCTTCTGGGCCGGAACTGCCCTGATCATATTTTGCGGGGCGATCTCCACGCTCTTCCCAACTGTGAATAATGGGATCAACCCAGGCCCAGGCGGCTTCGGCCTCGTCCCCGCGCATGAACAGGGTTTGGTCGCCGCGAATGACATCCATAACCAGACGTTCATATGCATCTGGCGATTGCGCTTCGTCCCCAAGCGCCTCGGCAAAACTCATGTCCAGCGCAACATCTGACAGGCGGAACCCGCCCTGCCCCGGTTCTTTGATCGTCGTGCGCAGGGTAATACCTTCGTCCGGTTGCAGGCGGATCACCAGCACGTTGCCGTGCAGCGGGCCGACATTGGGGAAGATCGTATGCGGCGGATCCCGGAAAAACACCGCGATTTCGGATTCGCGGGCACGCAGGCGTTTTCCAGTTCGCAAATAGAACGGCACACTGGCCCAGCGCCAGTTGCCGATATGGGCCTTAAGAGCGATGTAGCTTTCGGTGCGGCTCGCGGGGTTGCCCACATGATCCAAATAACCGTCGCCACCTTTGCTCGAACGATATTGGCCGCGTGCGATGTCAGACGGCGCAACGGGCTCCAGCGCTTCAATCACCTTGACCTTCTCGTCACGCACGGCGTTGGGCGAAAATTTGGACGGAGGTTCCATCGCAGTCAGGCACAGAAGTTGAACAAGGTGGTTCTGCACCATGTCCCGCATCGCACCGGACTGATCGTAATAGGCTCCGCGCCCTTCGACGCCAACAGTCTCGGCCACGGTGATTTGAACATGATCGACATGTGTCGCGTTCCAGAGAGGTTCGAACAGGGAATTGGCAAAGCGCAGCGCCATCAGGTTCTGCACCGTTTCCTTTCCCAAATAGTGGTCGATCCGATATATCTGATGCTCTTCAAAGCAGGCTCGCAGCCCGGAGTTCAGCGCCTTGGCCGAGGCGAGGTCGTGGCCAAAGGGTTTTTCGACCACGATACGGCTGTCGGGCGTCGCCATGCTATGATCGCTCAGCCGTTTTGCGATACCCGAGAAAAGGCTGGGGCCAACTGACAGGTAGAATGCGCGTACAACGTCAGGGCGCAAGGTATTGGCAAGTTCTTTCCAACCGGAGTCTCCCAGTGCGTCAACGGGAACATATTCAACATGGCTCAGAAACTGATCCAAAACGTCTTTTTTGAAGCTGGGCGCAAACTCTTTCATCGAGGTGCGGATTTGCTCGCGGAACCCGTCGCTGTCCATGTCAGACCGCGCCGTGCCAATGATCTTTGCGTCTTCGGGCATCTGGCCAACTTCGAACCGATGATAGAGCCCGGGCAAGATCTTGCGCTGCGCCAGATCGCCGGTCGCGCCGAATAGCACCAGATCGAACGGGTCTACCGGGATTACGCGTGAAACCATCTATGGGCTCCTTCAAATCTGCTGGCATCACTCAGGCGCAGTTATCACTGGTCCTTGTGTTGCAAGCGCTGTTACCGCTAACATTCAGGCACTGAATAGGGAAGCGCAACTAGAAAATCAACCCTGATTCCGCAACCACTCCATTACCGAGGATCGAACCGATTGGTCTCCACGATGGCGGGCGTCAGCGATGATCTTACGCAGTGACTGCAGATCGGCGCGCAACAGCACGCTTTTGACCGGGCCTATCGACGCAGGGCGCATAGACAGGGTCCGAATACCCATGGCTGCCAGACAAAGCGCTTCAACCGGTCGCCCGGCATCCTCGCCACAGAAAGACAACGGCGTGTTCGAGATATTGCAGCGTTCGACAATCCGTTCGATGAAGGTCAGGAAGCTGACATTCAGCGTGTCATAGCGTCGGCGCACCAGCTCGTTTTCGCGGTCAGCGGCAAAAAAGAACTGTTTCAGGTCGTTGCCCCCGATCGAGACGAAATCGACCTCGTCAAAGAACTTCTGCGGGGCAAAGGCGAGAGACGGCGTTTCCAGCATTGCGCCAACTTCGATCGATTCTGGCAGCACATGACCAAGGCGCTTTTCGCGTTCGATGGTCTTGTTCACTTCCCAACGTGCCTCACGGTATTCTTCGGCCTGCGCCACAAACGGGAACATGATTGTTAAAGGCCGCCCATTGGCTGCACGCATCAACGCCTGCAACTGCATCCGCATAACGCCGCGTTTATCCAGACCAACGCGAATAGCGCGCCAGCCCAAAGCCGGGTTCGGCTCTTCGACGTGCTTCATGTAGGGCAGAACTTTGTCCGACCCGATATCCAGTGTGCGGAACACCACGCGCATGTCGCCAGCAGCATCCATCACGCGCTGATATTGTGTCACAAGCTCGGACCGCTTGGGCATCTGATTGCGGATCAGGAACTGAAGCTCGGTGCGGAACAGGCCCACACCCTCGGCCCCGGAATTGCCCAGCGACGGCAGATCGGCCATCAGGCCCGCGTTCATAACCAGATTGATCCGCTCACCATCGCGCGTCACTGTCGGAGTATCGCGGATCGAGGCATAGCGTTCCTGCGCTTTGGCCTGCATTGCGATTTTATCGCGAAACGCGGAGACAACCGTATCTTCCGGGCGCAGTTGGACCATTCCCTGATCGCCATCGACCAGAATATGATCTCCGTTCAATGCCTCTGTGGTGATGTGCCCAACGTGAACCACCAGTGGAATTGCCAGGGCACGGGCCACAATCGTTGCGTGGCTACCGACTGAGCCTTCTTCAAGAACGATCCCTTTCAACGAGCGGCCATATTCCAACAGATCCCCAGGCCCGATATTTCGGGCAACCAGGATCGGATCGGGTGGCAGGTCGGCCCCGTTGGTACCCCCCTGCCCGGTCAAGATGCGCAGCAGCCGGTTGCTGAGGTCATCCAGATCTGCCAGCCGTTCACGCAGATAGGGGTCGGTGACCTGCCCCATCCGGGCGCGGGCTTGCGATTGTTCTTTCTCAACCGCCGCTTCGGCGCTAAGGCCCAGGGCAATGTCCTCTTCCATCCGGCGCATCCAGCCCTTGGAATTGGCGAACATCCGGTATGCTTCCAGTACCTGCAATTGCTCCTTGTCACCGCCCTGCGAAATCTCAAGCATCTTGTCGACGCCCACGCGCAGCTCATCCACAGCCTCATTCAGACGTTCGCGTTCGCGGTGGGGATCGTCGGCAATCGGGTTGGTGACGACAACACGGGGTTCATGCAACCAGACATGCCCTTCGGCAGCTCCTTCCTGTGCCGGGCCTCCCTCAAATTGCACCGATTGCTGGTGCCGGGGTGAAAGGGCAGCGCCCTCGCCCACAAAGGCGCCAAGCTCGGTCATTTCGGCCAAGACCATGGCGACCACTTCCAGCGCGTAGACCTCGTCAGCAGAATACAAACGCGCGTCACGAGATTGAACGACCAATACGCCCAGCTTTTCACCCAAACGCTGGATCGGCACCCCAATAAAAGACGAGAATCTTTCTTCACCAGTTTCCGGCATATACCGAAACCCTTTGGTCGAAGGCGCGTCTGCGGTGTTCACGACCTTGCCTGATTGCGCAACATGACCAACAAGCCCTTCACCCAACCGCATACGTGTTTTGTGAACCGCCTCTGGCGACAACCCTTCAGTCGCGCAAAGCTCAAGGGTGTCGGCATCCCGGAACAGGTAGATCGAGCACACCTCGGCCCGGATACTATCCGCGATCAGATGCGTTATCCGGTCAAGACGTTCCTGACCGGCGGCTTCGCTCGCCATCTCTTCGCGCAGCCGCCCCAGCAGCTTGCGGGATTCAGTTTCGGTGCCTTCCGCCATATCCCACCCAAATTACGGAATCAGGCGAGACCTTTGGCTGAAATGCTCAGGCCGCCTTGTCCAATTCAAAGGCATCATGCAGTGCCTGAACAGCAAGTTCCATGTATTTCCTGTCGACTAGGACGGAAATTTTGATCTCAGAGGTTGTAATGACCTTGATGTTGATCCCCTCATCCGAGAGTATCTTGAACATCTTGGCCGCCACGCCCGACTGCGAGCGCATGCCGATCCCCACGACCGAGACCTTGCAGACATCCTGGTCCGCGACCAGTTCGGCATAATTCAGCTCACCCGCATCCTTGATTGCCAGCAATGCCTGTTCGGCGCGGGCCACCTGATCGGTGGGGCAGGAAAAGGTCATGTCCGTGCGCCCTTCGTCCGAGATGTTCTGCACGATCATATCGACATTCACGCCCGCGTCGCTGAGCGCGGTAAAGATGATCGACGCGATGCCCGGGCGGTCAGCCACCGAGACAACAGTCATCTTGGCTTCGTCGCGGGAATAGGCCACACCGGCCACAACATTGGATTCCATGATATCCTCCTCATCGCAGACCAGGGTACCGGCCTCGTCGGATTGTTCCTCAAAGCTTGAAAGAACGCGCAGTTTTACCTTGTAGCGCATCGCCAATTCGACTGAGCGGGTCTGCAGCACCTTTGCCCCCAGCGAGGCCAATTCCAGCATTTCCTCGAACGAAATGCGGTCCAGCTTGCGTGCCTTCTCGCAGATGCGCGGGTCCGTGGTATAGACACCATCAACGTCCGTGTAGATGTCGCACCGCTCGGCACCGAAGGCGGCGGCAAACGCGACGGCGGTGGTGTCTGACCCACCCCGGCCCAAGGTCGTGATACGGCCTTCTGGGCTGATGCCCTGAAACCCGGCGACGACGGCAACCTTCATGCCCTCGCCAAACTTCTGGTTCAGGTTATCGGTCGGAATTTCTTCGATCCGGGCCTGGCTGTGGGCGCTGGTGGTCATCAGCGGAACCTGCCAGCCCTGCCAGCTTCGGGCCGGGACATCCATTTCCTGCAACGTCAACGCCATCAGGCCAGCGGTAATATTCTCACCCGAGGACACGACGGCATCATATTCCCGCGCATCGTACAACGGTGATGTTTCATCGACCCAGCCCACAAGCTCGTTTGTCTTGCCGGACATGGCCGAGACGATGACGATCACGTCATAGCCCTTCGCCACTTCGACGCCGATGCGCTTGGCTGCGCGGCGGATACGGTCAAGGTTGGCAACCGAAGTGCCGCCAAATTTCATCACGAGTAAGGGCATGGGGGCAAGTGTCTCCGCGCCTTGGATTTCTGGTCTCGTGCGTCTTATGCGAGGGGGGCCGCAAGGGCAAGAGTTCAAAACCGGTCGGATGGCCGCATCTGACCGCTTTACAACCGACACAGAGGCTGTCAGCCTGCATCCCGAAATTATTCCCAGAGGTTTTACATGTTCCGCGTTGCCGCAGCCCTCGCCCTTTTGTCTTCATCCGCCGTTGCGCAGGTCTCTACGCTGGCTGCAACCGACGGCAAGAATGCTTTGGGCACGGTGCCCTGTGCCAAGGCCGGTGCGGCGCTAAGCAGCTGCCACGCCGAACTGCGACACCATGACGACGGGACCACGACCCTGGCAGTGGGACTGGGCGGCGCCGAAGTGCGCAGCATCTATTTCACGGATGGCATCCCGACCTCTAGCAGCTCACCTGCCCGGATCAGCCATGAAACGCGGGGAGACTTGACGGTGGTCTTCATCGATCCGGATGAAGTTTACGAAATCCCCACGGCGGCTTTGAAACGTCAATAAGCGTGCGGCTGACCGTCCCAGGTTTCAAAACACCCGGTAGTGGCGAGTGACAATGCCCCAAAGCGGTCAAGAAGCCCGTCGGCAGCCTGATCAACAGTGATCGCAGCCTGAGTGCCCCCCATATCCGTCTGCACCCAACCCGGATGATAGATACCCACGGCGACGCCATCCGCGCGCAGATCCGTCGCCAGATTGCGCCCCAGATTCAGGGCCGCCGCTTTGGACGCGCGATAGATATAGCTGCCACCGGGCGCGCGCGTATGCGACGCCATCTGGGACGACAGGATCGCAACTTTGCCTTTCGCGCCCTGAAGATTGGGCAAAAGCGCCTGCACGGTCAGAAACACACCTGTCACATTGGTTGCAAAACTCTGCGCCCACATGTCGGCCGGATAGCCGTCTATCCCGTGGCCTTTGTCCAGATAGACCCCGGCGTTGCAGATCAACAGATCAACCGGACGACCCGCAAGCCCTTGTGCCATGGCGGCTTGCTGTTTCGGATCAGTCACATCCAGTACAAGCTGCGCACTGGAATCCCGTGCGGTTCCGGTAACGTCATGGCCCTGCGCGCGATAACGATCTGCCAGAGCTTGCCCAATTCCGCGATTAGCCCCGGTGATAACGATATGCATGGGTCAGTTCGTTTTACGGGTGGGAAGAAATGGAAGCGGCGAAACCGGCACACCGTCTTCGATCAGCGCTTTGGCTTCATCGGGCTTGGCCTCGCCATAAATCGCGCGTTCGGGCGCATCGCCCAAATGGATCTTACGCGCTTCTTTGGCAAAATCCTTACCGACATAGTCCGAGTTTTCCTCGACCTTGCGGCGCAGATCGGCCAGCACCTTCTCGATATCTGGCGACGGGGTTGCGACATCCACTTGTTTGCTTTGTGGTTCAGTTGTCTGGGCATTGCGGGCCGGACGAACGCGAGGGGTCATGATAGCCTTATCTACTTGCGCGTCACCACACACAACGCAGGTCACCATACCTGCGGAGGCGAGTTTGTCGTAAGCGGTGGCCGATTGAAACCAACTGTCAAATGTATGGTCGCGGCTGCATTTCAGCGAATATTGAATCATGGTCCGTCCATTTTCCGGTAGGCAAATAGATACCGACAGACATGGCAAGATCAAGCCCTTCGCAAGGCGAGTCAGTGTAGAATCGGGCCAAGACGGCGTAACAAAAGGGACAGTTCACGCGATTTCACCAGAGAGGCCGCTTTTTTAGGCGAAACCCACTTTCGCTTTCGTTGGGCCCGTTCAGGAAATTCAGGCGCAATCGACCTAACACAGAGGGGAAAGACATCCACCAGACACACCATGGGGCTCATACTCGAACGGGATTTCAGGTATGTGAAACGGCCCATGGGCTTGTTTGCACAATCGCCTTTAACCCCAGCCTCTTCCCAAGCTTCTCGTCTGGCGGCTTGCGACGGTGTCATATCCTCGATCAGCCAGCCCTTCGGTATGATCCAGCGCTTGGATTTGCGCGTTGTGATCAGCAAAACCCTGAGCTTTCCGTGTTTGATGCGATAGCATAGGGCTGCCGATTGATGCTTTAGTCGCAGGTGCTGTTCGCTTCCCTGCAGACACGTCGGTTGCCTCGCACCGATCACGCCGCACCACCTTTCAAACTGCTTTCATCCTCAATCGCCGACCTTTGAGGTTCTTATACATTTAGCGGTCGGATGGGGTCAGCATACCATATGGTGCGGTTTCTTCCAAGCTTTTAGGCAGATTTCAAACGCGGGCAGCCAGTTTCTGAACCAGATCTTCATGCGGGATATCGGCATCGATTGCCAGTCGCCGCAACCCGAAGTGAACGCGCGCCACCTGTTGATAATATCGGGTGTAGACATAGTTCGTACCACCACCTGCGATCGCACCCAGGACCGGTATCGATTGCGCTGCCAGCTTCTGGCCCAGTACAATGGACAGTCTCGGCGCTACCGCTGAAATTAGCTTCTGCATCGCTGGGCCAGTCAACGTCAGGCGGACCGAAAAGAAGCCCAGATCTGCGCCATCGTCAAAAGACAGAGGTCCGGCTGCAGATAGGACCCGAACGCAATCAAATTTGACGCCTTCCTCGGACGGATCGAACCCTTCGCGGAACGCCGCACCCTGAATGGCACGCAATAGCATGGCGGTCGTAGCAGGCAATTCCATCAGGGCAGTCGACACGCCACCCATGCCGCCAGCAGCCCCCATCGCCGTTGCGACAGCGGTGTTGACCCACGGCTTTTGATCAGGAACGGCGCGACGCGAACCCTCGGCTGCGTGCATCGCTAGCCAAAGCGCCTGTTCGGTGGCCCCTGTCAGCCCCTCCCGCACAGATACAGGAAGTTGTTCCAGTAGCGATTCCGCCGACCCCCCCAAACTGTTCAACAGTTTAACACCGGGACCTCCGGCGGTTCTGTAATACTTGGCCAACCGATCCAATTCAGCATCGGTATCCAGCTTTTCGACTAGAAGCACGTCCTGCATATAAGCCCTCCTGACGTTAAACATCGGGGCTAAATGGCGTGGTTTCAATAGCTCAGCGCGTCCAGCGGGTCACCTCGCCACGCACATTCAACCATTCACCGGGGCTCAATTCCACGCCTAAGACCCGGTCTGGGTTTGTTGGCGGGGGCATTTCCACACCGGAAAGTCGTGTGAACCCGAAACGCGCATAATAAGGCGCATCGCCCACCAGCATCGCCCTTTGCCAGCCTATTTCGCGACCAGCCTCAAGCCCCTGATGGATCAGGAATCCTCCCAGACCTTCGCCTTGATGGGTCGGGTGCACCGCCACGGGGCCCAGCAACAAAGCGTCGTGATCGCCCACATGCACGGGCCAGAAACGGATCGCCCCGGCCAGAATGCCCTGCCCGTCGCGCGCAACAAGCGAAAGGCCCGACACGGGTGGAACATCATCGCGCAGACGATACGAGGACAGCGCCTCACGCCCCGGCGCAAAGCACAGGTCATAAAGTGCCTCGACCTCCCACCAATCATCCGGCTCCTCCGGCCTGATCACGAACTGCTGCACCCTGCCCTCTTTTCCTAGCTGGCAATCGCCCTAGCACTTCGGTACGCCTTGGGCAAACGCTTGGAGATCTTATGTTCTATCGCCCCGAAGACGGCCACGGCCTGCCACACAATCCGTTCAACGCCATTATCACGCCACGACCGATCGGCTGGATTTCCACGCGTGACACAGATGGGATCAACAATCTGGCTCCGTATTCGTTTTTCAACGGCGTTGCTTACACCCCGCCGCAGGTGATGTTTGCTTCAACCGGAACCAAACACGATCAAGACGGCACGAAAGACAGCCTTGCCAATATCAAGGCAACGGGGGTGTTTTGTGTAAACGTCGTGGCCCACGCACATCGCGACGCAATGAATGCCAGCTCAGCAGGCTTGCCGAAACATGTCGACGAATTTGGCCATGCAGGCCTGACACCCTTGGAATGCGAAACCATCCCATGCGCCCGGATCGATGGGGCTCCGGCAGCGCTGGAATGCAAGCTAACCCAGATCGTGTCCCTTCCGGGCGAGGCCAATCGGGTGGTGTTCGGAGAAGTAACCGGCGTACATCTGCGCGACGATTGCCTGAAAGACGGCATGTTCGACGTCACAACATTCCAACCGCTGGCAAGGCTTGGGTACCGGGACTATTCAGTGGTCACCGAACTGTTCAGCCTTTCACGACCGGATGACTGATGCCGCTTCCTGACCCCTTACGCAGATACCCGATCACGCTCCCTGATGGCTCTGATCACAAGGGCACAGTTTTCCTGTCTGAAGCGATTGACCATCCCAGGTTTCAGGCCGGAGAATACAGCTACGCATCGGATTTTGAGCCGTCAGACGAATGGGCGCAACGACTTGCCCCCTACCTGTTTCCGTTTTCGCAAGAAAGGCTGGTGCTGGGGAAGTTCTGTCAGATCGCCCATGGTGTACGTTTCATCACATCATCGGCCAATCATTCAATGGATGGATTGACGTGCTTTCCGTTTCCAGTGTTTGACCCGGACGGAATGACCGGGTTTCAGCCGGACACGCGCGACACTCTCATCGGCCACGATGTCTGGATTGGCTATGGCGCGATGATCCTGCCCGGTGCGCAGATCGGTTCGGGGGCAATTATTGGTGCCGGGTCTGTTGTTCGCGGAAACGTACCGCCCTATGCGATCATTACCGGGAACCCTGCCGAAGTGCGGCGGTTCCGGTTCGAAAAGGACACCATCGACCGGCTTTTAGCATTGAACTGGTGGGATTGGCCCGCCGAGAAGATCGCCGAAGCCGAAGAGGCGCTTCTGTCTGGTAATATTGAAGAATTGGAACGGATTGCTCCAAAGTAAAAGGCGGCCGAAGTGGCCGCCTTTTGCAATCAATGCCCGCCCAGCACACCCGTGCGGACCGAGTAATCGACGGCCAGTTCGTAGTCCGGGTCATCGTCGCTATCGACCATAAGGTGGCCGGCCTTGTTCAGCAGTTTATGGCAATCCCGGCTGAGGTGGCGCAGCATGACGCGTTTGCCCGCAGCCTCGTATTTTCCAGCGATGTTCTCGATGGCTTGCAGCGCGGATTGATCCACGACGCGGCTTTCGGCAAAGTCCACGATTACAGTGTCAGGGTCGTTCTGAATATCAAACAGTTCAATGAATCCGTCGGACGAACCAAAGAACAAAGGTCCCTGAATCTCATAGACCTTTGCGCCTTCTTCCGTCTCCGAGTCCCGTGTGACCGCATGGATGCGTTTCGCATTGTTCCAAGCATAGGCAAGAGCTGAGACGATCACACCTACAACAACGGCAACCGCAAGGTCTTCCATCACGGTCACAACAGTCACCAGAACAATGACGAACGCATCCATCAGGGGCACCTTGCGCATGATCTTGAACGAGTTCCAGGCAAAGGTCCCGATCACCACCATGAACATCACACCAACCAACGCGGCCAGCGGAATCTGCTCAATCAGCGGTGAAGCGAACAAGATGAACACCAGCAGGAATAGGGCCGCAGCAATCCCGGCGATACGGGTACGACCACCAGACTTCACGTTGATCATCGACTGACCGATCATCGCACAACCGCCCATGCCGCCGAAGAATCCAGTCGCTACATTGGACACGCCCTGTGCAATGCACTCTTGCGAGGCCCCTCCGCGCTTGCCGGTGATTTCACCAACGAGGTTCAGGGTCAGCAGGGATTCAATCAAGCCGATGGCGGCCAGAATGACAGCGTAGGGCAAGATGATCTCAAAGGTTTCCCAGTTCAGCGGCACCATCGGGATGTGAAACGCCGGCAGGCCGCCCTCAATTGAGGCCAGATCACCAACGCGCGGCACATCAAGTCCGAACCCAATCACCAGCGCAGCCACAACAACAATCCCGGCCAATGGTGCGGGCACGATACGCGTGATGCGCGGCATGACCCAGATCACGGCCATCGTCAGGGCAACCAGACCCAACATCGTGTAAAGCTGCAGGCCCGACAGCCATTCACCACCGCTTAGGCCGTGGCCGGTGTTTTCCATGGTGCCCGGAACCTTGAACTGCCCCATCTGGGCCAGAAAAATCACGATGGCCAGACCATTCACAAACCCCAGCATCACCGGATGCGGCACCAGTCGGATGAACCGGCCCCAATGCATCGCGCCTGCAATGACCTGCAAAATACCCATCAAAACCACGGTGGCGAACAGGTATTCCACCCCGTGTTCAGCCACCAACGCCACCATCACAACAGCCAGAGCGCCGGTTGCGCCGGAGATCATACCCGGTCGACCACCGATCAGCGCCGTAATCAAGCCCACCATAAACGCGGCATACAGTCCGACCAACGGGTGGACACCTGCGACAAAGGCAAACGCCACCGCCTCGGGGACCAGCGCCAGCGCAACGGTCAGACCAGACAACAGCTCAATCCGCAGGCGCGAGACGGTCAGCCCCTCATCCGGCATCCAGCGGAGATCAGGTTTGGCTATACGATTGGCAAAGCTTGCCAGCATGGCTCGGGGCATGAGACGTCCTGTGGGGTTGTTTGTTCGCGCGAAAGATGCCTTTTACCTGTCATATCTGACATTAGATACTGCACCCAGCGGGACCCTGATATGCGTAAATCGCATAGCTAGCAAGCAAGTTACACAAACCCTTGAACCCACTTGCCAAACCCGCGGCTGCCACGCAGAACTCTTTAAACAGTTTTTCACGGAGCGCAGCCATGACCCAGACCAAAATCGCCATCATCGGCGGATCAGGCATTTACGAGATCGACGGTTTGGAAAATGCGGAATGGGTCACGGTCGAAACCCCATGGGGCGATCCTTCGGATCAGATCCTGACCGGATCACTGAATGGCGTTGAGATGGCCTTTCTGCCTCGTCACGGGCGCGGCCACGTGCATTCCCCTACTGAAGTGCCTTACCGCGCCAATATCGACGCGCTGAAGCGACTGGGTGTGACGGATGTGATCTCAGTTTCGGCCTGCGGGTCGTTCCGCGAGCATATGGCACCGGGCGATTTCGTGATCGTCGATCAGTTCATCGACCGGACGTTTGCGCGCGAGAAGAGCTTTTTTGGCACTGGCTGCGTGGCCCATGTCAGCGTTGCGCACCCCACCTGCCCGCGCCTGTCGGATGCCTGTGAAACTGCCGGCAAGGCAGCAGGCATCACCATTCATCGCGGCGGCACCTATCTGGCGATGGAAGGGCCGCAGTTCTCTACGCTGGCGGAATCCAAGATGTATCGTGAACACTGGGGCTGCGACGTAATCGGTATGACAAACATGCCCGAGGCCAAACTCGCCCGCGAGGCCGAGCTTTGCTATGCCTCGATCGCCATGGTCACCGATTACGACAGCTGGCACCCGGACCACGGCGAGGTGGACGTCACCGCCATCATCGCTACGCTGACCGGCAATGCCGAGAAAGGCCGTGCGCTTGTCAAAGGTCTGCCCGATCTACTGGGCGCTGATCGCGCGCCCTGCCCTCATGGCTGCGACCGGGCGTTGGAATATGCCATCCTGACCGCGCCGGAAAAGCGTGATCCGACCGTGTTGGCAAAACTGGATGCTGTTGCTGGTCGGATTCTCTGACCGGCAACTTTAGTTGGCTGGCAAAGACTGTTGAACCTGATCCCACAATCCGTGCGACCAGAGGTCGTTGTGTGTGCCGTCCGGGATGATATAGATCTGCGCCGTCTCCCCGGCCATCGCGGCCAAAGCTTCGCCGTGATACAGTGGAACCGTTTCATCCTCGGTCCCGTGGAATATCAAAGTCGGAACGGTGACGTTCCCGATCAAATCACGGGTCGCGAACTGATCCCGCATCAGGGCATGCACCGGTAGCCAGGGATATCTTTCCGCCGCGACGTCCACCGTGGCCGTAAAGGGTGCCTCAAGCACCAGCAGCTGTGCATTTGGGCGCTGTTCAGCTACGGCGGTCGCAACGGCTGTTCCAAGACTTTGGCCGTGCAACACAACTTCCGCACCTTGGCGATCCAGCTGGTCATACATCTGGATGCCGTCGGAAATTAGCGCCATCTCGGACGGTTCGCCCTCGCTGCCCGGATATCCACGATAGCTGGGGGCCAGCAGGCCGAAGCCACTGTTGAGGATCTCTCTCATCCGATCGGCGCGGTCGCCCAGGTTGCCCGATTGGCCATGAAAGAACAAAACTGTCGGCGCATCATCGGTCGCGGGCGGGGCGGACCACGCGGTCAGCGTAACGCCATCGGACATTGTGAAGGAAACGGACTCCACATCAGCCAATCCTACCGTGTTGGGCGCTGGTAATTCTCCGTCCGGTTTGAACAACAACGATTGCTGGTTCACATACATGTACCCCACGATGCCCGCATAGATCACCGCGAGGACCGGAACCAAAAGGATCAGCGCGCCCTTTACGTGGGCAAGCCGCGAGTGGCTGGTTTCAGGTGCCGCGTTCGCGCGTGTTTGATCTGTTTGAACCATCGGCCTCTCCGAAGTGTTGCGTCCGATCCAAGGTCGGTGGCCCAAGGAACCGTTTCAAGCCGCGCGGGCTACACTTAATCCAATCTTAAAACTTGTTGCAGCGTTGCACGGCCCCGGCTCTTTTTTGCCCTTCATCTTGAAATATCCTCTGTACTGCACCGATGTGTGTTTCGCACGGCACCGTCAAAACGCTGGCGAAACAGAGGGATAGCATGAAGCGACTTGAGGCATTGGACGCGGCCCGGTTTCTGGCGTTTTGCGGAATGGTTCTGGTGAATTTCCGCATTGCCGCTCAGGTCGCCCCCGGCGATGACTGGGCCTCGACCCTGATCGATTTGCTTGAAGGCCGCGCGGCCGCTTTGTTCGTCATCCTGGCCGGCATCGGAATTGGGATATCCTCTGTTTCAGCGTCGGTGCTGCTGCGGCGCGCGGTGTTTCTGTTCGCTCTCGGTCTGATCAACATGACCGTATTTGACGCCGATATCCTGCATTTCTACGCCGTGTACTTCGTTGTTGGCGCTGCTTTCCTGACGGCACCAACCCGTGCATTGTGGTTGGGTTCAGTTGGGGTGGTGGCGCTGGCTGTCCTCGCTGTCATGATTTTCAACTACGACCTTGGCTGGGACTGGGAAACGCTGACATACACCGACCTTTGGACCCTGCCCGGTTTTTTGCGTAACCTGTTTTTCAACGGCTGGCACCCGGTCCTTCCCTGGGCGGCGTTCCTGTTGATCGGAATGGCTATTGGACGATCCGAACTGCACACGATCTGCATTCAACACAGGCTGATCATGTGGGGGTTCGGAGCTACCATATTTGCCCTGTTTCCGCAAATGTTGGCCTCGGACCCTGATCTGGTGATCTATCTGGGAACCGCGTCCATCCCACCGGGACCATTCTACATTATTGCCGGAACCGGCTCGGCTTGCGTGGTGATCGGATTGCTGTTGAAGCTGTGGCCCAAGATCGAAAAGTTGCGCATCGGCCCAGCCCTGACCGCGCCCGGTCGGCAGAGCCTGACGCTCTATGTGGTGCACATCCTGATCGGCATGGGCATACTGGAGGAGGCCGGGTTGCTGAACGGGTCACTGAACGCCCCGCAGATCGCGGGTTACGCTGTTGCGTTCTGCGCCGCGTCCTCGATCTTTGCCCTATTGTGGTCCCGCAAATTCAAACGCGGTCCGCTTGAGGCGCTGATGCGTCTGACAACGCAACCACGCAGGGCTTGACCTTGCGCGCTGGTCCGGGCTTGCTGCGGGAAACGTATTCACAGGATTTCCGATGTCCCTTGACCTTTGGCTCGCCTTTGTCGCTGCATCTACCGCCTTACTATTGATCCCAGGCCCGACGGTCTTGCTGGTGCTCAGCTATGCCCTATCCAAGGGGCGCAGCGTGGCTGTCGCCTCGGCGACGGGTGTAGCTGTTGGAGATCTGGTGGCTATGACGGCCTCTCTTTTGGGGCTTGGTGCGCTGGTCCTGGCCTCGGCTGCCCTATTCACGGCCCTCAAATGGGTCGGTGCCGCCTATTTGGTCTGGCTGGGGATCAAACTGTTGCGCAGCGCGCCATCAGGCAGGCTTGAGACTGTGGACACCGGGCGCAATGTCACCGCACACAGCGTTTTTGGCCATGCTGCCGCCGTCACCGCGTTGAACCCGAAATCTATCGCGTTTTTTATCGCTTTCGTTCCTCAGTTTCTGCGCCCGGCTGACCCGCTCGGACCGCAATTTGCTATCCTGATCGCAACCTTTGTGGGGCTGGCATGGCTGAATTCGCTGGCATACGCCCTTTTGGCGGACCACCTACGCAAGATGATCGGCCGTTCAGGCGTCATCACCGCTATGACCCGGTTCGGAGGGCTGGCATTAATCGGGATGGGTGTGGCCACGGCTGTCCTGCGCCGCCCGGCCTGAGGGCTCAGCCCTCAGCGTGTTCCTTCATGAAACCGCGAATGAACCGCCGGATTTCTCGCGCGGCCGACGTGTCCAACTCTTTGCATAGCTGAACAAACTCGTCCCGTTCATCCTTATCCAGCCGCAGGACCAACTGACTGTTTTTCTTCGTTGAAATCTTACTGTCTTTCGTTCCCACGCGTCCCATTCCCATCAAATTCCCAGGCCTGTAAGATAGGCTTTGTATATACTTCGCATATATTTTGTAATTCACGAGCACCTAACAACAAAAGAAAGTTATGGCAACGAACCTTCATGTCGCTCAGGCGATTTTTTCAAAAGATCAGGGCAAGGGGCACAAACCATATCTGACGCGGCCGGTCGATACACTGTATCGCGACTACCGCCAGTCGAACCGCCGGACGTCTGGGGTGGCAATCTTTCCTTGCATGACTCACACCAATGGGCCAAACAGCCCAGCGTGTTTTGACGCCAGAGGGGATGGCCATGTCCAGAAACAAGTCGGTCAAAGATTACATTCGGACCATCGTTGATTTCCCACATGAGGGGATCATGTTCCGGGACGTAACGACCCTGTTCGCTGATCCGCGCGGTTTCCGCATGGCGATCGATCAAATGCTGCACCCCTATGCCGGTGAGCGC
This sequence comes from Ruegeria sp. AU67, assembly GCF_900312795.1. NCBI lineage: Bacteria > Pseudomonadati > Pseudomonadota > Alphaproteobacteria > Rhodobacterales > Roseobacteraceae > Ruegeria > Ruegeria sp. AU67. Next base: position 101,356 of record NZ_OMPH01000031.1, read on the forward strand.
ATCGACAAGGTCGTTGGCCTCGAGGCGCGTGGCTTTATCCTAGGCGGCGCAATCGCGCACCAGCTAAGCGTCGGATTCGTGCCCATCCGCAAAAAGGGCAAGCTGCCGGGAACCACGATCAGTCAAGACTACAAGCTTGAATACGGCGAGGCGATTGTCGAAATCCACGACGACGCCATCCAACCGGGTGAAAAAATCCTCGTCGTCGATGATCTGCTGGCGACAGGTGGCACCGCTGCCGCAGGCATCAAACTGATCGAACGGTTGGGGGGCGAGATCGTCTCATGCTCGTTCATTATCGACCTGCCAGAGTTAGGCGGACGCAAGGCATTGGAGGATATGGGTATGGATGTCCAAGTCTTGTGCGAATTCGAAGGCCTTTGACGGCGCGTGCAATCACAAATTCGTGAGTGGAAATCTGAGACCGCGCTGGCTTAGCGCGGTTTTTTATTGGATCAACCCGAACTTATCGGCACAAACAGTGATCTCTTTTCAGTGATGCAGCGTACCCCGATTGATGCCACCAAGGGCATTCCAACCAGGGAAATCATACCATGTTTCGCAAACTCGCAATTGCCGGCGTCGCAAGCCTTTTCGTTTCAACTACGGCTTATGCTGATGGCCATTCCAAAGATATCGTCGACACCGCCGCCGGCGCAGGCAGCTTTGAGACTCTTGTCGCAGCTGTTCAGGCTGCCGAGTTGGTTGATACGCTGAAAGGCGAAGGCCCCTTCACCGTTTTCGCCCCCACGGATGAGGCGTTTGCCGCTCTGCCCGAAGGCACAGTTGAAACCCTTCTGAAGCCCGAGAACAAGGATCAACTGGTTGCCATCCTGACCTACCACGTGGTGCCCGGCAAAGTGATGTCAGGCGATCTGTCCGATGACATGACAGCCGCAACCGTACAAGGCGGTGAAGTCACGATTGACCTTGATAACGGCGTAATGGTCAACGACGCGAACGTTGTTCAGGCAGACATCGAGACATCGAACGGTGTCATCCACGTGATTGACAAAGTCATCCTGCCCGCATCGTGAATCCAGCGCGCGGCCTGTACTAAATGGGCCGCGCCTAAGCCCTTAGAACGGCACCCGGATTCATGATTCCTTTTGGATCAAGCGCGGCCTTGATCGAGCGCATCGCCGACAGCTTTACCGGATCGCCATAGCGACATAGATCATCCGTTTTCAATCGCCCTATGCCGTGTTCTGCGCTAATCGAACCACCGAACTCATGCACCAAATCATGCACCAAGCGTTTTACCGTTTGCCGCTGTGCGTCATACTCTGAACGGCTATGCCCCTGCGGCGGGAACACGTTGTAGTGAAGGTTGCCGTCACCAAGATGCCCAAAACAGTTAATCCGGAAATCCCCCAACCCGCGTACAATTTCGGACCCTCGCAGGATGAATTCGGGGATTTGCGAGATCGGGACCGAGATGTCATGGCTCGAGACCGAACCGATCAACCGGTTGGCTTCGGGAATCTGCTCACGTACGGCCCAAAGCTCCAATCTTTGCGCTTCGCTTTGGGCTATGACCGCGTCACCTACAAGCCCGCGCGCCTCCGCTGTTTCGAACAGCGCCTCCAGCGCATTTGACGGTGACGCACCGCCAGAAAGACCCAATTCAATAAGCACCATCCATTCAGGCTGGACGTCAAAGGGCTGGCGGATATCGGGCAAAACCTCGGACAAGAATTGCAGGCCCTGCTTGTGGATCAGCTCAAAGGTGCTGACCCCTTCGCCCACCTGATCGCGTGCCAGCGCCAGCAATTCAATGGCAGCATCCGGAGAGGCCACCTGGAACATCGCGGTGCCGGTCTCGGCCGGACGCGGGTACAGCTTCAACGACGCAGCTGTGATGATCCCCAGCGTGCCTTCCGCCCCGATCAGAAGGTTGCGCAGATCGTACCCAGTGTTGTCCTTGCGCAATCGGCTGAGGCCGTGCCAGATTTCACCATTTGGAAGAACTGCTTCCAACCCAAGACACAGGTCACGCGCATTGCCGTAGCGCAATACATTGACACCACCCGCATTCGTCGCAAGATTTCCACCTATCCGGCAAGACCCTTGCGCCGCCAATGCCAACGGGAACAATCGATCAGATTCTTCCGCAGCAGTCTGAACATCGGCCAGAATGGCACCGGCCTCGGCGATAAGAATGTTCTCCGTCGGATAAACCGCCCGAATGGCTGACATCCGCTCCAGTGAAATAAGCAACGGGGCCGGGCCGTCGGTCATCACCTGCCCGCCGACCAATCCGGTGCCGCCGCCGTAAGGCACGACGGGAACCGAAGCATCCGAGGCGAGCCGAACGAGCCTCGAAACCTGTTCTACCGACTTCGGCAGCGCCAAAACGCCGACATGGCCTGCGAACCTGCGGCGCGGCTCTTCCAGGTATCGTTCCTCGACAGGGTGCAGAATACCATCGCCCAGCGCAGTGCGGATTGATTGGGCAAAATTGCCATCGGCAGGGTTTAGTTTCATACCCTTTCCTTGCCCAAGTCGTGACGCCCCGACAAGCCTTATTCCAGTTCGATTAGGTATTGCGGCTCAAGCACCACAACCGTCGGACGATCAGGTAACGTGCGAAGAGACACGGTGATCTCGGAAACGCCTTTGCGCTCAACCGGAAAGTCTTCGCGGATATCGACCAAAAACCGGTCCAGTGAAAAGCTGGAAAACCAATGCATCGGAATGATGATCGAACTCTTCAGTCGCTTCAAAACGGTGATCATTTCCGGCAACGGCATCGTCGTACCGCCATCCACAGCAGCCATCACAACATCCAAACGCCCCAGGGCGGCAAATTGTTCATCCGACGGCACGTGGTGCAAGTGACCCAGATGGCCAATGCACAACCCTTCAACCTCAAACACAAAGATAGAATTTCCGCGCTCTTCCACACCGCCATAAGAGGATCGGATATCGGTCGAGACATTGCGAATCAGCATCTCTCCCAAATCAAGATAGTGTTCGATCCCCTGCCCGAACTCGCCCCACCCCGGCAACACATTCGGGATGGCAGGATCTGGATGGGCGGTCCAATGGGTGCCGTGGGCGTGATTCATCGTCACCACGTCCGGGATCAAATCCGCGCTGCCGATGAAACCGGTGAAGTCCGTTACCGCGTTCAACCCGCCCTGCGTCTGGATCATAAACGACGCATGAGCAATATAGCTGATCCGAACCGAAAACTCCGGCACCGGATCCTGCCAGGCTGCTTTATGAACGTATTCAATCCCCGGTGCGGCATCCGCGATGGCAAGGCAATGGCTCGGCCGCCGCTCCTGCGCCACAGCCCCGCCCGCAATCATCATCAGCCCTACAACAATCCACCGCATGCCCGGATTGTAGCGCAAGCGCTCGCTAAGTCATGCCCCTTGTTCATCTGGCTAAAAATACCCCGGGGAAGACGCGGTGTGCCGCGACGGGGGCAGAGCCCCCAATGAAACCGCAACGGCGCCTACCCCGCGTCCGTCTTTCCGCGCCGGTCCGAGCGCAAACTGGCATACAGCACATGTGTCCGCCAACGCCCGTTGATCTGCAGGTACGACTGCGCCACGCCCTCGTATTTAAACCCTGAACTTTCCAGCAACCCACGCGACGGCTTGTTTTCGGGCAGACAGGCGGCCTCGATCCGGCTCAGGTCCAGTCGGGTAAAGGCGTGATGAACGATCGCACCAATGGCCTCGCGCATGTAACCCTGACGGGCAAAAGACTGGCCCGTCCAATATCCCAAGGTTCCTGCCTGCGCCGGGCCGCGACGGATATTGTCCAGCGTGATGGCCCCCAAAAGCACATCATCCGTGCGACGGAACAAAAACAGTGGGATCGCCGTCCCACCGGCCACGGAGCGCTGCGCCCAATAAACCCTGTTGGTAAAGGATTTACGGCTCAGGTGATCCTTGGCCCAAACCGGCTCCCACGGGGTCAGGTATTGCTGCGACGCGCGCCTCAGCGCCGCCCAGTCGTTAAAGTCGGAATGCGCGGGCGGGCGCAAGCTCAGGCGCTCGGTTTCAAGTTTCAGCTTGCGTCTGCCCAACAGCATCACGCCGCACGCCTCTCCTGCAATTGCGCCAGCGTGGGTGCGCCCGAGACAGGACCGTAAAGCGCCAGCGCAGCAGGGGCCTGCACTGCCATCTGCTCGGCGAAGGCACGCACATCTTCGGTGCTGACGGCGTCGATCTTGGCCACGGCATCCTCAAGCGACGGAACCCGGTCCCAGATCTGCACCAGACGCGCCAGACGTTCCGCCCGGTTCGACGGGCTTTCCAGCCCCATCAGCATACCGGCTTTCATCTGCGCGCGGGCGCGAGCGACCTCTTCGGCGCTCATGTCTTCGGCTGCGCGCTTCATCTCATCAATCGTTATGCTAGCCAGCTCCGCGACCTGATCCGCCGACGTTCCGGCGTAAATCGTCGTCGTGCCGGTATCGGCATAAGCTCCGGTCTGCGCAAAGATCGTGTAGCACAACCCGCGTGTTTCGCGGACTTCCTGGAACAGGCGAGAGGACATGCCGCCGCCAAGCGCCGTCGAATAAATCTGTGCGGTATAGATCGCATCGTCGCGATAGCCGGGGCTTTCCAGCGCCAGTGCGAAATGCGCCTGCTCCAGCTCTTTCTCCTGCCGCGCCTCGCCGCCAGTGAAACGGGCGGTTTCCGGGATCAGCCCCTTGCAGGGTTTAAGATAGCCAAACAACGCCTCAGCCGTTTTCATCAGCGCATCATGATCAACGGCACCAGCAGCAGACAGGATCATCTGCTCGGGTCCATAGTGTTCAGCCACAAACCCAGACAGATCTTCGCGCGAAAACGCACTGACTCGTTCGGTCGGACCCAGAATGGTTCGACCCAGCGGTTGATCGTGATAGCTCTGCTCTTGCAACCAATCAAAGATCACATCGTCGGGCGTGTCATAGGCCTGACCGATTTCCTGTAGGATCACACCGCGTTCAACTTCGATCTCACGCGGGTCGAAGATCGGGTTCAGAACGATGTCACCGATGACATCCATCGCCAGCGCCACATCGTCTTTGAGAACACGCGCGTAATAAGCCGTCACTTCGCGCGACGTGTAGGCGTTGATATACCCGCCCACGTCCTCAATCGCCTCGGCGATTTGCAAAGCTGAACGGCGCTGGGTTCCCTTGAAAGCCATATGCTCAAGGAAATGCGCGATACCGTTCTGTTCAATCCGCTCGTGCCGCCCGCCGGCGGTCACCCAGATGCCGATGGCCGCCGATTGCAACCCCGGCATATGTTCACTGACGATACGAAATCCGTTCTTCAGTTGGTCTTGTCTGACAGTCACTCAGCGATATGCCTTCTGATATGATCCTCGAGAGCGCCCAGATCGTTGGCGATGCGGGTCACCCGTTCCGGACGTTCATATAGATCAGACATGCGGGATGGAAGAGGCGGATGCGTGCCGCTTGCCTTCTCGACCGCTGCCGGAAATTTTGCGGGGTGCGCGGTGGCCAGTGTGATCATCGGAACGTCGGCTGCGCGATGTGCTTCTGCAACTTTGATGCCCACGGCGGTATGCGGGCAAACCAGTTCCGCACTGTGGGTCAGAGTGGACTTGATTGTCGCCAGGGTCTCATCCTCAGATACACGGCCCGAGTCAAAGCTTTCGCGCAGCGCTTCCATTGCGCCCTGGCTGACGTTAAAGCCGCCGGTCTTCAATTCATCCATCAACTGCGCGACAGCGCCGCCATCTTCGCCATACGCATAGTACAGCGCGCGTTCAAAATTTGAGCTGACCTGAATATCCATCGACGGGCTGATCGAGGGGATGGTGTCGCCCTTGAAGTACCCCTTGCCCGACAGGCAACGGTGCAGAATGTCGTTCTGGTTGGTTGCGACAACCAGACGATCAATTGGCAGGCCCATGCGCTTGGCAAGGTAGCCCGCGAAGATGTCGCCGAAATTGCCGGTCGGCACCGTAAAGCTGACCCTGCGATGCGGTGCGCCGAGGCTGACAGCAGCGGAGAAGTAGTAGACGATTTGCGCCAGAACACGGGCAAAGTTGATCGAATTCACGCCAGCCAGCTTCACGCCGTCGCGGAAGTCGAAATCGTTGAACATGTCCTTTAGCGCGGCCTGACAATCGTCAAAATCGCCGTCCACGGCCAACGCATGCACGTTGCTGTCCGCAGGTGTCGTCATCTGCCGACGCTGCACTTCCGAAACTCGGCCATGCGGGAACAGGATGAACACGTCCACGGCGTCTAGCCCCCGGAACGCTTCGATCGCTGCTGATCCGGTATCGCCGCTTGTCGCACCCACGATGGTCACACGATCTCCGCGCCGCTTCAGCGCCACCTGGAACAGCTGACCGATCAGCTGCATGGCGAAGTCTTTGAAGGCCAAGGTCGGCCCGTGGAACAGCTCCAACAGGAAGTGGTTTTCGTTCAACTGCTTCAATGGCGCGCGGGCGTCATGGCCAAAGCTTTCGTAGGCGCGGCCGATGATCTCTTTGAACTCACCCTCACCGAAAGATCCGCTGACATAGGGCCACATCACTCGGAACGCGATTTCCCCAAAGGGCAGTCCGGCCAGTGCTGCGATCTCATCCTGCGTCATCACCGGGATTTCAGCAGGCAGGTACAGGCCACCATCACGGGCCAGCCCGGTCAGCATCGCCTCTTCAAACGTCAGTTCGGGCGCCTGCCCGCGGGTCGAGATGTATTTCATGTCGCGTCACTCTCAGAAGGGGCGCGGCTGCGCCACAGAAAATATCCGGTCATCGCGGCCCAGACCAGGGCCAGGCCAAACCATGTTATTGCATATTGCAAGTGATCATTCGGGATACCCGTCGCCGAAACGGGCAAGGGTGTTATGTCGGGGTCGGTTTGCGACCGCGCGATTAGCAGAACTGGCTCAGTCCCAAGTGCAGCGGCCAGGATCGGTACATCGCGGGCAAACCATATATTGTCGTCAATATCCGGCTCAGGCGTGTAGCTGTCAATTTCGTCCGGCCAGTGCAGATTTCCAGTGACCTCCATCGGGCCGTTCAACCTTTGATCCTTCTTCGCGGTCACAGGAACAAAGCCCCGGTCCACCAGAATGGTCCGGTCGTCGGTGCTGAAAGCCTGGATAATGCGGTAGCCCGCCCCAACCTGTTTGACCGAGACAAGAACGTGGATCTCGCCCGGCTCGATCTCGCCTGTAATCGTAACCGGTAGATACTTATCAGCATCCGGCGACAAGGTGTCAGGCAAATCAACCGGATCGGCTGAAATCCGATTTTCGATTTCGGCTAAAACGCCTTGTTTCCACGCCAACCGCTGCATTTGCCAGACACCCAGCGACACAAGGAAAGCCAGACCGGCAATGCCAAAGATCATCAGAAAAAGAATGCGGCGCATGTCAGGACCAGGTTGTGTTGTTCGAAGGCTCTACAAGAGCCGGCGTCTTGTTAAGGGCTGCAGCCGCAGAAAGGCAACCTTGCAATTGTATGGGGCGCAATCTTGCGCCCAGAATAGAGAAAAAGCCGCCCCGAAAGGGCGGCTTTTGCAATTTGTTCGCCCGTCTGGCGTTACATCAGCGGCGCTTGACCCCAGATGTATACTGCGAAGAACAGGAACAGCCAGACAACGTCGACGAAGTGCCAGTACCAGGCAGCCGCCTCAAACCCGACGTGTTTCTCAGGCGTGAAGTCACCCTTGAGCGCCCGGATTAAGCACACTGACAGGAAGATGGTACCGATAAGAACGTGGAAACCGTGAAAGCCGGTTGCCATGAAGAAGTTCGAATAGAACTGATCACCGCCGAATTTCCAGCCTTCATGCGCCAGCAGCTCATAGTATTCAAATGCCTGCAGACCGGTGAATGCGACGCCCAGAGCGATACCGATGGCCAGCCCTTGCACCAGCGCCTTGCGATCATTGCCGTGCACCAGCGCGTGGTGCGCCCAGGTGATTGCACAGCCCGACAGCAGCAGGACCAGTGTGTTGATCAGCGGCAGGTGGAACGGGTCAACAGCATGAATGTCAGGTTGGATGTATTCGGTGCCGGCATAGTCGTACATCGGGTACATGCGATGTTTGAAGAACGACCAGAACCAGGCAAAGAAGAACATCACCTCGGACATAACGAACAGGATGAAGCCATAGCGCAGGCCAATGCGGACAACTGGTGTGTGATCGCCCTGGCGGCTTTCGACCACAACCTCGGACCACCATGCGAACATGGTGTAAAGAACGGCCACCAGACCGGCCCAGAACATCCACGAGGTAACCCCGTGCATCCACAGGACGGCTCCGAACAGCATCACAAAGCCGCCGATCGCGCCGATCAGAGGCCAGATCGACGGGGCCAGAATGTGATAATCATGGTTTTTTGCGTGTGCCATCAGCGTCCCTCACCTACAGGCGTTAGTTCGTTGTTATATCAGCCTGCGTCTCAAGGGCGGCAACGCCCTCGGGCAGGTCAATTTCGTAGAATGTATACGACAGTGTGATCGTATGAACATACTTAGCTTCAAGATCTTCGACCATTTCAGGGTCGACGAAAAAGGTGACCGGCATCTCAACACGTTCACCGGGTTGCAGCACCTGCTCTTCAAAGCAGAAACAGGCAATTTTCTGGAAATACCCGCCGGCTGAATACGGAGTCACGTTATAAGACGCCTGTCCCGCGATGGGGCGGTCGGTCGGGTTGTAAGCTTCATAGAAGGCCAGTCCGGTTTCACCGATACGCACTTCCATCTCGCGAGCGACCGGCTTGAATTCCCATGCCATGCCTTTTGCCTTCGAGGCGTCAAAGCGGACGGTAACCTTGCGATCCAGAATATCCTCGGGCGCAGTCGCAGCAACCCCGGTGGTGCCACCAAAACCGGTGACGCGGCAGAACCAATCGTAAAACGGGACTGATGCCCACGCCAAGCTGCCCATCAGGACAACCACGCCGACTGTCTGCGCAACAGTTTTCTGAGGACCTGTCAGCGCCATCAGTTCTGTACCTCTTGCGTCGCCAAGCTGAAATCTGTCCCTGAAACCTTTACGACTGTCAGGCCGAAGATGATCACGATGAAGGCAGCCAGCGTCAGACCGACCCCTAGGTTACGACTGAACCGGCGTTGGTGCAGTTCGTGGCTCTTGCGCAGACTCATGACCAACCTCCTAACCCATAGGGTTTCAGCAGTGCTTCGACCAAGATAGCACCGAAATGCAGGAACAGATACAGCAGCGACAGCTTGAAGAACGCGCGTTCGACCTTGAAATTGTCGGCCTCGGAGTCATCCTCGTTCCGGCGCGAAATCTGCCACGCTCCGCGCAGGAACAGCGCGTTCAAGATCACAGCGACGGTCAGGTAGATCGGACCGCCAATACCCGAGAATGCGGTTCCAACAGCCAGCATGGCCAGCAGCCCGGTATAGACCAGAATGTGCCAGCGCGTGGCGCGGCGACCATGTGTGACGGTCAGCATCGGAACACCCGCATCGTCGTAGTCCGAGCGCATGAACAGCGCCAGCGCCCAGAAATGCGGTGGGGTCCACATGAAGGTCAGGGCAAACATCAACCACGGCTCAATGGACATAGACCCCGTTGCGGCAACCCAGCCGATGACCGGCGGGAATGCCCCTGCCGCGCCACCGATCACAATGTTTTGCGGCGTCGAGCGTTTCAGCCACATCGTATAGACGACAACGTAGAAAAAGATCGTGAAGGCCAGGAAAGCGCCAGCAAACCAGTTGGTTGCCAGACCCAGCATAATAACGGACAGCCCCGACAGGGCCAGCCCGATTGCCATCGCCTCACCCTCCTGGACCTTGCCAGAGGGGATCGGGCGGCCTTTGGTACGCTTCATCACGCGGTCGATATCGGCATCCCACCACATGTTCAAAGCGCCGGATGCGCCGCCGCCAATGGCGATGAACAGGATGGCGCAAAAGCCGATGAATGGATGAACAGGGACCGGTGCCGCAAGAAGGCCGACCAAAGCGGTGAACACGACCAGCGACATCACGCGCGGCTTCAGCAAGGCAAAGAAATCACCAAAGCTGGCCTCATCCGCGTGGGATTGGGCGCCTACTGTGCTGGCATTGATGCTTGCGTCGCTCATTTCCGGTCCTTCTGGGGCGAAAGCTGCGCGGATACCGCGCAGCCTGCATTACCTTTGGCGCGAGCTTTTCAGCCCGCGCGGGTCACTACTTGGATGCAACTTGATAGGCTGCGGGCTGACCTGCGTACTCTTCCAGTGCACCTTGCAGCCACTGCTCATACGCCTCTTCGCTGACCACTTTGACGGTGATCGGCATATAAGCGTGATCCTTGCCGCACAGTTCGGAACATTGACCGAAATAGATGCCTTCCTTTTCGGCCTCGAACCACAGTTCGGCCAGACGACCCGGAACACCGTCCTGCTTTACGCCGAAGGACGGGATGGTCCACGAATGGATAACGTCTGATGCGGTAACCTGCATCACTATGATCTTGCCAACCGGAACCACAACGGCGGTATCCGTGGCCAGCAGCCATTCGTCATCGCTGTAGCCGGCATCCGCCAGTTTGGCACGCATCGCATCGTTCAGAACAAATGGAGTCACGTCCGCATCGGCCGGGCGTGCGCCTTCGTCCAGTGTGGCCGGGTGGCCCAGCAGATAGCTATCAAAGGCGAAATCGTGATCAACGTATTCGTAGGTCCAGTACCACTGGTTCCCAACGACTTTGATGGTGATATCGCCTTCGGGAATTTCCTGCTGATTGAACAAAACTGGCAGCGAGAAGGCACCGATGAAGACCAGAATCAGGATCGGGCCAAGGGTCCAGGCAATCTCAACCGGGGTGTAGTGCGAGAATCGCGCCGGTTCAGGGTTGTTACGCGAATTGTAGCGAATGATGCAGTAGATCAGCAGACCCGCAACAAACAGGCAGATCGCGGTGATGATCACCAGAATCATATCATCCAGCCGCTGAATCCCCGAGGCCAAGCTGGTGGCAGCGGGCTGGAACCCAAGGCCGCCATCAACCGGCTTACCAATAATCTCAAGCTCCTGAGCCATTGCGGGAAGGCTGGAGAGGGCTGTCATCAACCCCGAAAGCATCAAAGCATTCTTCATTTTCTGTCCTGATCGTCTGATCTTTGCTTCTCTGGCGAAAAGGTGTGAATCAGTCGCACCTCTCCCGTTGTCTTTGGCCGCGTTAAAAACCATATTCCGTCGGGTAGATAAAGCAAAATGCTTGCGTCAAACAGACGCTATTTTTGATCTGGATCAAACTCGGAAGGTCCCAACAGATGTCCAATGACCCGTTTCGCCCATTTGATAGCGCTATTCCGCAGGACGAGGCGCTTGCGGTTTTGCAATCCGCCACTTCCGGGGCAGAAGACGGTGAGCTGTTTGTCGAGCGGCGAAAATCCGAGGCTTTGGTCTTTGACGACGGGCGCTTGAAGACGGCATCATATGACGCATCCGAAGGGTTTGGCCTGCGCGCGGTGCAGGGCGAAGTTGCCGGGTATGCGCATTCCACCGATGTCTCAATTCTGGCGCTGAAACGGGCGGCAGAAACCGCGCGCCTTGCGGTCGGAGACGGTGGCGGCACGCTGGCCGATGGTCCCCGCGCTACCAATACCCGTCTTTATACGGACGAAGACCCGATTGAATCCGCTGATTTCCCGGTCAAGATCGAAACGCTGCGCGAGATCGACGCCTATGCCCGCGACATGGATCCCCGCGTCGTGCAGGTTAGCGCGACAATCGCCGCAGCCGTGCAAGAAGTTGAGATTTTGCGCCCGGACGGCGTACTGATGCGAGACGTGCGGCCAATGACCCGCCTCAATATCTCGGTCATCGTCGAACAGAACGGTCGCCGCGAAAGTGGCTCGGCCGGGGGTGGCGGGCGCGTCGGGCTAGACGGCCTGATCGATCCGTCGGATTGGCAGGACAAAGCGCGCGAGGCGTTGCGGATCGCCTTGGTCAATCTCGACGCGATCCCGGCCCCTGCCGGCGTGATGGAGGTCGCGCTTGGCCCCGGTTGGCCGGGCATCCTCTTGCACGAGGCAATCGGACACGGTTTGGAGGGGGACTTTAACCGCAAGGGAAGCTCGGCCTTTGCCGGTTTGATGGGGCAGCAGATCGCATCCAAAGGCGTGACCGTTGTTGATGACGGCACAATCCCGGATCGTCGCGGCTCGATCTCTTTGGACGACGAAGGCACACCCAGTTCCAGGACAGTCTTGATCGAAGATGGCGTCCTGACCGGCTATATGCAGGATCGCCAAAACGCGCGCCTGATGGGCGTGGCCCCCACCGGAAACGGGCGGCGGCAAAGCTATGCGCACAAGCCCATGCCGCGGATGACGAACACTGTGATGCTGGGTGGTGAGGCTGATCCGGCCTCTTTGGTTGCGGACATCCAGGACGGAATCTGGGCCGTTGGTTTCGGCGGCGGTCAGGTGGATATCACCAACGGCAAATTCGTGTTCTCGTGCACCGAGGCGTACCGTGTTGAAAACGGTAAGATCGGGGCGCCGGTTAAAGGCGCGACCCTGATCGGCGATGGCCCATCCGCCCTTAAACGCATTCGGGGATTGGGCAACGACATGGCGCTGGATCCGGGCATGGGAACCTGTGGCAAAGACGGCCAGTGGGTGCCGGTTGGCGTTGGCCAGCCTACCGTTCTGATGGATGGCCTGACGGTCGGCGGATCGGCCGCATAGCCGGGAATCGCTTGGCGGGAAATCGAGAGCGCAGGGTTAACGCTGCGCTTTCAGCCCGCCGGCGCCTTAACATCCTGTCAGGCGACCGCGTTGAAGGCAGTTATTTTTATTTCTTATATTTCAATGCACTAGATAACTCTGAGTTACAAACGCCGAAAATTATCCGGATAATTTGAAGAGATTCACAAGCTGTTAACTCCGGCAATCGTAAACCAGTTCTGCAATCAGGCGGAGCATCGGATGACCGAAGAGCAGCATTCTTCCTATCACCCCACACTCCCACCCACCACGGAAGAGGATCGGTTTTCCTGGCTTCGTCTGTTGCGCTCTCGCAAGGTTGGTCCGGCGGCATTCCGTCGGCTAATGCGGGAACATGGCTCGGCGCAGAACGCGCTGGCCGCGCTGCCGAAAATGGCACGCGCTGCCGGAATTGATGGGTACGAAGTTTGCCCCCCCGGCGTGATTGAGGCGGAACTCAAGGCCGCAAAAGCCGCGAACGCGCACCTTTTGTGCCTTGGCTCCGCCGATTATCCAGATGCCTTGAACGATCTAGCCGACGCCCCGCCAATGCTTTGGGCGATTGGAGATAGCTCTCTGCTGCAGCGCCGGTCGATTGCACTGGTCGGCGCGCGGAATTGTTCGTCCCTGGGGGCGCGGATGGCGCGGGGACTTGCCGCGGATCTCGGCAAGCAAGGCTTTGTCGTTGTGTCTGGCATGGCACGCGGCATTGATACAGCGGCCCATATGGCCGCGTTTGAAACGGGCACCGTCGCTGTGATGGCAGGCGGCGTGGATGTCGTCTACCCCACCGAAAACACAGTGCTGGCCGAAAAGATTGGCCAAACTGGGTTGCGTGTCTCTGAACAACCAATGGGCGTCACACCGCAGGCCCGGCACTTCCCGCGCAGAAACAGGATTATCTCAGGTCTGGGGCAGGCGGTTGTCGTCGTCGAAGCTGCCGCAAAATCCGGCAGTCTGATTACTGCGCGGGACGCCTTGGATCAGGGGCGCGAGGTTCTGGCCGTACCCGGGCACCCTTTCGATGCACGCGCTGCCGGGTGCAACATGCTGATCCGGGACGGCGCGATATTGGTGCGAGCCGCCGAAGACGTCATTGAGGCGCTACCGAAACAGGCACCTACCAGTCAGGTCGAGGGGCCCGCCGTGCCCGACGTTGTAGCCAAACCGGTGATCGCAGGTACCGCACTGCATCGTGAAATCCTGTCGCGATTGGGCCCCTCCCCGATTGCAGAGGATCAGTTGATCCGCGACATTGCCGCAACGGCCGGAGAAATCGGGCCGGCGTTGATTGATCTGGAACTCGAGGGACAGATCCAGCGCCAGCCCGGCGGCCTGCTGTCGCTGTCAGCATAATCTTCGTCGTTGAGGCCTGGTTTCTGCCCAAGTCCTTTTTATGCACAGGTTACGTGATTGAAATTACAACATAAATTCTGTGTTCAAAGGAACGCATTGACAATTCGCCCTTGCCCTCCACATCTTGCACGATCATAGAAGGCGCCAATTCCGTCGAGCGAGGTTTTCCCTTAAATGCCTGTAGTTGTTGTAGAATCCCCTGCCAAGGCCAAAACAATCAACAAATATCTTGGCCCCGACTACACGGTGCTGGCCTCATATGGCCATGTCCGGGACCTGCCGCCCAAGGACGGATCAGTCGATACCGAGCATGAATTTGAGATGAAATGGGAGGTCGGCAACGACAGCCGCAAACATGTCAAAGCCATCGCCGATGCGCTGAAAGAAGACAACGCTCTGATTCTCGCGACTGACCCTGATCGTGAGGGTGAGGCCATCAGCTGGCACCTGCAAGAAGCCCTGACCAAGCGGCGCTCGATCAAGAAAGACACGCCTGTCAGCCGCGTGACCTTCAACGCGATCACCAAGGATGCGGTGACCGAGGCGATGCAGAACCCGCGTCAGGTCGACATGCCGTTGGTCGAGGCCTATCTGGCCCGCCGCGCGCTGGACTATCTGGTGGGATTCAACTTGTCACCGGTTCTGTGGCGCAAGCTGCCTGGCGCGAAGTCTGCCGGTCGCGTTCAGTCAGTCTGTCTGCGCCTGATCGTCGAGCGCGAGATGGAGATCGAAGCGTTCAAACCAGTCGAATATTGGTCTGTGAAGGCAGTGTTCGAAACACCGCGCGGCCAGACTTACGAGGCGCGCCTGGTCACGCTTGCCGGTAAAAAACTGGACAAACATGATCTGGCCAACGCCACGCGGGCCGAACTGGCGGTGCAGGCCATCACCAGCCGCGCGCTGAGCGTTACTTCGGTCGAGGCTAAGCCCGCCGCGCGCAACCCCAGTGCGCCCTTCATGACCTCTACCTTGCAGCAGGAAGCAAGCCGCAAGTTCGGAATGGGCGCGCGTCACGCGATGCAGGTTGCTCAACGCCTCTACGAGGCGGGCTACATCACATATATGCGGACCGACGGCATCGACATGGCGCCCGAGGCCGTGGCGGCCACTCGCGATACCATCGCAGACCGTTACGGTGCAGAATACGTGCCGGACAGCCCGCGTATCTATAAAAACAAGGCCAAGAACGCCCAGGAAGCGCACGAATGTATCCGCCCGACGGATATGTCCCGCGATACCAAGGCGCTGAAGGTCACAGATGAGGATCAGCGCAAACTGTATGACCTGATCTGGAAACGTACCATTGCCTGCCAGATGGCTGCGGCCCGGCTGGAGCGCACTACGGTCGAGATTGGCAGCGATGACGGCCAGGTCGGCCTGCGCGCCACCGGTCAGGTTGTTCTGTTCGACGGGTTCATGCGCGTTTATGAAGAAGGCCGCGACGACGTGGCCGATGATGATGAAAAGCGCCTGCCGCAAATCATGCAGGGCGATCCAGCTCGGTTTGCCAAAACATCCCTGCGCGATCAGTTCACCAAAGCGACCAGCGAAGGCACTGAAAAGGCCGCGAAAGAGGCCAT
Organism: Ruegeria sp. AU67; assembly: GCF_900312795.1. NCBI lineage: Bacteria > Pseudomonadati > Pseudomonadota > Alphaproteobacteria > Rhodobacterales > Roseobacteraceae > Ruegeria > Ruegeria sp. AU67. The sequence continues at coordinate 116,975 of NZ_OMPH01000031.1, forward strand.
TCTGTCCGAGAACGAATCTGTACTTGCCCTGCAGCACCACACGCAACCGCCGCCGCGCTACACCGAGGCTACGCTGGTCAAGCGGATGGAAGAGCTGGGGATCGGGCGACCGTCGACCTATGCCTCGATCGTGACCACGATTCAGGACCGGGAATATGTGCGCAAAGACAAGAACCGGCTGATCCCAGAGGAGAAGGGCCGGATCGTTACGATCTTCCTGCTGAACTTCTTCCGGCAGTACGTGGGGTATGAGTTCACCGCCAATCTGGAAGAACAATTGGACGACGTCAGCGCCGGTGGGCGTGACTACAAGGAGTTGCTGAGCAAGTTCTGGCGCGATTTCTCGGCTGCTATCGGCGAGACGTCCGAATTGCGGATCTCCGAGGTTCTGGACAAACTCGACGAAGCCCTGGCGCCGCAGCTTTATCCGCCGCGTGAAGACGGCTCGGACCCGCGTGTCTGTCCGAAATGTGGAATGGGTCAGTTGCACCTGAAGACGTCGCGCACCGGCGGGTTCGTTGGGTGTGGAAACTATCCTGAATGCACCTATACCCGCCCCATCGCCGGCGAAGGCGCTGAAGGCGAGGAACGTCTTCTGGGCGAAGATGCAGGGGATGATATCTGGCTGAAGTCCGGCCGCTTTGGCCCCTATGTTCAGCGCGGCGAACCGACGCCCGAGAACAAGAAGCCTCCGCGTGCGTCTCTGCCGCGTGGCTGGAGCAAGGATGACATGGATCTGGACAAGGCGCTGACGCTGTTGTCCCTGCCCCGCCAGATTGGTGAGCATCCAGATGGTGGTATGATCAGTTCGAATTTTGGGCGGTTTGGCCCCTATCTGATGCATCAGTTGGCGGATGAGGCCAAGCCGGTCTACGCCAACCTCAAAGACCCCAACGACGTGTTTGAGATCGGCATGAACCGCGCTGTCGAGTTGCTGGCCGAAAAGCGTGCCAACCCCGGGCGTGGCCGTCGCGCAGCGGCCAAGGCGTTGAAGGAATTGGGCGAGCACCCAGATGGCGGCGCGATGCAGGTCCTGGATGGGCGCTATGGGCCATACGTGAAATGGGAAAAGGTCAACGCGACAATCCCCAAAGATATCAAGCCCGAGGATGTGACACAGGAAATGGCCATCGAACTGGTCAACGAACGCGCAGCCAAAAAGGGCACCAAGAAAAAAGCGGCTCCGAAAAAGAAAGCTGCGGCCAAGAAAACAACCAAAAAGGCGGCCACCTAACGACTGGCTAGGTAGAAATACCACCTACCCCTTGGTTTCATTGACTTCCCCGTGACGTGGCGGCACAACCTGCGCCATCACCATGTCATTGGGGGAGTTTTCCATGAAGAAAGTCTATGCCAATGCCACCGAAGCGCTCGATGGAGTGATTTCGGACGGCATGATGATCGCGGCAGGCGGTTTTGGCCTGTGCGGTATTCCCGAACTGCTGCTTGAGGCGATCAAGAACTCGGGCGCTCAAGATCTGACGTTTGCTTCGAACAACGCCGGCGTCGACGATTTCGGTATCGGCATCCTGCTGCAGACCAAGCAGGTCAAAAAGATGATCAGCTCTTACGTCGGTGAAAACGCCGAGTTCATGCGCCAATATCTGGCCGGAGAACTGGAGCTGGAATTCAACCCGCAAGGTACCCTGGCCGAACGCATGCGCGCTGGTGGCGCAGGCATCCCCGGGTTCTATACCAAGACCGGTGTGGGCACCGTGATCGCCGATGGTAAAGAGCACAAAGACTTCAATGGCGAGACTTACATCTTGGAAGAAGGCATCTTTGCCGATCTGGCCATTGTCAAAGCATGGAAGGCCGATGACACCGGCAACCTGATTTTCCGCAAGACCGCGCGCAACTTTAACGTACCTGCTGCGACCTGTGGCAAGATCTGCATCGCCGAGGTCGAGGAAATCGTGCCGCGTGGTTCGCTGGACCCCGATATGATCCACCTGCCCGGCATCTACGTGCATCGCATCATTCAGGGTCAGCACGAAAAGCGCATCGAACAACGCACCACCCGTAAGAAGGAGGAAGCATAATGCCCTGGGATCGCAATCAGATGGCCGCACGTGCGGCGCAAGAGCTGGAAGACGGCATGTATGTAAACCTCGGCATCGGTATTCCGACGCTGGTGGCAAACTATGTTGGTGACAAGGACATCACCCTCCAATCCGAGAACGGTATGCTGGGCATGGGCCCCTTCCCCTTTGAAGGCGAAGAAGACCCGGATCTGATCAACGCTGGCAAGCAGACGATCACGGAGCTGTCCCGCACCGCCTATTTCGACAGTGCCACATCGTTTGCCATGATCCGCGGCGGTAAGATCGCGGCCGCCGTTCTGGGCGCGATGGAGGTCGATGAAGAAGGCGATCTGGCCAACTGGATGATTCCAGGCGTGCTGGTTAAAGGCATGGGCGGCGCGATGGACCTGGTTGCAGGTGTTCGTCGCGTGATCGTCGTGATGGATCACACCAACAAGCACGGCAAGTCCAAGCTGCTGAAGAAGTGCACCCTGCCCCTGACCGGCAAGAAGGTGGTGAATCGCATTATCACCAACCTTGGCGTTCTGGACGTGGTTGATGGCGGCCTGAAGATCATCGAGATTGCCGAAGGCGTGACCGAAGACGAGATCCGCGCTGCGACCGAAGCCAACATCGTCAACTAATTCACACCAATGAAAAGGCCCACCGTTTCGGGTGGGCCATTTTCAGTTCAGCGATTGGAATACACACCCATCCGTAATCAGCTGAGGCGGTGTAGAACACAACGCCCGCGCCACCTGAAACGCTGCAAGAACTTTGGGTACGTAATCACGGGTCTCTGCGTAAGGCGGGACGCCTTCGTGCTTACGTACGGCCCCTTCCCCGGCGTTATACCCCGCAAGGACGAGGATCGGGTCGTTACCGAATTCTTCCATCAGCCAGTTCAGGTACTTTACACCGCCTGCGATATTCTGCGACGGCTGCGTACTGTCCTGAACCCCAAACCGTTTGGCGGTTGCAGGCATCAGCTGCATCAACCCTTGTGCCCCGGCCGAGCTTACAGCGTCGGTGCGCCCGGCGGATTCCACGGATATGACTGCCAGAACCAATGCCGGTGAGACATTTGTCCCCACAGTCGAACGCAGAATATCCACGCGGCGCTGTTGGGCGATATTCTGCAGGGTCTGTAAACGCGGTGCCGCGACGTTGATGGCAGCCAGGGCATTCATGGCATCGTGCAGCCGTCCGGACCCGGCCTCGGTCAATGACGGCGACACCCTTTCCCAGAAAGCCTTGTACGAACCAACCGGTTTTTTGCCCGCACCGGGAAGAGTTGGCGGTACGACACGCGTGCGCGCGATGATTTCAGGTTCGACTAACTCTACGCCTGTACTAGGGGCAGACGGGGTCTTCGCATGCTCATCGGGCGTGATCTGGACCGTGACGCGCGGCCGTGTGCCGGGCTTTGGGGCCTTGACCCGTTTGTAAACGCCTCTTGGCTCAACCTCGTTCGCCACGACTGGCACTGGGCCAGACAACATCAACGCCGCCAAACCGACGCAAGTCATTGCGAGCCGGAGATTCATTTGCCTGCCTCATGTTATCTTTTGGTTGAGTTGAACCTCGATTCCGCCCGCAAGGCCAGAGAAACAATGCGAAATGGGGCAATTTCGCCTCATTTGCCGCAAATTTGCATCGGGCCGCCCTAACAACCTCCGCAAGGTATGGTTTTTTTTTGTTATTTTTCAGCGCTTTATTAAAAAATCCAACAAAAAGTTAAACTTCGTCAAAAAAAAATGGAGTTTGGCCCAATTCCTGCCACGCACAGCGGTCAATCATAGTGCCATACCGAGACGATCGGGAGCGGACTGAGAGAGAAAGCTCTGATAGACGCCTAGGTTTAATTGACTTTTTTAGATCCTTTAGGAGGGACGTAACATGATCAAGTTCATCAAGAACTTCCGCAAAGACGAAGACGGCGCCGTAACAGTTGACTGGGTCGTTCTGACCGCAGCCGTTGTTGGCTTGGCCGCAGTTGCATACACTCAGGTCGGCACTGGTACTCAGGCCGTCTCTGGTAAAATTAACACCGCCCTGACAGGAATTTCGGTTTCCGCGGACGCGGTTCCTGGATCGACCACCAGCGGCGGCAGCACCACCACCACCTCCACCGGCGGCACCGACTAATAGCCATAAGCACGCAATTCTGAATTATCTACTGTGGGGCCAAGCTTCTATAGGCTTGGCCCTATTTAATTTCAAATCTCAAACCTTGGCGCTCCTATGTTGAACAGAATGGCTAAATTCTCAGAACAGGAAGACGGGGCTGTTACAGTCGATTGGGTGGTGCTGACAGCTGGTTTGGTCGGGCTCGGTACGATTGTCGTTCTGAGCCTTACTGAAGGGGTCCGGCATGTGGATTCTCAAACCGGAAACGCATTGTCAAATATAGAGGTACAAGAGATCGTTTTCGATTTTGCCGACTAGCAGGGCCCAGGCCATTAAAGTTGTCGAGAAAAACACGGCCTCGAAAAAAAGTACATGATTATCCCCCTTTTCGACACAATCTCCCTTTAACCAATGTTTATCTTCGTCGTAGAGCGTACGGCGAACTAACTGGAATAAAATAATATGAGGGGACGCGAATGCGGCTAGTATTTGGACTTGTTCTGATTATTGGGGTCGCTCTGGCCGGTGGCGCTGTATACATGGCGCGGGACTATATCAAACAAACCCAGTCGGAACTTGAGCGGGAAAGACTGGCGACTCAGGCCGCGCTCGCAAATGTCAAGACCATTCCGACTGTTTCAGTCATGGTTGCAAACCGGGCCATGAAATATGGAGAACGTCTTGCGCAGGACGATGTGCGCGTCGTGCAGTGGCCAGAGGACGCGATTCCCGCAGGAATTTTTTCGGATGTGGCCGTATTGTTTCCCGAGGATGCAAGAGGTGACCGCTTTATCCTGCGTGCAATGGAAAAAGACGAGGCTCTCCTGACCGTCAAAGTCACCCAGCCTGGCGAATCTGCCGGCCTGACGTCTCGCCTAGAAAAAGGCATGCGCGCCTTTGCAATCAGTGTGGATGTTGCATCTGGTGTATCTGGATTCCTGCGCCCAGGCGATAGCGTCGATATATACTGGACCGGATCCTTGAGGGGTACCGGCGGTGAAGGTGAAATCACGCGGCTCATCCAGAACAATATTGAACTGTTCGCTGTGGATCAGATCGCAGGATCGGACGTGACCGGCACAACCATCGCTAGGACGGTCACTGTGGCTGTAACTCCTGAGCAAGTTGCAGCTCTTGCCCAAGCCCAGAATACAGGTCGGTTATCATTGGCATTGGTTGGTGTCCAGGATGAGACCATAGCAACAGCGATTGAAGTCGACCAAAGAAAACTGCTGGGAATCGAAGAAGCGGCACCCGCACCAGTCAAAGTCCAGAAAAGGGTTTGCACAGTCAAAGCGCGCCGCGGCGGCGAGATCGTCGATACTGGAATACCGACGCCCTGCACAAACTAACATAAAATCAAAAGGTTAAAGTCACAAGCCGCGCCATCAGCGCGGCTTGTTTCGTTTCGATTGTTGCGCATTACCCACATAAGGAAATTTCCAGAAACCATTGATTATTGCAATAAAATCGTAATTCGCGCAGTGTTGTCGAACATAAGGCGTTAGACCTAAAACGAGGCGTGATCGGAGAGGCAGGTCACATGAAAATACTATCTTGGTTCAACGCAACCCTTCTGGGGTTGGCGTTAGTTATCAGTTCGGCCAGCACTGCTGTCCAGGCTGAAACACTTCGCGTGGTTAAGAACGGTACAGCGGAAACGCTAGACGTTCCGATGAACCGCGCAATTGTCGTTGAAAGCGAAACACCATTTGCGGAACTCAGCATCGCCAACGCAGGCATCGCTGACATTTCGTCGCTTTCTGATCGTACCATCTATGTTTTGGGTAAGGCACCTGGGTTGACCACGCTGACGTTATTCGACGGAGCCGGCAATCTACTGGCCAATGTTCGGGTCCGTGTGTCGCCAGATGTGTCTGAATTCAAAGAGAGGTTGCGGCAGATTCTGCCGAACGAGCCAATCGAAGTGCGCACTGCCAACGACGGCATCGTTCTTTCTGGCACGATTTCCAGCTCGGCAAAACTGGCCCGTGCTCTGGAGCTTGCAGAACGTTACGCGCCCGAGCGTGTCTCAAATCTGATGTCGGTTGGCGGCGTTCAGCAGGTCATGCTAAAAGTGCGTTTTGCCGAAATGAACAGGTCGGTTGCCAAAAGCCTGACCACATCATTGGGCTTTGGTGGTGGCGACGTGACGGGCGGTTTCAACACACTGAACAATGCCACTTCTTTGGCGAACGCGCTCAACAACAACATCCCAATCCAACAGACAAATACGGGAGCTATTCTGTTTGGCTTCGGCGCGGGTTCAACACAGGTACGTTTGCTGTTGGAAGCGCTTGAAACCAAAGGGCTTGCCCGAACTCTTGCGGAGCCCAACTTGTCAGCCCTGTCGGGTCAGGAAGCTGAATTCCTGGCGGGTGGCCAAGTCCCGATTCCGGTTCCGGCCGATGACGGCCAAATTGCAATTGAATACCGGAATTTTGGTGTGCAGGTCCTCTTTACGCCCCGCGTGGTGGACGGTGATCTGATAAACCTCGAGCTGGGAACATCGGTGTCGACTATTGACCCAAACTCCAACTTTACAATTGCAGGCAACAACGTGCCAACATTCATTGCGCGTCAGACGAAGACGACGGTTGAATTGCGAGACGGAGAGAGCTTTGCAATTGCAGGGCTGATTCAGGACAACTTCGCGGACCTGAACAGCCAAATCCCATGGGTCGGCGACATCCCTGTGCTGGGTGCTTTGTTCCGCAGCGCGGAATACCAGCGTGAGCAATCTGAACTGGTCGTCATCGTCACAGCACATCTGGTATCACCCACACGTGGTGAAGCTCTGGCCCTGCCGACCGACCGCGTCAAACCGCCTACTGAGTTTGACTTGTTCCTGAACGGAAAAACGGCGCGAACCACACGGGTAGGTTCGGGGGGCGCATCTGAAGTAGCCAGACAAGACTTTGGCAGCTCCTACGGCTACATCCTGGAATGATTGAGAGGATAGGACCAATGCAGAAGTGGATAATAACACTGGGTCTGTCGGTCGCCGTTGCCGCGTGTACGCGTGAAGCGGGGTACGAAGTTGACCAAGGCGCTTTTGGCAACGCAACGCTAAACAACGTTCAAGTCATGAACGGTGAGCTGACATACGCCCAAATCCTGGGCCGGCGGTTTGCCGCAGAGGTGCCTACGCAGATCAATTTTGCGTTTAACAGTTCTCAGCTGGACGCTCAGGCACAGCGGGTCTTGTTGCGACAAGCAGCGTGGATCAAGCAGTTCCCCGAAGTGAGGTTCCGCGTCTATGGTCATACCGATGCTGTAGGCTCTACCGGGTATAACCAGTCGCTTGGGCAACGCCGCGCAAACGCCGCTGTTGCATTCCTGACGCAGCAAGGGATTTCGCGTTCACGCCTGGAAGCTGTTGTTTCCTTCGGAAAAACACGGCCCCTGGTCGACACCCCCAATCGAGATCGCCGCAACAGGCGTACGGTGACTGAAGTGTCCGGCTTCATGGAACGCAACCCGCTGGTACTGGATGGAAAATACGCAGCTATCGTCTATCGCGAATATGTCGACAGCGCCACGAGAGCAAGCTACATCCAGCGTGACGATGTTGGCGGCAGCGATTCTGAATAATCCATAAGAAATGGGCGGCATCGTCGCCCATTTCCCTACAATTGGTTCTTTTGCGCCAAAATCTTGCCTAAGTTCCAAGCCATCTTTTCAACAATTAGGTGAAGTGCGGCCTGAATTGGCCGCGACCGGGCAACAGCGAACTGAACCGAACCAGACATGTTCGGGCAGCGAGCAGGTCCAGACGACGAGGATTGTGTGAATGACGAGCGCCAAAACGCAAGATGACGGAACTGCCATTCTGGCCTGCACGATCAGCCGTGACGTCCAAAATTTTGATCTTTTGATCGAGGACATGGAAACCATTTTGGGCGAACGTTGGGGTGACCTTGGCTTTGCCGAAGCCTTGGCATTTTTCAGCCAACCAGAGGCGGAAAGCCTAGAATTCGTTGCACTTGCTATTGACGGAGAAGATGAGGACAACCTTTCCCTGATGGGCGAGATCATCTCGCAGGCCAAAGAGAAAAAGATCAAAATCGTTCTGATCGCCGAAGACGTCACCCCTGCGTCTCTGCACCAGTTGCTTCGCAAGGGCGCGGACGAGTTTGTCCCCTACCCTCTTCCCGAAGGAGAGCTCCAAGAAGCCATCGAGCGCATGAACAAACCTGATCCGGTAGCCGCGACTGCGGTTGCAACAGCTCCAGCCGCTCCCGGTGATTCGAAAGAAGGCGCGCTGTTCGTGGTGCATGGGCTGGCAGGCGGCGTGGGATCAACGACTATGGCGGTTAACCTCGCCTGGGAGCTGGCAACTGCGTCAGACAAAGAGGCACCTTCTGTTTGCGTCATCGACCTGGATCTGCAGTATGGCAGCGTGTCGACATATTTGGACCTTCCTCGACGCGAAACTGTATTTGAGATGCTGTCTGACACAACTTCGATGGATGACGATGTTTTTTCGCAGGCGCTACAAACCTATGAGGAAAAGCTTGAGGTCCTGACCGCACCATCTGACATGGTACCTTTGGACTTGATCACTCCCGAAGACATTGAACGCGTCATCGAAATAGCCCGCAGGAAATTCGACTACGTGGTCGTCGACATGCCGACGACCCTTGTTCATTGGTCGGAAACGGTTCTTCAGGCTGCGCATGTGTACTTTGCCATGATCGAGCTGGACATGCGATCCGCTCAGAATGCGCTGCGGTTGAAACGCGCCCTCCAGGCCGAGGAACTGCCGTTCAACAAACTCCGGTTCGCTCTGAACCGAGCCCCGAAATTCACTGACTTGAATGGCAAAGGCCGGGTCAAGCGCATGGGCGAAAGCCTGGGCATTTCAATTGACCTGCAATTGCCGGATGGTGGCAAACCTGTCATGCAAAGCGGTGATCACGGATTGCCGCTGGCCAAATCCGCCGCCAAGAACCCGCTGCGTCGGGAAATCGCAAAACTTGCAAAATCGCTTCACAGCTTGGGCAGCAGCAGCGCCGAGGCCGCGTAACCGTATTTCAAAGGGATAGTCGCCGTGTTTTCAAGATACAAGAAGCAGCCAGCAGCGCAGCCAGTCGAGGCTGCTCCAGCGCCTGAGGCTGCCGCGCAAACGCCCGCTCCGAAAAAAGCATCCACTGACAACGCCGTCGCCCGCCGCCCAATTCAAAAGAAGGCTGCTGAACCGGTCGGATCGGACCGGGATCGCAAGCGCAAAGAGCGCTTAGGTGAGATCAAGATCGAGATGCACCGGGAACTGCTGGAAAACCTGAATCTTGCGGCACTTGAAAAGGCTGGAGAATCTGAACTTCGGGCGGAAATCAGCGCCATCTCGAGCGAAATCCTCGAGTCCCGCGATATTGTTTTGAACCGCGAAGACCGGTCACAGCTAAACAAAGAGCTGTATGACGAAGTCACTGGTCTGGGCCCCCTTGAGACGCTGCTTCAAGACGACAGTGTCAACGACATCTTGGTAAACGGTCCTCAGCAGATTTTTGTAGAACGGTTCGGCAAGCTTGAAATCAGCGACGTCACGTTCAAGGACGAAAAGCACCTGATGCGGATCATCGACAAGATCGTATCCGCCGTGGGTCGCCGGGTCGATGAATCCAACCCCTATGTTGACGCCCGCCTGGCTGACGGGTCGCGTTTCAACGCAATGGTGCCACCTATCGCCGTTGACGGGTCGCTGGTTTCTATTCGTAAGTTCAAAAAAGACAAGCTGGCCATCGACGATCTGGTCAATTTCGGCGCCTTTACTGAAGAAATGGCCGCCTATTTGCAGGCAGCTGTTTCAACGCGTCTGAATATCATCGTTTCGGGCGGTACAGGCTCGGGTAAAACGACGACGCTGAATGCCTTGTCCAGCTTTATTGATGACGCCGAACGCATCCTGACCATCGAGGATACGGCGGAACTTCAGCTGCAGCAGACCCATGTGGGACGGATGGAAAGCCGCCCCCCTAACGTCGAAGGCAAAGGCGAAGTCAGCCCGCGCGACTGTCTGAAAAACGCTCTTCGTATGCGTCCTGACCGCATCATCGTGGGCGAGACGCGTGGCGCCGAGGTGATCGACATGCTGCAAGCCATGAACACCGGCCACGATGGTTCGATGACCACGATCCACGCCAACTCGGCGCGTGACGGGATTTCGCGTCTTGAGAACATGATCGCGATGGCCGGGATCGAGATGCCTATCAAAGCGGTACGCAGCCAAGTCTCATCCGCTGTGAACCTGATTGTACAGGCCAGCCGCCTGCAGGACGGCTCACGTCGGATGACCTCGATCACTGAGATTACGGGGATGGAGGGTGACGTGATTTCGATGCAGGAAATTTTCAAGTTTCAACGCGTTGGACTAACGCCGGACAACAAGATCATTGGCCATTTCACCGCAACCGGTGTGCGCAGCCACTATTCCGAACGCTTCCGTCTGTGGGGCTTTGATCTGCCTCCATCCATCTACGAACCTACGACCGTCTAAGGAGATCCGGATATGCAACTGCCCGTAGAGGCTCTTATCTATGTTGTGATCTTCGTCGGAGTTCTTCTCCTGGTCGAGGGCATCTATCTTGTGGCATTTGGCAAGTCCATCAGCCTGAACAGCCGGGTGAACCGACGTCTAGATATGCTTGAAAAAGGCGTCGGACGCGAACAGGTTCTGGAACAGCTGCGCAAGGAAATGCAGCAACATATGAAATCCCAGAGCATCCCGCTCTATTCGCTTTTGGCCGACAAAGCACAAAAAGCTGCTATCGCCTTTTCACCTCGCCAATTGATCATGATCATGATGCTGGTTTCTGGATTTGCCTATGTGGGCTTGAGCATCGGCACGGGAACCGAGATGGTATTGCGGATTGCGCTTTCGATCGGGATTGGTGTTGGTGGTGTCTATGCGTGGGTAAACCACAAAGCCTCGAAACGTATGGGCTTGATGGAAGAACAACTGCCCGACGCCGTCGAGCTGATGGTGCGATCACTTCGTGTTGGCAACCCATTTGTTTCGACAATTCAGATTGTTGCGAATGAAGTGCAGGATCCGCTTGGAACAGAATTTGGCGTGATTGCTGACGAATGCGCCTACGGTCGTGACGTCGGTGAAGCCCTTAAGGACATGGCAGAACGTCTGGGAATGCAGGATTTACGCTTTTTGTCCGTCGCCGTCGGAATTCAGCAGCAGGCCGGTGGTAACTTGGCCGAGATTTTGGCGGGCTTGGCCAAGGTTATCCGTGCTCGGTTCCGCCTGTTCCGCCGAGTTAATGCGATCACTGCCGAGGCCAAATGGTCCGGCAAATTCCTGTCTGGCTTCCCCCTATTCTGCCTGTTGTTCATTCTGGTGAAAGATCCGGGCTACTATGACGAAGTAGTTGACCATGAGTGGTTCATTCCGATGTGTTTCTTTGTGGCCATCATGCTGACACTGAACCTGATCGTCATGCGCATTCTTACGAATATCAAAGTCTGAGGGCTTGAGTATGGAATTTCTGACCCAAATCAATGAAGTCCTGACCGAGAATTTGGGACCGTTTGGACCCCTTATCGTGGTTGGTGTTCTGGGGTTGTTCATGATCCTTGTGGCCTTGCCACTGATGCTGAACCAGCCCGAGGACCCTCTCAAGAAACTACAGCGTTCACATGCGGCGCCCAAGGAAAGCAAGAAAGGCAACAAGGACAAACTGCGACAATCCAGCCGCAACGAGCAACTTCAGAAATTCGCGAATTTCCTAGAACCACAAAACAAAGAAGAACTGTCCGCGATGGAGCTCAAGTTGCGCCAGGCGGGGTATCAATCCAAGGACGCGGTCCGCTTTTTTCACTTTGCTCAATTTGCTCTTGGTTTGATAGGCATTTCGATTGGCGTGCTTTTGGTCACGGTTTTTGCTGGTGATCAGGAATTCACCCCGGCCCAGATGGCCATGCGCGTCTTGATTCCGGCTTGTGCGTTCTACTTCCTCCCACGCTATTGGATCACTCGGCGCGTTGCCGAACGACAGGAAGCCATCGTTGCAGGTTTCCCCGACACTCTGGATCTTATGCTGGTTTGCGTCGAAGCAGGTCAATCGCTGGATCAGGCGATTGTTCGGGTCGCGGCTGAAATGAAAGTCTCTTACCCGGATATTGCCTCGGAATTCGAAGTTGTCGCGCACGAATTGAAGGCGGGTAAGGAAAGGGACAGCGTTCTCAGAGACTTTGGCACACGTTGCGGCGTTCAGGACGTCAGCTCGTTTGTGACTGTTATGATCCAGTCGGCCACATTTGGTACATCAATCGCCGAAGCCCTGCGGGTTTATGCCGGTGAAATGCGTGACAAGCGGGTAATGCGCGCCGAGGAGGCCGCGAACAAGTTGCCAACCAAAATGACACTTGCCACAATGATGCTGACGGTGCCGCCGTTGCTGGTCATTCTGGTCGGCCCCTCGGCAAAAGGCATCGCGGAATTTGCAAAAGCCGGTGGATAACGTCCCGATGGAATTAAATCTCAGGTGTACCAGTTTCAGGCTACGCCGCATGTTTCAGGCCACCATGGTTCTTGCCATGGTGGCCTCTTGTACAGAAATGGGCCTTTCAAACGGTCTGGACGCTCCGGGCGTTGACCCCAAAGCCGATGCCGTTGATCCGATTACGGTCGGAAACCGACTGATGGTATCGGGCGAATATGAGCTTGCGCTGACTTCCTTTTCCCGCGCCGCGCTGGATCAAGGGATGACAACGGAACTTCTGACCTCAATGGGAACTGCAAACCTGGGTCTCAGGCGTTTGGGGCAAGCAGAAGAACTGCTGCGCCGCGCCATAGAGGATGAACCCGACTGGCCCATTGCGTGGAATAATCTGGGTGTTGTGCTGATGGAAAAGGCCGAATACCCTGAGGCAGAGCAGATGTTCAGGCGCGCCTTTGCTTTGGACAATGGCGAAAGTGACGCAATCTTGGACAATCTGCGCTTAGCACTCGCAAAAATGGAAAATCCTGTTAATACTACCCCGGAAAAACAAGAATATAAACTGGAGCAGCAAGGCGACGGGCAATTCATGCTGCGCAAGCTCCCGTAACATTGGCAAGAGCAGTAAGGGACGCAAAAATGCGCCAAAAATTCTTGATTCCGACGATGGTGATCTGCGGGATGGTTCTGTCCGCCTGCGAAAAAGAAACCGAAGAAGAAAAGGTCGAACGCACCTATCAGGAGGTGAACGTCATAGACGAAACCAACCTGAACGAGGTTCTTCTGACTGCGGCTGATCCGAACGAGGCTGTGACCTATTTCAAAGGCGCCGCCGCAAAAAATCCTGGCCGGATCGACCTGCAGCGGGGCCTTGCGATTTCTCTTACCCGCGCCAAGCGCACGACCGAGGCCGCATCTGCGTGGAAAAAAGTAACTACCATGAAAGGCGCGAACAACGTCGACCGGGTCGAGTACGCCGCCGCATCGGTCCGTGCTGGTGACTGGGCAACGGCTAAGTCGACGCTGGATTCTGTTCCTCCAACCTATGAGACATTCCAACGTTACCGTCTTGAGGCGGTCGTTGCAGACTCCAGTAAAGACTGGAAACGCGCGGATCACTTTTACGAAACAGCCGTTGGTCTGACCACACGCCCTGGTGGTGTTATGAACAACTGGGGCTACTCCAAGCTGTCGCGCGGTGATTACGCCGATGCCGAAAGGTTGTTTTCCGAAGCAATCCGTCAGGACAAATCGCTGTTCACGGCTAAGAACAACCTCGTGTTGGCCAGGGCTGCACAGGGCAACTATAACATGCCAGTTGTTCCTCTGACACAAGTTGAGCGAGCCATGCTGCTGAATACAATGGGTATTTCTGCGATCAAGCAAGGCGATATCACGACAGCCAAGAACCTGTTTCGTGAAGCCATCGCAACCCACCCCCAGCACTATGAGGAAGCCGTTCGATCGCTTCGCGCGCTTGAAGAGGCCTGATTCATGAATATCCCTGCGACGGCAGCCGCATGGTTTTTGCCGTTTGTGTTGCCGATCTGTTTTTATGTAGCCTTCACTGATCTGCGTAGCATGCTGATCAAAAATCATGCCGTGATCGCTTTGGCCGCGGTTTTTGCTGTTGTCGGGTTGATTGCACTGCCACCCTGGGCCACCGAGTGGACGACCGGCAGCGTGGGTCCGATTGCCCTGACACTTCCGCCCTATCTGTGGCAATTGCTGCATATCGTTGTCGTTTTGTTTTTCGGCATCCTGTTGAACGCGGCCGGCGTCATGGGGGCAGGTGATGCCAAGTTTCTGGCTGCCGCCTCAGCCTTTGTCTGGGCCGGTGACTATCTGCTTATGACGCTGATCGCCACTTGCGCCATGCTTGGTGCATATGTGACGCACAGGCTGGCCAAGCACACACGCCTTCGGGCGATCGCCCCGGACTGGGAGAGCTGGGATCGGGGCAAGAAATTTCCGATGGGTTTTCCGTTAGGGGCCAGTTTGGCGATCTATCTGATTTTTGGAACTGTTTCCGGCTCATAAACTATCATCAGTCCGCCTTTTCAATGCCTTTGTGCTGACACAAAGCAGGTTAAGATTTTATGCAAGCAGCCCTTGTGGGGCTTTAGGCGTGATTAGTGGATAGACGGGCAACGCTCATGAATATGCAGACGACCTCGGTTATGGCCCCCCCTGCCCCCAAGGGTATGGCCGAAATGAAACTGCCCATCGTGATGATGCGGGACATTCTGCTTAAGACGATATTCCGAAAGAACGTGGATACGGTCACGGAAATCGCGGAAGCGATCTGTTTGCCAGGTGCGGTCACGCAAGAACTTGTAGACATTGCACGCGAACAGAAACTGCTCGAAGCGACGGGCACACTGAACGCCAACAGTGGAAACGAGATGGGCTATCAGCTTACCGATGCCGGCAAAGCCCGTGCACTGGACGCGCTGAGCCAATCTGAATACTTCGGCGCTATGCCGGTTCCGCTGGACGTATACCGGGAACAGGTCAAGCGTCAGTCAATCCGAAATATTCAGGTGACCCGTGATCAGCTAACTGGTGCGATGGGACATCTTGTTCTGCCCGACAGCCTGCTGGACCATCTGGGCCCCGCAGTCAGCGCCGGCCGGTCAATTCTGATGTATGGCCCTCCGGGTAACGGTAAATCCTCAATCTCGAACGGTATTCGCGACGCGCTGGGGGACAACGTCTATGTTCCCCGTGCCATCGAGTATGCAGGTCAGGTCATCACGGTCTATGATCCGATCGTCCACACCGCGATCGAGCAAGAGGCGGATGACCCCAACAGCCTGCGCCGTCGCAAGCGGTTCGACACCCGCTATGTTCAGTGCGAACGCCCGACCGTGGTAACGGGTGGTGAACTTTCGCTTTCAATGCTGGATCTGGTCTACAACCCGACTGCACGTACCTATCAGGCGCCGCTGCAGCTGAAATCAACCGGTGGCATCTTCATCGTGGACGACCTTGGTCGTCAGCAGGAACCGCCACAGGCGCTGATCAACCGCTGGATTGTTCCTCTGGAAGAGAACAAGGATATTCTTGGCCTGCAGTCCGGCGAAAAGTTCGAGGTTCCCTTTGACACATTGGTCATCTTCTCGACCAACTTCCACCCGAATGAGATCTTCGACCAAGCGGCCCTGCGTCGGATCTTCTTCAAGATCAAGATCGGTGGTCCTGTTCAAGAAGACTTCCTAAAAATCTTTGCAATGGTGGCGCGGAAACGCGGCATGCCGCTGGATGAATCCGCTCTGGTGCATTTGCTGAAGGTCAAATACCCGACCATCAACAACGTCTATGCCAACTATCAGCCGATCTTCCTGATCGACCAGATGATCTCGATCTGCGAATTCGAGGGCATCCCCTATCAGATGAGCCCCGACCTGATCGACAGGGCCTGGGCCAACATGTTCGTCAAAGACGAGGTAATCGTAAATTAACGCCGTGCCATTTCCGGGACAGGCCGGGTAGTCTGCGTTCATGACGCAGATTCCCCCCCGAATCACGGATTGGTTTGACGCCAAAGGCTGGTCCATCCATCCACATCAGCAAGAGATGTTTGACCGGGCTAGGGACCCGGCAACTTTGCTCATTGCGCCGACCGGCGGTGGCAAAACGATGGCCGGTTTCCTGCCGACACTGGCCGAGCTGGCGGAAAATGATCGCCCCGGTCTGCACACGCTCTATGTTTCCCCACTCAAGGCTTTGGCCGCCGATATCCGCCGCAACCTGCGCGGCCCGGCGGACGATATTGGCCTGCCCATCCGCATCGAAGACCGAACAGGCGATACCTCGGCCACGCAAAAGAAACGTCAGCGCGTGGACCCTCCGCACATCCTGCTGACCACGCCTGAAAGCCTGGCCTTACTGACGTCGTACGAAGACGCCCCGCGGATGTTTGCAGGCGTCCAACGCGTGATCGTGGACGAAATCCACGCCTTGGCCGAAAGCAAACGAGGCGATCAGTTGATGTTGGCGCTGGCCCGTTTGCAGAGCTTGTGCCCTGACCTGCGACGCGTCGGCCTGTCGGCCACAGTCGAAGACCCCGATGCCATCGCGCAGTTTTTGGCCCGCCATCCCAATCCTTGCAAGATCATTCAGGCTGATCCCGGCCCCAACCCCGATATCCAAATGCTTGAGACGCAAGAGATGCCGCCCTGGTCCGGTGGAGGGGCGGCCTATTCGATCCCTGCGGTGCTGGATCAGATCAAACAACACAAAACCACGCTTATTTTTCACAACACCCGCGCGCAGGCCGAAATATTCTTTCACAACATTTGGCTTGCCAATGATGACGGGCTGCCCATTGGCATTCACCACGGCAGCCTAGATCGGCAACAGCGCGAACGGGTCGAGGCTGCAATGGTCCGCGGTGACTTACGCGCCATTGTTTGCACCGGCAGTCTGGATCTGGGCATCGACTGGGGCGATGTGGATCTGGTGATCCAGATTGGCGCGCCCAAGAACGTCAAACGTCTGGTTCAACGCATTGGTCGTGCCAACCACCGTTACAACGCCCCGTCCAAAGCCCTATTAGTGCCAGCGAACCGGTTTGAAGTGGTCGAGTGCGTCGCCGCGTTGGAGGCGGCAAAGGCCCATGATCTGGATGGCGAACCGCGCGGACCGGGCCCAAGGGACGTGTTGTGCCAGCATATGCTCATCGCCGCTGCGGCAGGTCCGTTCGATGCAGATGCCCTGTTCACCGAAATGACGGCAGCAGGGCCATATTCTGATCTCAGCCGCGCTGAGTTCGACGCCTGTTTGGATTTCTGTGCAACCGGCGGCTACGCGCTGCGCGCCTATGATCGCTGGCAGCGGCTGTTGCAGCGCCCCGACGGCCAATGGCAGCTAAGAGACCCGCGGGCAACACAGCGTATTCGTATGAACCTGGGCACGATACAGGACACAGACACGCTGAAAGTCCGCTTAAAGCGCAATCGCGGGGGCAAACCGCTGGGTGAGGTCGAGGAGGCATTTGCAGCCTCTCTGACGCCCGGAGATACGTTTCTGATCGGCGGACAGATCGTACGGTACGAGGGGCTGCGAGAAATGGTGGTCGAAGTCAGCCGCCGGGCGGACAAGAAGCCCAAGATCGCTACATTTTCGGGCACTAAGTTCGCGACCTCGACCCAACTCAGCGACCGTATCCTGCGCATGTTCGCTCAGCCGGAGTGGCCACAACTACCTGCTCACACGACCGAATGGTTAGCGTTGCAGCGGGATATGTCCCGATTGCCTCAACGGGATCGCTTGCTGATCGAGAGTTTTCCCAATGACGGTCGTGAACACCTGTGTGTTTACGGCTTCGCTGGGCGCAATGCGCAACAGACCCTTGGGCTTTTATTGACTAAACGGATGGAGGAAACCGGGTTGGCGCCGCTTGGTTTTGTTGCCACCGACTATGCGACGCTGATTTGGGGCCTGGATGCTGTGACAGACCCAAGCCCATTGCTCCAATTGGACAAACTGCGTGACGGGCTTGAGACATGGCTGGCGGGCAACGCTGTCATGAAACGCACCTTTCGCGCTTCGGCCACAATAGCAGGCCTGATCGAGCGCAATACAGGCGGGAAACGCAAAAGCGGGCGTCAGGCTACGTTTTCCTCGGATATTCTTTACGACACGCTGCTGAAATATGACCCCAACCACCTTCTGATGCAGATCACCCGCGAGGAAGCAATACGCGGACTAGTGGATTTTGGACGTATCGAGACAATGATTGAACGAATTGGTGACCGGATAGATCTGGTTCGGCTGGATCGGGTCTCTCCCCTCGCCGCGCCGTTGTTTCTGGAGGTTGGCAAAGTACCGGTCAAAGGTGCCGCCGAAGAACGTCTGTTGGCCGAGGAAAGCGCCCGATTGCTACAGGCTGCGGGACTAGACGCGAAGTAATTCAGCTTGCGCCAAGGATCAAAACAGGTGAAGAACGTACCATGAACGAGCTGGCGTTTTCCTTTGCTGAACAAGATCTGCGCGCATTGGGAACTGGTGCGTTGTGGTGGCCAAGCCGGAAACTGTTATGCGTCAGCGATCTGCATCTTGGCAAATCCGAACGTATGGCGCGGCGCGGTGGTCCCTCTTTGCCGCCCTATGACAGTCAGGACACCCTGACCCGGCTGGCAGCCGACATCGACAGAACCGGCGCGCAAACTGTCATCTGCCTGGGCGACAGCTTTGACGATTTGGATGCGTTGGCTGCATTGGGCGCCGCCGAGAAGCTTTCGTTGACGGCCCAGCAAGCAGGCCGACAATGGATTTGGATCGAAGGAAACCACGACCCGGGTCCAATAGATCTGGGCGGAACACATCTGGCTGAATACACGGCAGGCCCATTGGTTTTCCGGCATATCGCCCAACCCAGTTGTCACGACGAAATCTCGGGGCACTATCATCCCAAGACCCGCATTAGGGCACGCGGTCGGACGATCACACGCCCTGCGTTTTTGATGGATAATGCACGACTTATCCTACCGGCCTATGGCACCTATACAGGCGGGCTACGAAGTTCCGAGAAAGTTCTATGTGACTTGATGAGCGACCGGGCAATGGCCATCCTGACCGGCCCTCATCCACGAATCATCCCAATGCCACGCTGAGATCATATCAACCCGTCGTCTTCAAGCATCGGCTTGTACTTCCGGCTGACCGGTATCAGGTCACCATTCACCAGCTTCAAGTAGATTCTGTCGGCTACCTTCTCAGTGCCTGTGACTGCGTTGTCCACGATCCAATGGGACCGGTGCGCACAATGCCCGCGCAAGGGCTCCATTTCCCCAACCGCATCAGAGAGCCGTAACCGGATCGCAAAGGTACCCTCTGTTGTGACCACATCCACGTAGTGATTACGCGAGCTCAGGCGGTAGATCTGCCCCTGAAAAGACGCAGGCAACCGTCGCGCAAGCCGCGGAGCCGGGGACGATGGTGGAGCGCTTTTGGGTTCTGCCCGGCTGGTCAGAATCCGGCCAGCGGTAAACAAGGCGCTGTATCCAATAACTCGCGGGATGCCGGGTGCGGAGTGGCCCCCAATGGAAAACAGAACCACGGCCAGCACCCAAAGGGACGGGATAAACAACAGCAGAACAAACAGGGCGATTGCCAGATCACGCACCGGCAAGTTCAGAACAGTCCCGGATTCTCGGATCAGTTTTCGGGCTATCCAGGTCGACGTAACGGCGATACCCATCACCCCGAACCAAAATAAGAAGCTTATGACAAACGGCAAATCCGACATCTGGAACGGCGGAAAAGCGTAAGCCAGCATAGGAAGGAAGAACGCTCCGGCCATCACGCGTTGTGGGCTGCACAGGCTGAAGATGGGTCTTAGCTTTGAAGTCATACCATATCAAAAACCACTTTCAGGGGCCCAGCCACAAGCCCCGGAAAGCTAACATTCACACACTGTAAACGGCTGGGAAATCCCGGCTAACACGCCCCATTCAGACATTCAAACCTTAAAGGGGGGAAATTTAGCACGTTGACATCATGGCCAATTTTCACACTTGTGCGAAATTCAGTTTCGCTGGGGCGCATTTTTTGCGCCCCAGCGAAACAGGTCAGGCTGTGAGGCCTTCTGGTTCTGGGAGTTTGTTGGCGCGGCAGCAGGCGGTGAGTGTGTTGGCCAGCAGGCAGGCGATGGTCAT